>CAYOXS010000053.1:6318-24428 GCA_964407935.1 uncultured Caldilineaceae bacterium
TCATCCTTCATCCTTTATTCCTACGCCCCCAAAAACGCCCGGCCGATGAAAAAGACGTTGGCCGGCCTTTCGGCCAGGCGGCGCATAAAATAGGGATACCAGGCCTGGCCAAAAGGCACGTACACCCGCACCTGGTAGCCCAAATCCGCCAGCCGCTGCTGCTCATCACGGCGAATGCCCAGCAGCATCTGAATTTCAAACTGTTTTGGCGACAGGCCGCGCCGACTGGCCGTGCGCAGCAGCGCTTCGATGAGCACCGGGTCGTGCGAGCCGAGAGCCAGATACGCGCCTTTGGCCACCGCCTCCGGCGACAGCATCATCTCGATCACCCGGAATGAGGCCTGCCGGATTTCATCGCGGCGCTGGTAGGCAATGGCCGGCGATTCCTGATACGCGCCTTTCACCAGCCGGATACCGCCGCCGGCCCCGATGATTTTTTGCACGTCGGCCGGGGTGCGGAACAGATACGTTTGGATGGCCTGCCGGATGTCGCTGCCAAAGGTATCGAGCAGGTGGTAGTAAATGGCCAGCGTGTCATCCACATCCGGGCTGGCTTCGATGTCCATTTCTACCGAGATGCCCAGATCACGGGCGGTTTTTACCACACCGGCCACATTTTCAAAGCAAAAATCGCGGCCAAAGCCCAGCCCCACGTGCGACGGTTTGAGCGAAATATCGGCGTCCAGCTTTTCGGCGCGAATGCGCTGGAGAATGGTTTGAAATTCATCGGCGGCGGCGCTGGCCTCGGCCGGGGTGGTGACGCTTTCGCCAACGTGATTGAGAATGGCTTTGATGCCCCGGCTGTTCAGTTCTTTGACCACCGCCACCGCCTCGTCGAGCGTTTCACCGGCCACAAAACGGCGGGCCAACTGCCGGGCGGGACCAAAATGGGTGGTAAAATTGCGCGCGGATTCGCTGGTGGAAAGTTGAATAAAAAAGTTACGCAGCATAGTTACTTTCTGTGGCGTGAACAACCACTACCGTAAAATCGTCGTGCTGATCTTGCGCGCCCTGGTAGCGCTGCACCTGCTCAATGATGTGCTGGCGCATGGCGTGAGCACTGTGGGTGGGAGCGCGGGCAACAATTGCTTCCAACGCTTTGAACCCCAGCAGTTGGCGCGCCCCATCCATCGACTCGACCACACCATCGGTGGTAAAGATGGCCCAGTCGCCGGGGAAAAAGCGGGTTTCAACCTGGCGGTAAGCGTCGGGGATTTGTTTGACCCCCATCGGCAGCCCGCCGACTTCCAGCCATTCGAGCTGGCCGCCGTTGCGTCGAATCACCGGGCTGATGCAGCCGGCGTTGGCCACGCGCAGGTGAGTGCCATTGAAAAACGCCACCAGGCAGGCGGCGTTGAGGCCGCTATCGCGGCTGTGTTTGTGCAGCCGGCTGGCCACTACCGACAGAAACTGGCCCGGTTCTTTGGCCGCCGGGATAAGGCTGTCGATCATGCCGGTGGTCACGGCCATCAGCAGGGCGGCGGGCATGCCTTTGCCGGTCACATCGCCAATGATTACGGCCAGGTCGCCGTTGGGCAGCAGGTGGTAATTGTAAAAATCGCCGCCCACATCACGGGCCGGGATGGACAGCCCGGCGATGTCGTAATTGGCCGATTCCGGCGGGTTGTCGGGCAGCATTTTTAGCTGGATTTCGGCGGCAATGCGGGCGCGGCTTTCCAGCTCCTGGCGGCGGCTGGCTTCGGCTACCTGCGCCGCAAGCATCTGGTCAATCAACCGCGAGGTAATCAGTCCCAGCAGGGTTAAAAAGGTCAGGATCACGGTTACGTTGATCACATTGGCCGTGAGCACGGTAAAAAAGAGCGGGGTAAACAGGCCAGCCAGTTCGGCCAGCCCCAGCAGCAGGTAACCCAGCACCAGTGTGCCCAGCACCAAAAAAAAGGGCCGGCCGCGCAGCAGAATGCTGTTTTCAAAAATGGCCATCACATAAAAGGCGTTGGTAGAAATATCGGCCACGCCCCAGCCAATGCTCAGCACAAAACTGATGACGATGCTGAACGCGCTGAACAGATAAATGGCCAGTTGCACGCTGAATTGGCGCGAAACCTGGTAAATCCCCAAAAAGACAAACACGCCAACAAACGTCGCTACCGCCGAGCCTTCATCGAGGCCAAAAAACCAGAAGGCCACGTTGAGTAGAAAATAAACGGCGGTAAAAAAAATAAGGCTGAGCAGCACGGTGTTCAGCACAAAACCGCGCCAGGCCAGCTCGCGGTCCGGGATGTGTACCTCGGCCAGCGGTTTGCCGGTAGCCTCAATCCAACGCAGTAGTTTGATCACGGTTGGCCCTGCACTCAGCGGCGAATGATGTCCAGCACCTCGTCGCGTTTTTGTTCCATCAGCGCCTGGGAGGTGGCTTCCAGGTTCAGGCGCAGCAGCGGTTCGGTGTTGGAGGGGCGCACGTTAAAGTGCCAGTCGTCAAAGGTAACCGATACGCCGTCGAACCATTCTACTTTGCCGGCGGTGTAAATTTGGGCCAGTTCCTCCATTTTGGCCTGGGGGTCGCCGGCAATGCGGGTGTTGATTTCGCCGGAGATAAAATATTTGGCCTCGAGCTGGCTGAGCAGCCCCGACAGGCTGGTCCGTTTTTTGGAGAGCATTTCCAAAATAATGAGCGAAGGAATAATGCCGGAGTCGGCAAAAAAGAAATCTTTAAAATAGTAGTGGCCGGTCACTTCGCCGCCGTAAACGGCGTTTTCCTGCGACATGCGGCGCTTGATAAACGCGTGGCCCACCCGTTCCATCAGCGGCGTGCCGCCGGCGGCAGTGATGAGATCCGGCACGGCCCAACTGGCCCGCACATCGTACACAATGTTGCTGCCGGGATATTTTTCCAAATAGTACTGGCCCATCAGCGCGGTCAGAAAATCGCCGGAGACAAACTCGCCGCGGTCATCGATGGTGAAAAAGCGGTCGCCGTCGCCGTCAAAGGCAAAGCCGACATCCGCGCCTTCGGCGACAACGCGCGCCTGCAATTCGGCCCGGTTTTCGGGCTGGAGCGGGTCAAGGCCGTGGTTGGGCAGGCTGCCGTCGGGGTCAAGGTACATGCCGGTCAGATCGACGGTTGGCAGGCGGTCGTACACCCGTTTGAGAATGGGGCCAACCATGCCGTTGCCGGTATCGGCGATGACTTTGAGGTTGGCCAATGCCTCGGCATCAACCAGGCTGACCACCATCTGCACAAACTCCTCGCTGAGATCGATATCGGTCATTTTGCCTTTGCGGGCAGCCGGGGCAAAGTCGTCATTTTCCACAATACGCCGTAAATCCTGAATCCCTTCATCGCCGCTGAGGAGTTGGGGCATTTTGCGCACCATTTTAAAGCCGCTGTACTGGGCCGGGTTGTGCGAGGCGGTAACCATCATCCCGGCGTGGCCCAGTGTGGCGCAGGCGTAGTAGTACTGGTCAGTGCTGACCATGCCAATGTTGATCACGTCCGCGCCCTGGTCCATCAGCCCGCGAGTCACGGCATCGAACATGGCCGGGCCGGACAGGCGCATATCGCGCCCAACGATGACGGTGTCAACCTGCAAAAAGCTGGCAAAAGCGCGGCCAATAGCATAACCAACGTCCTCGTTCAAATCGGCAGGGTAAATGCCCCGGATGTCGTAGGCTTTAAAAATGGATGGATTAACGTGCATAAAAAACTCCTGTGAAAATAGGATTCAGGGGTCAGGAGTTAGGGTTAGATGATTCCTGTCCCGGTTTCTAAAACTTTGCGGCAGGAGTCCAAAACTGCAGTTTTGGACTCCATTTTCACCCGTCCCCTGGGGAGGCTGCGCACTGTCGGGCTGCAAGCCCGACCTACTTTGCTAAACATGAGCCAAAACGTAAAACGTAATTCTCTGGATTCTGTACTCTGACTACTGATTACTGCCTACAGTCCCGCCGCTTTGAACGCCGCCGAGACAATCTGCTGAGCTTCAACCTGAACCTGCTTCAGATGCTCGTTGCCTTTGAAGCTTTCGGCGTAGATTTTGTAGATTTCCTCCGTACCGGAAGGACGGGCGGCAAACCAGCCGTTGTCCGTAACCACCTTCAGCCCGCCGATGGCTTCGCCGTTGCCGGGGGCGTGGGTCAGTTTGGCGATGATTTTTTCCCCGGCCAGGCTGGTGGCTTCCACCATCTCCGGCGACAGGTTGGACAGCACCGCTTTTTGCGGCCCGTTGGCCGGGGCGTCCATGCGCTCGTACACCGGGCTGCCAAACTGCGCTTCGAGCGCCCGGTAATGCTCGCCGGGGTCGCGGCCGGTGACAGCGGTAATTTCGGCGGCCAGCAAATCCAAAATGATACCGTCCTTGTCGGTGGTCCAGACCGCGCCGTTGTGGCGCAAAAACGACGCGCCGGCGCTCTCTTCGCCGCCAAAGCCGTAGCTGCCGTCGATCAGGCCATCGACAAAATATTTAAAGCCGACCGGCACTTCCCTGAGTTTGCGCCCCAAATGCGCCGCCACGCGGTCAATCATCGAGCTGGAAACCAGCGTTTTACCCACGGCGGCATCGGCGCGCCAGCCGGGCCGGTTTTGGAACAGATACCAAATGGCCACAGCCAGGTAGTGGTTGGGGTTCATCAACCCCACACTTTTGGTCACAATGCCGTGCCGGTCGTAGTCGGGGTCGTTGCCAAAGGCAATGTCAAACTGATCTTTCAGGCCAATCAGGCTGGCCATGGCGTAGGGTGAAGAGCAGTCCATGCGGATTTTGCCGTCTTTGTCCACGGTCATAAATGAAAAAGTGGGATCGACGGCGCGATTGACAACGTTGAGCTTTAACCCGTACATCTCGGCGATGGGGTCCCAAAAAGCAATCCCCGCGCCGCCCATCGGGTCAACCCCAATGTTCAGCCCGGCGGCGGCGATGGCTTCCAAATTGATGACGTTTTTCAGGCCGGACACGTAGGGGGTGATGTAGTCGTATTCATGCACGTTATCGGCCTGCATAGCCCGCTCAAACGGCATGCGCTTCACGGCCTTCAGCCCATCGCGCAAAATCTGGTTGGCCCGATCCTGCACCGCTTTAGTGGTGCTGGTATCGGCGGGGCCGGCGGAAGGCGGGTTGTACTTGAAACCACCGTCATCCGGCGGGTTGTGCGAGGGGGTGATGACCACGCCATCGGCCAGACCGCTGCTTTTACCGGCGTTGCCGGTGAGAATGGCGTGCGAAATAACCGGCGTGGGGGTGTAGCCCAGCCCTTTTTGAACCACCACGTTGACGCCGTTGGCGGCAAACACCTCAATGGCCGAGATCAGCGCCGGCTCAGACAGGGCGTGGGTGTCCATGCCGATGAACAGCGGGCCGGTGATCCCCTGCTGCTGTCGCAGTTCGCACAACGCCTGGCTGATAGCCAGAATGTGATTTTCGTTGAACTTATTTTTGAGAGATGTGCCGCGGTGGCCCGATGTGCCAAACGCCACTTCGTGAGCGGGATTCGCGGGGTCGGGCTGGCGGATGTAATACGCCGAAATCAGCCGGGGGATGTTGGTGAGCAGCTCGCGGGGAGCCGGTTTGCCTGCCAAACTGTGCTGCGCCATAGTGCCTCCTCTTTGATGACGGTGGAATAATCGCCCCAATCATAACCCAAAGTAAGGCGCACGACAAAAGTAATTTAAGTGGGGTGCCGCAAAAAAGGCGCTGGCCGGGCGACTTTGTCGCCCGGCCAGCGCTGGTTAATTCATGCCGTTTGGAAAATGAATCAGCCCCACATTAGTTTCACCCTCAAAGGCAAACTCGGCTTCGGCTTTTTGAGTGTTGTACCTGCCAAGGCTGAAACCATATTTAGCTGCCATATCCCAATCAAAGCGAAAACTATGCAAATCCGAACCCGGCCGGAAGCCTTCGTGGAGATGATAAAACACGGTTACCCAGTGGTTTTGGGCCAGAACCAGCGGCGGAACGGAGGGACAGTTGAGCAAGGCCCGGTCGGCCGGCTGGTCACGCACCTGCAAGTCCAGCGACACCCGCACCTTGTTAACCGCGATTTTCAAAGTTCCATCCGAAACCATCAGCCGGCCGGGGGTGGTTTCGGTGCTGATGGGACAGGCGGCCACCAGCGGGGTGTAATGATATGCTTCGTAATCCAGCGTGTCGTTGGTGCCCGACATCATAAAACCGCCGGCGGGATAAAATTGAACTTTTATCGTTTCAGGCTTGTCAGAAATTGTGCTGTCTTGACTATGATAGGCAGATTTGGTGATCACGTATGACCAGAAATGAACCTCAAAGGTGAGGCAGTTGGGCGCCCGGTTATAAGCTTCTGCCAGTTTGTCGGGGGCGATTTGAGCTTTAAGGGCCGGTTTTGTTTCGATGATGTGAGTCCAGAACAGCACGTTGTAAACATAACGAGGCTCGTTGTTCAGGCAGCGATCAATGGACCGGTTCAACTTTCGCAGCACCGAAGCTCCCAACTCATGATCCGGTTCATCGGTGAACGCATCAGAAAAAACATATTTCAGCGGATCTATCGCCGTTGTCGGCGCGGGCGAGCCGGCGGCCTGCCCGGCCTGATTGAGCGGCACGCTGACCTGCTGGTTTTTAATGGCGCTGCTGCCGTCGCCGCCAGCCTGGGTCAGCGAGGTTCCGGTCGCCATTGTTACGGTCAGTAGCTGGCCCGGTTGCGCCTGCGCCAGCGCCGTGGAACCGAGGGTCACTTCTGCGCTGTTGAGCGTGAGTGACAGCAGCTCTTCCGGGCTGGGGTTGATCACAATCAAACCGCTGCTGCCCTCTTTGGCCACGCCAGGAATCGGATTGCTTTCAAATTGGAGGCTGGGCAGCACAACCGTATCCGTCACACCGGTTTGGCTTCCAAGGAGAGCGATGTTGGTGATCTGAACATTACCCACGGCCAGAATGTTCAACGCCTGATCGGGCAGGTCAGAGTCGGCCCGCAAACGCAGCCAGGCAATGCTCCACTGCCGTGGATCAGTCCCGGCTGACGTTAAACTCAAGCTCTGTACTCCGGCCAGGTCGGATATCGAACCGGCCTGGTTGGTTGTTGTTGCGCCGGCCTCGGGCTGCACCGCAACCTGCCCATTAGCCACGCACAGTTGATTAAAGCCGGTGGTCGCACAGTTTTGCTGCACTTTTTTTAACATTTCAGTATAGGGACCGGTTGGGGCGGCGTTGCCGTCGCTTTTGATTACCAGCGGCAGGTAAAGCTGATGCCCCTGGTTGTTCCCCGGTGGAATTTCGGCGGCCACTGGGGCGGCGGACAGGGCCATCAGACTCACAAGGGCGATCATCAGGCCCAACCCGGCGGCCAGGCGAAGAGCAAGCGCTGCTCCTTTTTTGATTAAGAATTTCTGGTTCATAAACAATAATCTCCTGTTTTTATATCATCAGGAGTTACGCAGTTGACCAGGGCTATAGAGAAATGGGACACAGATTTCACAGACACCTGCACTGCGTGCGGCGCAAGTGTAAACACAGATTTCTAAATATTTTTTGACATAATCTGTGGAATCTATGTTCATCTGTGTCCTGTTTTTATCCAACTGCGTAAGTCCTAATCATTTTGGTTCTGAGTTTAGGCCAAAAAAGTGGCCTTACCATCGGGGAAACTATGTAGATGGGCCGGATGGTGAGTACCCATATTTTTGGGCCCGCGCCTCCCAGCCACGCCGCTTGTCAATCCGGTCAATGCGGTGAGGGATCAAATGAAGCCGTTGATAAACTTCACCGGCCAGCGCCGGGGCCGGGGTTATGTTTAATGGGTTGCCGGTGTAATTGCCAGAACAGCAGGGCACAGGCGATAACAATCAGGGCAGTGATGGCCCCCTTCTCGCCCACCAGATATATGGTGAGCGAAGTTGGACGGGTGATAGGGTCAAACACATAAAATATCAGGATGTTCCAGACTGTGTGCGCCAAAACTACCGGCCAAATGCTGCCGGAATGCAAGCGCAGCCAGGTTTGGATAAAAGCCAGCGCCAGCAGTACCAGGGTATTTGTCACCAGTCCAAACCACAGCGGCGCGCCCTGGGTATAATCACCAAACAGCATCAGCGGGTAGTGGTAAAGCGCCCACATCAGGCCGGTAATCAGCGCAGTATTCGCAAATGATGTGGTTTGGGCCAGTTGGGGGATAAGCCAGCCGCCCCAGCCAATATCTTCGCCCAGGGCAAAGAAACCAATCGGCAGGATGAGCATAAACGTGGTCAGCAGCAGGTAAATGAAGACCACAAATCCGGCAGGCACCCAACCGCTGCCTAGCATCGCAGTGGCCTCAGCACTAATTTGTAAGGGCGCAAAAGCGACGGGATTTAACAACCAGGCAATTGCGTAGCTGGTTGAAATGATTACCAGCGGCAGTAAAACCCCCAACAGCAAAAATCGAGGCTGTCCCAATCTCCAGCCCATCCCCCGCAGGCTGTGCCGGTATATCATCATGGTCATTAAGGCCGACAGGCCAGGCGCCCAGGCGGTGCCGATGAGCAGGACCCAAATCACCGGCGGGCTTGAATCGAGTTGGTTGAAATCAACGCCCAGCACAAGCGCTGCCGCCTGGCAGCTCCAGGCGATAGCCAGAGTCAGGGCGATATAGGTTGCAATTTCGCGGCGAGCCGCGGAGTGGGTTTTGCTGACCAGGGACATCATATAAGACATATCTCCTTTAGTACGTTTATGGATTTGATAACACCAGACACAGGGTTATCTCTATTGATGTCCCAATTATAGGGTTGGTAGCAGGTAGAATCATCGCCCGGTTGGGCTATTGAGGGGGTGTTAGCCAGGTGCAGCGGGCCATATCGTTATGGCCCAATTGGGCCACTCGTCCAAACCTGACAGGATTTATTAAATAAGGCCCAAATCACGGGCCAGCCAGAGGTGCCCCGGTTAATATTTCTGTAATTTTTTGGGGATATAAAAACGGTAGACTATTGAACCATAGGAGGAAAAATGATTCAGTTGACATCCATTGCCCGGCGCTGGCTGCCGGCCGTCGCCGTGGCAGCGCTGGCCGGCTGCGGCCCAGCGACCACACCCGCTGCCGTGGCTCCGTCCCCCGGCCCAACCCCCACCGAACTCACCGCCGCGGCCACACCCGCCGACGCCCCGCCGCCCGGCCCAACCCCAACCGAACCCGTCGTCGCAGCTACATCAACCACCGCGCCCACGGACACCCCCGCACCGGAACCGCCCGCGGCCATGCCCGAATTCCGGCCATCGACGCGCACGGCGCTGGCAGCTACAGACCCGGCTACCGTGGCGCTGGCTGCCGGCAAAGTGCAGTTGGTTGAGTTTTTCGCCTTTTGGTGACCGACCTGCCGCGCAATGGCGCCCGTCGTGCACGGGCTTGAGGAATTGTATGGCGAGCAGATCAATTTTGCTTATCTGGATGTGGATGACCCGGCCACGCTGGAATTTCGGCAAACGCTGGGCCGCCGCGCCCAGCCGGAATTTTACCTGCTGGACGCCGAGGGCAACGTGTTGCAGCAGTGGTTTGGCTCGGTGCCGCCCGCGGAATTTCAGGCGGCCTTCGCCGAGGCGTTAGCTGACAAATAAAAAAGCGGCGCGGATACATTCCGCGCCGCTTTTTTATCAATTCCAATCGGCGGGCGAAGTGAGCTGGTTGAGCACTACCCGCCGCACCCAATCGAGGCCCTGGGTGGCAAACCAGCGCCGGATGTAATCTGAGTCCTGAAATTTGCGGCTCGCATACGTCACATGCTGGCTGTCATCCGGGCCTTCAACCACAATCAGCGTCTGGTCGTCGTCAAACGGCCCCAGCAGGGCCAGCCCCAACCCGCCTTCCGGCGCGACAGCGCGAGCCAGCGCCGAGTAATCGCTGCCGTTGAGGTTGACGCGGGTTTCGGCCAGCGCCGCCGCCACCGAGTCCGGCTGCAAACTGGCGGCGATGACCTCACCAAAGCCGGCGTCAATCAAATCACGCGCCAGCAGCCCCCGCGACAGCGTATCGACTACGCCAATCCTCAGCCCGCGTTCGGCCAGCAGTTGGCCCACCACGCCGGGCACGGTTTCTTTATCGACCCCGTAAATAGCGACGCCCAGCCGCCGCCGCAGTTCGGCTTCAACCTGCGCAATCAGCGCCTCGGCCTCAGCTTCGGTGTCGGCTTTGGCGGTAATGCGCACATCGGTTTGGCCGGCGTGCGCCGATAGCCCGACGGTGGGGTTGGCCAGCTCTTCCAAATCGCCAATGGCCCGGTCAATGTTGCTTTCGCCCACGGCGCAGGTACGCAGCACCCGCACTTTGAGCACTTTTTTGCCGCCCATGCGTTCCACCAGCAGCGGCAGCACCGTATTTTCCAGCATATATTCCAGCTCGCGTGGCACACCCGGCAGCGAAATAATGAAGCCGCGCCCGGCCACATCCTCGCTTAAAAAACAGGGCGCGGTGCCCACCGGGTTGCGCAGCGGCAGCGCCCCCTCGGGGATGAAAGCCTGCCGTTTGTTGTTATCGGCCATCTCGCGGCCAAACAACCGAAAACGGGCCGCGATTTGCCGCTCCAGCTCATCGCTGTACACCAGCTTGCGGCCGGTGGCGTTGGCCACAGCTTCGCGGGTCATATCATCCACGGTTGGCCCCAGCCCGCCGGAAGTGATAACCACGTCGCTGCGCTCCAGAGCGAGGTTGAGCACGTCGGTGATGCGGGCCAGGTTATCGCCCACGGTGGTTTTGTAGTACAAATCCAGGCCGATACTGCGCAGCCCGAGTGCCAGCTTGGCCGCGTTGGTATCCACAATTTCACCGAGCAGCAGCTCGGTGCCGATCATTACAATTTCTGCGCGCATAAGGGTTAGTCAGCTTTCTGGAATTGTTTTTTGAGATGGGGAATCAGCCCGCCATCGGCGATGATGGCCTGCACCGCCGGGTCAAACGGCGGGAATGAAAATTGCTGCCCGGCGGCGGTAGTGATGACGCCGGCCTGCATGTCAATTTCAATCTGCTCGCCGGCGTTGACCGCATCCACGGCCTGCGGGCAGGTAATAGCCAGCAGCCCGCTGTTAATGGCGTTGCGATACCAGATGCGGGCAAACGAGGCGGCAATTACCGCGCCCACGCCGGCCTGTTTGAGACAGGTCACGGCCTGCTCGCGGCTGGAGCCGTTGCCCCAGTTTTTGCCGGCCACAATCACATCGCCGGGACGAACATTACCGGCAAACGTCGGGTCCAAATCTTCGAGCGCGTACCGCGCCATTTCGGCGGGATCGCTGACGGTGTAGGTGTATTTGCCGGGAAAAATCACATCGGTGTTGACCCCGTCGCCGTATTTCCAAACACGGCCGCTCAATTTTGGATTTTGGATTGTGGATTTCCCATAGGGGGCCTTCGGCTCTGGGTTTTGTTCAGTTGGCATCCTTCAGTCCTCCGCCTTCTGCCCTAAAATGGTCTCCGGGCCGGCAATTTCACCGGCGATGGCGCTGGCAGCCACCACGGCCGGCGAGGCCAGATAGATGTCCGCGTCACGGGTGCCCATCCGCCCCTGAAAATTGCGGTTGGCGCTGCTGATGGTCACTTCGCCGGGGGCGGGAATGCCCAGGTGATTGCCCATGCACGGCCCGCAGCCGGGCGTGCCAAACGCCGCGCCGGCTTCGAGCAACGTTTCAACGTAACCGGCTTTGAGCGCGGCCAGATACACCTGCGACGAGGCCGGAATCACCAAAAAGCGGGTGCCGGCGGCCACCCGCCGCCCGGCCACAATTTCCGCGGCGATGGCCAAATCTTCGAGCCGGCCGTTGGTGCAGGTGCCCAAAAAGGCCTGCTGCACCCGCGTGCCGGCCACCTGGCTGAGCGGGCGGACGTTGTCAACGGTGTGCGGGCAGGCTACCTGCGGCTCGATGGCTCCGGCGTCAAACGTGATGTCCGCGGCGTAATTGGCGGCGGCATCGGGTTGCAATTCGCGGGCGGCAGCGGCCCATTCGGCGCGGCGCTCCGGCTGGCCGGTTTGCTGCGCCAGCCAGTCAAACGTGACGTCATCCTGCCAGACCCAGGCGTTTTTCGCGCCCATTTCGGCCATCATATTGGGCAGCACAAACCGGCTGGCCATCGACATTTTTTGCACCGCCTCGCCGTGAAACTCAACGCTGGCGTACAGCCCGCCATCGGCCCCCAACTGGCCAATAATATGCAGGCTGATGTCTTTGCTGGTGACCCAACGGCTGAACTCGCCGGTGATGGTGATTTTGAGGCTTTCCGGCACGCGCAGCCAGAGCTGGCCGGTGGCCCAAATGGCGGCCATTTCGCTGCGGCCCACGCCCGCCCCAAACGCGCCGAGCGCGCCGTAGTGGGTCGAGTGGCTGTCGGCCCCCAGCAGCACCACGCCGGGGACAATCAGCCCTTCTTCGCTCAACACCTGATGGCAGATGCCGCGCCCCACCTCAAAAAAGTGGGACACGCCCTGCTCGGCCACAAAACGGCGCACCTCGGCGTGGTTTTGGGCGTGTTTGGTGGTCGGCGGCGGGGCGGCGTGGTCCAGCGTGATGGCCAGCCGTTCCGCGTATTTTACCCGCCCCACGCCGATACCGGCAAAAATTTTGGCGATGGCCGCGCTGTTGTCGTGGCTCAGGGCCACATCCGGCGTGGCGGTGATCACCTGCCCCGGCTGCACGCCGGCCAATCCGGCATTTTTGGCCAGAATTTTTTCAACAAACGTGTGGCCCATCGGCTTACCCCCGTTTAATGCTGACGGCGTTTTGCCGGGCAAACTCAGCTTCGGCCACATCCGGCTCGGCCTGCGATGGCTCGTCCATGCGCTGGACGATGTTGTCTTTCACCCGTTCCGGCGCGGTCAGGTGGCTCAGGCCAAACTCGTTTTCGGCGATGTCCACCAGAATCCGGGTCGGCGAATCGTTGGGGCCAATGTTGTAAACCCGATCTTTGAAAACCTGCGCAATTTTGCGGGCCGTGCCCTCGCCCAGATTATAATATTTGATCTCTTTGAGGAAGTAGTAGACCATATTCCAGCCGCTCAACGGCCCCAGCAGCATTTCCGATTCGCTCACGCCAAACTGGTCGAGCGGAAACGGCTCGTAAGTGGCGGCGGCGTTGAGCACCGCTTTTTGATGCACTCCGGCGGTGTGGGTGCGATTGGTCAGACTGACCGGCTCTTTGCTGGGCACCAGCTTTTTCATTTTTGAGGCAAACATTACGTTGATGGGATAGCTGGCCCGCAGAGTGTACCCTTCCAGATGATCGTACATTTTGTCGATGTACAGGTTGAAAAAGAGGGCGGTCATCGAGGTGATGCCGGAACGTTCGCCAACGCCGAGCAGGGTGGTGTTCATGTAGCGCATGCCGGCGTTGACCGCTTCGAGGGCGTTGGTCAGGGCAAAGCCGCGGTCATCGTGAAAATGGCCTTCGCAATCGATGTGCGGATAGCGCCGGCGCAGCGCCTCGAGGCGCTGGCGCACACCGGCGGGCGTGGCCACGCCCACGGTATCGGGCGTGCCAAAACGAACGACGTAGGGGGCAATTTCATCGTACACGCGGAACAGGTTGGCCTCCGGCGTGCGGAAGGCGTCTTCGCCGCTGAAGCGCAAAATCAGGTCGGGGTGGTTGCGTTTCACGTCATCGAGCAGCTTGCCGGCGCGTTTGATGATATCGTCAAAATCCTTACCGTGGTTGTAATTACGCGACACATCGGACAGGCCGATATAAAAATTCAGCCCGTCCGCGCCGGCAGCCAGCGCCGATTCCACGTCGTCGGGGTGGCAGCGCACGTGCGCCAGCAAAAACGTGTAGCCTTTCTGCATAATCAGTTCATCGCGCACGGCTTTAATGGCGGCCCAGTCCTCTTTTTCCTGCGAGCTGACCATCGGGGCAAACAGTTCAATGAACTTGACCCCGTACAGAATCAGCGCGCGGGTGATTTCCATTTTGTCTTCTTGGGTAAAAAAATATTTGTAGTGGTCGTGCAGCAATGAACTTTGTGACCCCTCGCGCAGGGTGGTGTCGATAATTTCAAGGGGGCGGGGTTGATAATTTCTAAACAGAAATGGATTGAGAGTCATCAGTCATATCCTTTTTGACGCCGGCCCAGAGCGCGTTCAATCTGGCGCTGGTCAGAACGCTCGCGCAGAGTTTCGCGTTTGTCGTATGATTTTTTGCCTCGGCCCAGGCCCAATTCGACCTTGGCCCGGCTGTTTTTTAAATAGATTCGTAGCGGCACCAATGTCAGCCCCTTTTCCTGCAATTTGCCGGTGAGCCGGTTAATTTCACGCCGATGCAGCAGCAACTTGCGGTCGCGCTTCGGTTCGTGATTCTGGTAACTGGCCTGTTTGTACGGCGAAATATGCACATTCAGCAGCCACGCCTCGCCATCGCGGATCACGGCGTAACTGTCCCTTAAATTAACTTGACCGGCGCGGATCGACTTGATCTCACTGCCGGTCAGAACAACCCCCGCCTCAATGATGTCTTCGATGATGTAATCGTGGCGGGCTTTTCGATTGACTGCAACAATTTTAACGTGTTCGTTTGTCATTTGAAAAATGTCAGAAGTGACGAAGTTGACGTGTGCCGCGACGCTGCGGCTGGGTTGGCCGACGCGCTGACTCGCTTATTCGCTCTTCTCCTCCTGTGTTGTTTTATTCAAAAATTCAATCGCGGTTTCCCGCTGGGGGTCGCGCTGCTGCTGCAAATCTTCAAAGGTCATCTCGGCGTCCACATCCGGGCTGATGCCCTCGCCGTGGATTTGCCGCCCGCCGGGGGTCAGCCATTCGGCGATGGTCACCCGCAGTTCGGAGCCATCAGAAAGCGTGTGCGGCAGTTGCACCGAGCCTTTGCCAAAGCTCGGTTTGCCCATTATCGTGCCGCGGCCCAAATCCTGAATGGCCCCGGCCACAATCTCGCTGGCGCTGGCGCTGCCCTGATTAATCAGCACCACCAGCGGCAAATCGACGGCGGCCTGGAAATTGCGCTTGGCCTCGAATACGCGCTCATCGCCGCCTTTCAGCCGTTCGCGGACAATGGTTTCGCCCGGTTTGACAAAGACGCTGCTCACGTTGACGGCCTCAGACAGCAGGCCGCCGGGGTTGCTGCGCAGGTCAAAAATCATCGCTGTGGCCCCCTGCTTGACCAAATCCCTGATGGCCGCGGTCACTTTGTCGGCAGCCCCGCCGGAAAACTGGGTCAGCCGCACGTAGCCAATTTTGCCGCCGCCCGGCGCGTCGATCAGCTCCGACTCGACCACTTCCAGCTCGATGGTGTCGCGCACAATCGACACGTCAAACGGGTCCAGCTCACCCTCGCGGAAAACGGTCAGCACCACGGTTGAGCCGGTTGGCCCGCGAATGAGCAACACCGCCTCAAACAGGTTCATCCCGTCGAGCGGCTGGCCGTCAACTTTAATAACGATGTCGCCGGGACGCAGGCCGGCCTTCAGCGCCGGGCTTTCGGGCATGGGATCGACAATTTCCAGCCGGCCGGCTTCGTCCATGCGCACCGTCGCGCCGATGCCGGAGAAGCTGCCCTGAATATTTTCACTGGCGATAGCCGCCCGCACCGGGTCGATAAAAGCGGTGTGCTGGTCGCCAAAGGAGTTGACCATGCCCCGGATTGCGCCGTACATCCGGTCGCTGTTCGCCGGGATTTCGCCGTAGAAATTTTCGTTCAGGTATTTCCACGCTTCCCAAAACGTGTCCAGGCTGGGCGGCAGGTCGCCATCTTCGCCGGCCGGCGCTGTTTGAGTGAACGCGCCGGTTGCGCCCAAAAATGGCAGCGCCGCCGACAGCGAGGCTGCCTGCGCCGGCGACGAGCTGGCCGCGTAATAAACCATCCCGGCCACAAATGAACCGGCCATCAGCAGCGCGGCTGCCAGCAGCGCGCCGCCGAGCTTTATCCATTTTTTGGTCGCTGTGTTCATGCAGCTATCCTGAAAAAGTGCGGCGAGTGATGAGTTTTAAGTTTTAAGTTTGTAATGCGTAAAACGTAAATCCAAAATCCAAAATCTAAAATCCAAAATCGTAAAACGTCGTTCGTCATTCACCATTCAATTCGTTGTGTCCGGCGTGGCCCCGGCATCCGACACTTTATCGTGCGCGTACTCTTTGTTCTGCAAAAACTGAATGGCGCGGGCCAACTGCGGATCGCGGTTATTGGCGTGGTCATCCTCGCTGAACAGCACTTCAACGTCCGGCTTGAGGCCGGTGCCGTCGATGGCGTTATCCTTGGGGGTGAACCATTTGGCCACCGTCACGTGCAGCCGTGACCGGTCCGACAGTTCGTAAATAAGCTGCACGCTGCCTTTGCCATACGTCTTTTCACCAATGAGCGCGGCCCGGTGATAATCCTGCAACGCGCCGGCCACAATTTCGCTGGCGCTGGCCGTGCCGCCATCCACCAGCACCACCACCGGCTGGTCGAGCGCCACGCCGCCGCCGCGTACATTATACACCCGTTCGCCTTCATTTTGGCGATTCTCTTTCACCACTACACCATCGCGCAAAAACTGGCTGGCCACATCGATGGCCGATTCCAGCAGGCCGCCACCGTTGCCCCGCAGGTCAAAAATAAAACTTTTGGCCCCCTGCCCGGTCAGTTCACCGACCGCATTTTGCAGTTCGGCGTTGGAGCGCTCGGTAAAAGCGGCCAGCCGGATATAGCCAATCTCCGGTTCATTTTCAACCATATTCCACGTTACGCTCGGCGTTTCGATGATGGCCCGGACCACAGTCAGCTCGACGGGCGCGCTTTCGCCCTCGCGCCGCACGGTCAGCGCCACTTCGGTGCCCACCTCGCCGCGAATTTTGTTGACCACATCGTCAACGGTCATTTCTTTGGTCAGCTCCGCCCCATCGATGGCCAGCAGCACGTCGCCCTTTTTCAAACCGGCCTTTTCGGCGGCCTGGCCCGGCATCGGATCGAGCACAATTTCGCCGGCGTCATTTTGCTGCACATACGCGCCAATCCCGCCAAACTGCCCCTCAAGCTGCGCCTTTTCCTGAGCCGCCGGTTCCGGCTCCAAAAAAACGGTGTACGGGTCGTTCAGCGTGGCCAGCGAACCGCGAATTGCGCCGTAAGTGGTGTTCGCCTCGGTGGGGATGCCGCCATAAAACTGCTCGCTCACCCGGTTCCAAACCTCCCAATACAGCGAAAAATCCTGCGCCGCCTCGTCGGTGGGCTGGTCGGCAAGCACGTAATCTCGCACAAAAAAGCCAACACCGGCGCCCACCCCAAAAATAATCAGGGCGACCAGTGTTGTCAGCGTAATTTTCAAAAAAGTTTGCATGCTGTCATCTCAACCTAAAAAATCGAATTGAAATTGTAGCACGGATAAAGGGGCGGAGCAAACACCAGTTGACAAAGCCCCGGCCTCAAGAGTAGAATGGCCCCCATGAAATTTATAAGCGACTCGCTGCTTTTTGCCCCCAATAATGACAACCTGCCGGCCGGGTTTGCGCCGCTGGCAGCCCTGCCGCTGGTGATTGTGGTTGGCCTCACCGGCGTTGGTAAATCGACCGTGATCGACCTGCTGCCGCCGGATGTACCTTTTATGCTGCTGCCCAACCGCCGCCAGCTCACCGATGACATTATCATCACCGCCCTGCAACTGGCCGACGGCGACACACCCCGGCCGGTCACCGACCGTTTGAAACGGTTTGAGTACACCGCCCGCTACCGCGACAAATTTGGCGGCGGCATGGCTCACGCGCTCAGCCAGCTTTCGGCGCGGGCCGAGTCCGGTTCGCTGCTGTTGTTTGATGGCCTGCGCGGGCTGGACGAGGTGCGCTTTGGCGCGCAATATTTGCCCCAGGCCCGCTTTTTGGTGCTCGATGCCCCGGACCGGGTGCGGCTGGCCCGGCTGGTCACTCGCCGCGACGCGTTTGACCGGGTGCAGTTGCCAGCCCCGCAGGCCGGGCAGGAATTGGCCGGGCGGCTGGCCGCCATCGCCGGGATCGACGCCGTATTTTCGGCGGAGGAGCTGCGGGAGATTGCCCGCACCGCCCAAACCGAAGGCTGGTTTGCGGACGACGTGCTCAAAAAAGCGGCGGTCATTGTTGAAGAGCGGCGCAACTACGATTCGCAGGCCGCCCGCGATTATCTGTCCGGCGCGCTGCCGCCGGCGCAACTGCTGGTCATCGACACCGCCGCACAGCCGGCCGCCGCCATCGCCGCGCAGGTGGCGGAGTGGTTAA
>CAYOXS010000054.1:0-4211 GCA_964407935.1 uncultured Caldilineaceae bacterium
GAGCGGCGGAGTCTGATCGCTTTTAATTTAAACCCCATCCCTGCCGGCAGCACGGTGCTGGCTGCTACGCTGTCTCTGTATGAAGACCGCGCCGCCGGCGGCCAAACGGTCACGGTTCACCAACTCACCAACAGTTGGGACGAAATCCAGGCCACCTGGCTTAATCGCACCGACAGTGTGCCGTGGGCCACGCCCGGCGGTGATTTTGATCCCACTGTGGTGGCCAGTTTTACGCCGCAGGTCGGCCTGCGCCAGATCGACGTCACCAGCGCTGCGGCCGGTTGGGTGAGCGGCGCTAACTACGGGTTGCTGCTGCGCGCTACCGGCGCGAGCGGCTCAACCCGCTTCCGCAGCAACCAAACCGCCACCGCCAGCGACCGGCCGCAGTTGTGTGTGCAGTACGGGCTAACTCCGGCGCTGTCCATTAGCGATGCAACCGTCACCGAAGGCAACAGCGGCACGGTGGATGCCGTGTTTACGGTAACGCTGTCGGTTACCAGTGCGGTGGCCATTAATGTGGATTACGCCACGGCCAGCGGCAGCGCAACCGGCGGCGTCGATTTTGTAGACGTGCCAGCCACCGGGCTGGTTTTTCCGCCCGGCGTGCAAACGCGCACCCTCACCGTTACGGTCAACAGCGATGTGCAGCCGGAAGTTGACGAAACCTTCTTTGTCAATCTGTCCAACCCCTCCGGCGCAACCATCGCCGACGGGCAGGGGATGGGCACCATTATTGACGACGACAACCTGCCCGCGGCTCAACTGGTGCAACTGACCGCCCAAAAAGACTCCTGGCTTCAGCGCGATAATCCCAACCAGAACAAAGGCGCGGATACCAGCCTTGACGTGCGGCCCAAGGAATTTGCCGAAAGAAACAGCCTGATCTGGTTTGATCTCGGCAGCATTCCGCCCGGTAGCCGGGTTGTCAGCGCCACGCTCGACCTGTTCCAGACCGACGGCCGCGACAGCCAAACGGTCAAAATCCATCGGGCGCTGGCCGACTGGACTCAGTTGGAGGTAACCTGGAATGAACGCACGGCCGGCACCCCCTGGGCCACGCCCGGCGGCGATTTTGATCCAACCGTGGTGGCCAGTTTCCCCACCGGCAGCACCAATAATATTCACCAAATTATCCCGGTCACCGGTTTGGTTCAAAACTGGCTGGATGGCGCGGCGGCGAATTACGGCTTTTTGCTGCGCGCCACCACCACCGACAAAACCGAAACTATCACCTTTAGAAGCCTCGACCACACCGTACCGGCCGAGCGGCCAACCCTGCGCGTTTATTATGTGCCGGCCAGTATCGATTTGAGTCTGAACAAAACGGCCAACACGGCCAGCCCCATTGTCGATGATGTGATTACGTACACGCTGACCGCCGTAAACAATGGGCCGTTTGCCGCCACCCCCACCGTTGTCACCGATACCCTGCCGCTGAGCGTTACCTATGTGTCATCGGCTACCACGCAGGGCAGCTACCAGACCGGCAGCGGTGTGTGGGCTATTGGCAGCCTGCCGGCCGGCGGCAGCGCCAGTTTAACCATTACCGCCCGGGTCACGCCGTCAACATCGGGTGCGTCAATTGTCAACAGCGCCGTCATCACCGCCCCGCAGAGCGATCTGACGCCGGCCAATAACGCGGCCAGCGTCACCATTACGCCAACGCTGCCGGGGATTTCGGTGCTGACCACCACGGTCATCG
Organism: uncultured Caldilineaceae bacterium; assembly: GCA_964407935.1. Taxonomy (GTDB): domain Bacteria; phylum Chloroflexota; class Anaerolineae; order 4572-78; family J111; genus J095. The sequence continues at coordinate 1,703 of CAYOXS010000054.1, forward strand.
AAGGCGACAGCGGCGTCACCAACGCTGTTTTTATCGTTACGCTGTCTTTGGCCAGCCCCAATCCGGTGTCCGTTAATTACACCATCGTTGATAATACCGCCACCGCCGGCAGCGATTATCTGGCCGCCAGCGGCACGCTCAATTTCCCGGCAGGTACGCTGGTGCAAACCTTTACGGTGGTTATTAACGGCGATATGGTTGACGAGGCCAACAAAACGTTTGTCGTGGTGTTGTCGACGCCGGTTAACGCGGTCATCAACGTCGGCACCGCCGAGGGGACCATCATCGATGACGACACGGCCGGATTGACAATTACCACCAGCGGCGATAGCTGGATCGATTTTAACAACCCCGCCATCAATTACGCGACCGACGCACAAATGCAGATCGACCCGCAGGGCGGCGGCCGGAAACGGGCGCTGCTAAAATTTGATCTGACCGGTATCCCGACCACCAGCACCATTATCAGCGCCAGTCTGGTTGTTACGGTCAACATTACCCAGACTCTGCACACCATTAACATTTATCGGGTTATCACCGATTGGGTGGAAGCGAACGTCACCTGGAATACGCCCTGGGCCACGCCCGGCGGCGATTACGACTCGGGTACAATTTGGGGCAGCTACAGCCCCAACGTGAGCGGCCAGCGAGTGATCAGCCTGACCAGCCTGGTGCAGGGCTGGGTGAGCGGGACCTATACCAACTACGGGGTAATTCTGAACGGTACCGGGGCCAGCGGGGCGTCAACCATTTGGGACTCAGCCGCCGGCAACGGCAATCAGCCAAAACTGCTGGTGGAATACAATGCGCTGGGCAGCTCATCAATCTCAACCCCCCTGGCCGGCGACAGGCGCGTGTTCCTGCCCGTTCTGCTCAAAAACAACGCCCAAACGCTGGCCAAAGAGGCAAACCGGCCCAAACAACTATTTCTGCCGGTAGTCGTCAAGGAGCCGGCAAAATAGGCCCGGTCAGCTAATTTCATCCAGCCGGGTCAGTTCGGCCATCGTTTTGATAAAATCCATCACCTTGGTCACTTCCGGGTAGGATAACACCACATCGGCGTAGCGCTTGCTGGGTTCAACAAATTCCAGGTGCATGGGCCGGACCGTGCCCAGATATTGCTCGATGACATGATTCACCGTGCGGCCGCGTTCCAGCACGTCGCGCCTGAGCCGGCGAATAAAACGCAAATCGGCCGGGGTATCCACAAATATTTTTATGTCCATCAGCTCGCGCAGCGCCGGATCGACAAAAATCAAAATCCCCTCCACCAAAATCACCCGGCGCGGTTCCACCAGCCGCAGGTCATCGATGCGAACATACTGGGCAAAATCATACACCGGCACCTGCACCGGCTGCCCTTGCAGCAGGCTTTGCAGATGGCTGATCAACAGCTCGTTTTCCAGTGAGTCGGGGTGGTCAAAATTAAACTCCTGCCGCTTTTCCCACGGCAAATGGCTCAAATCCCGGTAGTACGAATCGTGCTCAAGATAGGCCAGGTTATTGGCTCCCACCGTTTCCAGAATTTTTTGGGAGACCGTGGTTTTGCCCGATGCCGTCCCGCCGGCCACGCCGATAATGATGTTTTCTCGCATAATCAGTCAGTTAAACCTCTGAGTTTGAGGCCCATTTTAGCACGGCGGCGCGTTTGCAGCCAAAGTTAAATCCCCCTATAATCCAGCCAGGCCAACTCCTGCCACCCGCCCGCATCGGGCTGCCAAACGAGACGAGGAGCAACATGTCTGGTCCGCAATTGTTCCATTTGCCCAGCAGCGTTACCCCAACTCAGCTTATCTCTGATTTGAGCCAGGAATTTTTGGTGTCCACACCCAAAATTATCACCCGGCAGCTAACTTTTGTTGACACCTTTGACTGGCGCTTGTACCACAAATCGCTGGTGGCCTATTGCCGCGATGATACGTTTTGCCTGCGCAAACTCAACAGCCATCACTTTATTCACCAGCAGACGGGCCTGCCTATGCCCAAATTTGCGGCCGATCTACCCGACGGGCCGCTCAAGTTGCTGCTTGCGCCGGTAATAGAAATGCGGGCGCTGCTGCCACAGGCCAGCGTACAGGTGCAAACAGAGGTGTTTGCCATTTTAAATCAGGATCAAAAAACCGTGGTGCGGCTGGCCTTTGAAAAGCTGCACCCGCCGGAACAGCCCAATGCTGATGGCTTGTGGCCGCGGGTGTGGCTGCTGCCGGTGCGGGGCTATCCCGGCCCGGCCGAAAAGCTGGCGGCGGCGCTGGCCGAACTCGGGCTGGAGGCCGTTGAGCAGCCGGATGTGCTGCTGCTGGCGCTGGAGCAGGCCGGCCAAACGCCCGGCGCTTATTCCACCCGGCTGGATGTGCAGCTTCAACCCGGCACACGCGCAAACGAGGCGGCCAAAGCTATTCTGGGGTGTGTGCTGCCGGTCATCCGGCTGAACGAAACGGGGATAAAACAGGACATCGACACCGAATTTCTGCACGATTTTCGGGTAGCTATCCGGCGCACGCGGGCGGTG
>CAYOXS010000054.1:4311-24090 GCA_964407935.1 uncultured Caldilineaceae bacterium
CGACTGGCAGCTTTTTCTTGACCAGCCGGGCGGCGAGGCGGCTGAAGCGCCCCACGCCAACCAGCCAGTCATCGACCTGGCCCGGCGGCGGCTGAAAAAACGCTACCGGCGCGTAACCCGCTTTGGCCGGAAAATTCTAAAAAACACGCAGGATGAACATCTCCACGCGCTGCGGATTGAGTGCAAAAAGCTGCGCTACCTGCTGGAGTTTTTTGCCAGCCTCTTCCCCGCCGAGACCATTGGCGCGCTGGTGAAACAGCTCAAAAAGTTGCAGGACAACCTGGGCGATTTTAACGATCTGTGCGTGCAGGAGGCTTACCTGCTCCATCTGGCCGATGAGTTACCCGCCGACGATGCCCGCTCGCGCCACACGCTGCTGGCCATTGGCGGGCTGGTGGCCACGCTGGACCAGAAACGCGCTCAGGTTAAAGGCGAGTTTGCCAAAACATTCACCGGCTTCGCTTCGGCGGAAAACAAAAAGCTGTTCAAATTGCTGTTGGCTGCAGCGCCAGACGGAGGAGTGGAATGATCACGCTGGCGGTTTACAGCAACAAGGGCGGGGTGGGCAAAACAACCACGGCGGTTAATCTGGCCTATTTGGCGGCGCAGGGCGGCGCCAGCACCCTCATTTGCGATCTGGACCCGCAAAGCGCCACCACGTTTTTCTTTCGGGTAAAACCCAAACTCAAAAAAAAGGCCCGCGGTTTGGCGCAGACCGGCGATTCCATCGAGCGCAGCATTAAAGGCACAGATTACGATAACCTGGATTTGCTGCCGGCCGATTTTACGCATCGTAATCTGGACATCAGCTTTGATAAACTGAGCCAGCCGCGTTATCAACTGCACAAAGTATTGGCGTCGCTGACCACCGGCTATGATCTTGTTTTTCTGGACTGCCCGCCAACCATCAACATATTAGCCGAGAATATTTTTAACGCGGCCGCCTATCTGGTTGTGCCGGTAACGCCCACCACGCTGGCCATGCGCACCCTGGAGCAGTTGCTGGATTTCCTCGATCAGCGCGATTTTGACCCGGCGCGGGTGCTGCCATTTTTCTCGATGGTTGATTTGCGGGACAGGTGGCAAAAGCGCACCGCCGCCGCTGCCTACCGCCAATTTGCCGGGTTGCTGCGCCATCCGGTGCCGTACCTGCCGGTAGTAGAGCAGATGAGCGTGCAGCGCGAGCCGGTAGCGGCCTTTGCCCCCAACTCACCGGCCGCCGATTATTATCGCCAGTTGTGGCACGAAATCCAGAGTCACATCAACCCCAGCGGGCCAGCGCCAGCCCGCTCATAATCCGCAAACCGGCAATAATCAGCAGCGCCTCGCGCAGCCCAAACGCGCCGGCCAGCGCCGGCCCCAGCATCATGCCCCCCAGCGTGGCCAGGTTAAGCGACATATTGTACAGCGCCAAATGCGACGACCGCTGCTCGGCGGGAATAAATTCCAGCAGCCGGTTGACCAGCGCGCCGCTCAAAATGGCCCAGGCCGCGCCGCCCAAAACCGCCGCCACCAGCAGCAGGTTGATGTTTGCCGCCAACCCGGTGAGCAAGGGGTAGGAACTCAGCAAAATTGCGCCGCCCACATTCAGGTGATGGTTCCCCAATTTTTTGGCCAGCGGCGCTAACAGCGGCGAGGTCAGCAGCATTACCAGATAAAACAGGGCGTTAACCCAGCCAATTTCACCGTCAGACAGTTGAGCCTCGCGCACCCAAAACACCGGAAACAGCGCCCCCGGCAGCAGTTGAGCAAAATGGAATAAAAAGTAGGCGCTCATCATTTTCCAGTAACGGCCAGAAATCTGGGCCACCGAGATTTTTTTGGGCGGCCACTGCAGCCACAAGCGCAGCGCCACCCCCAGCCGGTGCGGTACGGTGCCGGCCAGGCCCAAAGTTCGGCCAGGCTGTGCCGCATCCTGTACCGGTTGATATTTAAATTGAGGGGTGGCCGGTACGCGCAGCCGCCACAGGTGGAAGGTGCTCATCACGGCTCCCAGCGCGCCAATGGCAAAGACAATCACGTAGCCCCACTCCAGCGACATTTGGCCCAGCAGCCAGCCGCTGCCAAAAAACGATACCATAATCGTCGCGCCCAAAAGCGCGTTGCGGCGGCCAACCACCAGCGCCCGGTCTTTCTCCGGTACAGTAGTAGCCAGCGCGGCGTTAAACCCCACCGCCAGGGCTGTGCCGGGGATGGCCATGAACAGCGTGATCATCAAAATGGCCCAAACCTGGAGCGCCGCCGGCAGCAGCAATGGCAAAGGCACCAGAATTAAATACCCCACCCGGTGCAGAACAGCCGCTTTGGTAACGGCCGGCCCCAACTGCTGGTTGCTCAGCCAGCGCCCAACCGGAATGGTAAAAAGAACGTTCATCAAGGCCGGGCCAGCCGCCAAAAAGCCAATTTGCCAGGTGGCGGCCCCCAGCCGGGTGGCAAACACCGCCAAAAAAGAAATAGTGCTGCCGTATAAAATGCCAAACCAGGCCACATCCTGGTACAGATGCCAGTAATTGGCTGATCTTACTTTGGCCGCCGTTACATTTGTTTTGAGTTTGAGGTCGTTGGTTGTACCGCTCAGCATTTACTCGTGTCTTCCTTGGAAACTAAAAAACAATTAGATACAAACCGTTCATGTTAGGCGCACTGTTTGATAAACGCAAAATTGTTGGCCGGGAAAATCTGCAAATACCTGCCTTGCGGTAGAATTGCTGTCACCTTGACGATAAACAATAACCGTCGTTATAATTGGGTGGGGGAGAACCATTTCGCAAAAAGGGAAATTTTATGAGCATTAAAAAACTGGCAGTGATGTTTGCACTCTTACTTGGGCTGATATTTGCCGGCGCGGCGCTGGCCCAGGAAGGTGTAAACGAGTGGCTTCGGTACGATGTCCGGCTGAGCCTCCAGCAAAATTCCGGGTTGGCTGTTGAAGAAATTCACGAAGTGGCGCTGGCCAGCGGCGTTACCCGGTTTACCCGCATCATCCCCACCGACCGGCTGGAAGCCGTTCAAAACATGCAGGTATCGCAGTTGAGCGGCGGCCAGCGCGGCTTTGTGCAGGCCGATACCGGCCAGGATTTTACCTTTGAAGTCAAACCCGTTTCCGCCAGCGAGCTGGAGGTCACCCTTCATTTTCCGCCAAACAACGCTTCCTCAACCACGTTTGTGCTGAGATATTTTGTAGCGGGGGCAGTTCGGTTTTACGATACCGCCGACTGGCTGGATTGGCGGCCGTATGGAGTTTCGGCCCCGGGAGCCATCAAATCATCAACCATTGAGATTAGGCTGCCGCCGGGCTTTACCAAGGATCAGTTAAAACCCGGCAGCAGCGGCGTGGCCGCCGAGGCTTTTGTGCCGGAAGACAACCGGGTTGAGTTTAGGGCCAGCAACGTGGCCTGGGGCGATGACCTGGAGGTTTCGCTCCAGTTTCCGCACGGGGTTGTGGCCGGTACGTCTCCGGCCTGGCAGCAGCAGGCCGATTCGCTGGCGTTTTGGTCGCCCATTTTGCGCTGGGGTTCGCTGGCTGTGGCGCTGCTGCTATTGGTGGCAGGGCCGCTGGCGGCCTACGGCTGGTGGTACTGGAAGCTGAGAGTCGCGCTGCCCAAAGCCAAAATTCCGCGCCACCTCAACCTCCCGCCGAGCAAACTATCGCCGGCTGTGGCCGGTATGCTGCTCGATGGCAAATCGATGCCGCGCCATATTTCCGCCACGCTGCTGGATTTGGCCGCTCGCGGCGCGCTGCACGCCTTTCCGGCTCAACCCGAAACGAACTCGCTGTTTGAGGAAGAGGCTGAAAAAGAGCCGGAGCTTGCCTTTGATCTGTACGGCGTTGACCAGAATAAAGCGGTTCGCAGTTACGAAGCCACGCTTTATTCCAGAATTTTTGGCTTTCAGGGCAGCCGCAAACGCAGCCTGGCCGATATGCGCCGGGCGTTGTTTATGGCTGTACCGGAAATCAAAACCCAAATTGAGGCCGATGTGGCCAAAGCCGCCGTTTTTCAGACAGATCGGGAGCGGGTGCGGCGGCAATATCTGGCTTTTGGCGGCGCGGCGGTGCTGTTTAGCGTTATTTTGGGGTTGCTGGTGCTGATCCTGTTTTCCAGATTTTCTTATCTGGTCATCTGTCCGTTTATGGGCGTGGCGGTGGCTGCAATTGCCTTTATTGCGGCCGGTTACGCCGCACCCAAACATACGGTGATTGGCCAAAAACACGCGGTTCGATGGGAAGCCTTTCGGCGGTATTTAAAGGATATGGATGCGGCCGCGGCCAAACAGGCTCAAAATAATTATGCCCGGCTGCTGCCCTACGCCGTGGCGCTGGGCGTGGACAAAGGCTTTACAGAAAAGTTTGCGGCGGCAAAAACCCCGACGCCGGCCTGGTGGAGCATCCCTCCGGAAAAACTGCCCGATACGTCTCATCAGGATGCCCACGAGTGGGTGAGCGCCCGGCAGCAGCCTCAGCCGCAGCAACAGCGCACCAAAAGCGTTATCCGCCGGTTGGGCGAGCCGGAGCAGATGGGGTCGGGCTTGCCGCTCAACGAAATTCAGCCGGAGTTTGCGGAATTTCTCTCGCAAGTGGCCGATACTTTTAGCAAGGCCCCGCCCATGGACGAAACCGAAGCGCCAGAGGCCGACATCATCGGCGGCAGAAAATAATAAAAAAAAGAGGCTCAATTTGAGCCTCTTTTTTGTTGCCAGTTTCTAATGAAGTTTGGGTTCTTCTTCTTCACCCGAGATTTTACCGGGCATTTTGATTACATTTTTCTGTAATTGGGCGTACCCAATAACCAGCAACATTAAAACAATTATGAAAAAGAAAAACAGTTCCATTGTGACCTCTCGCGCGGATGTTTTCCTCTCCTCTCCTCAAACGCCGCTAAACAACATGGCACGCGGCATTTTGAGCCTAAGTGTCATTATAGGTTTTTGCGGCGCTTGAGTCATCGGTGAAGGCGCGTACCCGGGTATTTTTGTTCTACGCCTTTTGGCTTACCGGCTCCAGGGCATCTGTTACCCTGGGCATTTCCATTTGCTCTGTCGGCTTAAGCCCAAACGAAGGCGGCGACTGGCGGGGCATAACCAGGGTGATGGTGGTGCCGATATTGGCCTCAGAGGCCACAGTTACTTCACCGCCAAACAGTTGGGCGCGTTCGTACAGGCCCATAATGCCAAAATTGCCTTGCCGCGCAAAATCGGTAATGGCTTCCGGTACCTCAAAGCCCCGCCCGTTGTCGTGAACAATGAGCCGCACATAACGCGGCGTAAACTGGGCCAGGACTGCCACCTGGGTAGCCTGAGCATGTTTTTTAACGTTGTTCAGGGCTTCCTGCAAAATCCGGTAAATGGCTACCTGCATATCGTTGGGCAGCCCGTCCACTTCGCCTTCAACTTCAAACTGAACATCGATACCTTCGCGCTGGGCCAACTGGCTAACCAGGTATTGCATGGCCGCGGTCAACCCCAAATCTTCGAGCGCCAGCGGGCGCAAATCGCGGCTAAACTGCCGCACACTGGCAATTGCCCCGGTCACCATCGAGCGCAATTCTGCCAGCCGGCCCCGGGCCTTGTCCGGGTCATCCAGCGAGGCTTTGAGCAGTTCCAGCCGTTGCCCAATGGCGATGAGCGTTTGCACCGTGTCATCGTGCAAATCACGGGCAATACGTTTGCGCTCTTCTTCCTGCGATTGGGTCACATCGGCCACGTACTGGCGCACCCCGGCCCGGTACTTGCCAATCTGCTGGACCATCTCGTTAAAGGCGGTGCCCAGCTCCCGGATTTCCTTAATGCGGCTGAGCTGCACCTGAGCATCGTAATCTCCGGTGGCAACCTGGCGAGTTTGCGCCACCAGACTCTGAATGGGGTCCGTTACGCGCTGCACCCCCACGGAAACTACGCTGGCTACCAAAATAAGGCCAATCACCAGCATAACAATAACCGGCCGGAGCGAACTTTGCGCCGGAGCGACCACCTGGCTCCACGGTTCGCCAATCACCAGCCCCCAGCCGGTAATCGGCACTACCGCATAGCCTTCCACGGTGCTTTTTTCCGGGCTGGTGATGGCCCCGCTGCGATTGCCGCTTTTCAGGCGCTGCACCACTTCGTGCTGGCTAAAATCGGTGCCAATCAGATTGTCGCTGGGGTGGTAAATCAGGCGGCCGTTGCGATCAACAAGGTAGGCCGTGCCATCTTCGCCCACTTTTAATTTTTCAATATCCGGCCCCAGCCGCTGAAATTGAATGTAGTAGCGGGCCGCCAGCACGCCGACAAATTTGTCCTGAAGGCGGTCAATAATGGGCACGGCAATCACAATCACATCCTGGTCGGTGCCCGGCTCTTTGATGATGTCAGAAAAAGTAAAGGTGCGCTGGTCTCTGGCGTTGCGAAAATAGGTTTCTGTCGAAAAATCCTGCCCAATCAGGTCCGGGCGAAAGGGGCGCGTTACGTTAACAAACCCATCGGCATTTAAAATGATGATGCCGCCATCGCGGTTGGTCAGGTCGGCGACCAGTTCGCGGCCACGGGCCAGGGTTGCTTCCTGAATGGTCGGTTCGCCGGCCTGCATTTCGGGCTGGTCGGCCAACACCAGCAGCCCGCGCAGCAGGCTGCCCATCTGCTCAGACAGCCGTTCTGCGCCGACAGTGGCCAGCTCCTGATCGCGGCTTTCGGCCAGCGTTTGCGATACCTGTCGGTACGCCAAAAAGGCCACGCCGGCAGTGAGGGCGGTCATGAGCAGCAGCAGCAGCACAATCAGCAAAATGGCCTGCGCCCGGAGTTGGGTGATCCAGTTGTAAATATCCTGATACAGCCGGGCGGCTTTTATTTTTTCTTTGAGTCGAGTTGTCATGGCAACGGATTTATTATTGAATTTTGGCCTACTTCCTGCGCCTGCTCCAACGCCTGAGCCGGCGTTGAAATATCGTAGAAGGAGGCTTTGATGGCATCAGCAAAAGCATCTTCGGCGGTGGGAAACAAGTCCAGCCGGTAGGGGCGGGCATTGTTCAACTGGTTGAAAAACGGGATGAGCGACAGATTTTCGGTGAACTCCGGCGAGGTTTGCAGCCAGATTTTGGCCGGATACCGCCCCAGCCGGCGGGCCATTGGAAAGGCGTAACGGTCGCTGGTGGCCCACTTCATCAATTCAAAGGCGGCGTCTTTATGGCGCGCGCCGCGTGGAATAAACAGGCCGCTGCTGCCCAGCACCGAAGCGCCGCTTTCGCGGGCGGGAGTGATGGGCAGTTCGGCCACGCCCAGCGGAAAGTCCGGGTTGGTGGATTGGATCAGGTGGATGTCCTGCGATTCGCCAAAATACATGGAAATTTCGCCGTTGAGAAATTTCTGGCGCACATCCTCGTAATCGCGGGGGCGGGTGCTGGGCCGAGGCCCGTAACCGTTTTCTACCATTTGGGTGAGAAAAGCCAGCGCGTCGGCGTTGGTTTGCGAGTTGAGCGTTAATTTAAAGCCGGTTTCCGGGGCGCCCACCAACAGATTGCCGCCCGCGCCGGTAATCCAGGCGTACACGTACCACGGGTCGGTGGTAAATCCCAGCCCGTAGCGATTTTTGGCGGGCTGGGTCAAGACCCCGGCAGCCTGTTGCAGGTAAGAAAAATCGTAGCTGCCTTCCGGGTAGGGCAGGCCAGCCTGGTCAAAATGGTCGCGGTTGTACAGCAGCACCAGCGTGTACACATCCAGCGGCACACCGTAATGATTATCCTGCCAGATGGTTTCTTGCAAGGCCGATGGCAAAAATTGCGATGTTGGTTCCGGGTTGTCGCCGGCCCAGGCCGCCCACTCGTCGTTTAGCGGTTCGGCCAGACCCTGGCCGGCCATGGCGTACACGTGCCCCTGCACCAGATCGGGCGGGATGCCGCTTTGCACGGCCAGTTTCACTTTTTGCGGCATGCTTTCACGTACAAACGATGAGATTTCAACATCAATTTGCGGGTAAGTTTTTTCAAACTCGCGGGTCATCTCGTTGAACAGCGTGTTGTCGCGGGTAAAATCCAGATCGAGCCACACCGACAGGGTGATGGGTTCTGGGCCAATGGCGGGGTTTTTGGGGGGGAGATCGTTGACAATCGGGTCGATGGGGTCTTCTGCCCCACCCAGTGCGCCGGCACAGCCGGTAAACAGTGCCAGCGCCAAAATCAGTAAAAGAGCTTTGCGCATATGTTTGCTACGTTGTGGTAATCCAACCTTTGCGCACCGCGTGCATCACCGCTTCGGTGCGCGAACTGACATTTAATTTCGAGAAAATATTGGACAGGTGGGCCTGCACGGTGCGATCGCTGATAAATAGCTGTTTGCCAATCTGTTTGTTGCTCAACCCTTTGCCCACCAACTGCAAAATGTCCAGCTCGCGGTCGGTCAGGCCATCGTAGGTTTCCTGCGATTCGTTGAGGACTTCCGGCAGCGACTTGCCGCTGGCAAATTGGGCCACCACTTTGCCTGTAACTTCCGGGGCCAGCGCCGATTGCCCGGCGGCCACGGTGCGGATGGCCCGCACCAGTTCTTCAATTTCCGCGGTTTTTAACAAATAGCCATTGGCTCCGGCTTGCAGCAGGGCAAACACGTATTCGTCGTCGTCGTGGGCGGTGAGCACCAAAATTTTTATTTTGGGAAAGTCCTGTTTAATGGTGCGGGTGGCCTCGACGCCGCTCATTTTGGGCATGCGCACGTCCATCACCACCACATCGGGCTGAAGTTCGCCGGCCAGGCGCACTGCTTCTTCGCCGTCGGAGGCTTCGCCCACAATTTTTAAATCGGGCTGCTGCTCCAGCAGTTCCCGGGTTCCGGAACGAACGACCGCGTGGTCATCGGCCAGAACCAATCTGATTTCATGTAAAGCTGTATTCATCCACTGTCTCGCTCAAATCAAAAATTCAACACTTGATTATACCATTTTCATAGTGGCTGACAAAGCCGGGGATAAGTCATTTACACTGTTTGGTAGATTTGGTGTGCTTTTGGCGCTGTTGAGCGCGTTTCCCGGGGTTAAACCAGTTAAGTTTTTCGCATTTTAGCAATGGCATAAATCTAAAAAGTCTGCAATTTTTTGTCGCTCTCATCCCCTCTGCCCCATTTTGAGGGGAGCACTCTGGCGGGCTACAGGTGGGCAGGGGGTGGCCTGCCGGTAAGTTGGGTAAGGATAAGCCGGGGGATGGGGATAGAAATATGCCCCGGCAAAAAAGGCCGGGCTGTTTGTTAAGCTGCCCAAACTTGTTATAATTATCCGGTATAATTTTAGCCAGCGGGCGGCATCTTTATGGACAAACTCCTTCTCAAACCCAAACTGCGCAACGTCAACGTGCAGCGGATCACCCACCAGGGCGAGCCGGTCTTTTTGATGCAGGATGGCTTGCGGCTCAGCGAGTCGGCGATTTTACTGCCGCAGGTGTTAGGCCCGCTGGCCATGTTGTGCGACGGCCAGCACACCCTGTCTGAAATTCAGGCCGCGCTGGAAGTGCGCTTTGGTCTGCGGCTGCCGTCATCGGTGATGGAAAACCTGATTGAGCAGTTTGATCAGGCCCTACTGCTGGAAAGCGACGCCTTTGAGCAGGCCAAACAGCAAGCCATCACCGAATTTCGGGCCGCGCCGCACCGCGAACCGGCCCTGGCTGGCCTCTCCTATCCGGCCGACCCTGCGCAACTGCGCCAACTGCTGCAACATTGTCTCGATGACGCAGGCGACGTGCCGGCCATGCCGGCCGGCAGCCGGGGTATCATCAGCCCGCACATCGACTATCCACGGGGCGGGCCGGTGTACGCCGCCGGCTGGGCCAGCGCCGCCGCGGCCATCCGCGAAGCTGAGCTGATCGTTGTTTTTGGCACCGATCACAACGGCGATTTGGGCACGCTGACACTCACGCCGCAAAACTACGCCTCGCCGTTGGGGGTGATGCCCACCGAGCAGGCCATTGTCAGCCAACTGGCTCAGGCGCTCGGCCCGGAGCGCGCTTTTGCCGATGAACTGCACCACCGCGCCGAACATTCCATCGAGCTGGTGCTGGTGTGGTTGCAATACATGCGCCAGGGCCAGCCCTGCCCAATGGTGCCCATTCTCACCGGATCGTTCCACCATTTTATGATCGGCCAGGCCGCCATTGAGTCCGAGCCGGCCTACCGCGATGTAATCGATATTTTGCAGGCGCACATGCGCCAGCGCCGCACCGTAATTGTGGCCTCCGGCGATCTGGCCCACCTTGGCCCGGCCTTTGGCGGAGCGCCGCTGACCAAAGCCGATCACGCCCAAATTAAAGTTGATGACGAGGCGCTGCTGGCCAATCTGAGCCAGGGCGATGCCGACCAGTTTTTTGAGTTTATGAAAGCCGGCCAATTTGAGCGCAACGTGTGCGGGCTGTCGCCCTTTTATTTTACGCTGAAAACGCTGGGCGCTACCCGTGGCCAGGCCATTGCCTACGATCGCTGCCCGGCTGATCAAAATAACACCTCGTTTGTGTCGGTGTGCGGGTTGGTGTGGGAGTGAACCTTGTTCACCGGCGCGTTTACGCCCGGCAGGCTTTGGGGCGGGCACTGCAAAAACGGTGGCGCAAATTATTACAAAAGTTTTCAGGCTGATATGCCCGGCAGCAAAAAAAGCTCGCGGCCGCGCCAACCTGTTCCCCCGGCCAGCCGCACTCTGATTTTTTGTAAACCGTACAAAGTGATGTGCTCGTTTACCGATGACGAGGGGCGGCCTACGGTGGCCGATTTTGTGCCCGTGCCCGGCGTTTACGCCGCCGGCCGGCTTGATTTTGACAGCGAGGGACTGCTGTTACTCACCTCTGATGGTGAACTGGCGCACCGGATTACCCATCCGCGTTACAAGCTGGAAAAAGTGTACCTGGTGCAGGTTGAGCGCATTCCGCCCGCCGCGGCGCTGGCCGAACTGGAAGCCGGCGTGCCGGTTAAAGGCCAGCAAACCCAGCCGGCCAAAGCCGAACTGCTGGCCGCCGAACCGGAACTGTGGCCCCGCTCCGAGCCAATCCGGTACCGCAAATCGGTGCCAACGGCGTGGCTAAAAATCACGCTGCGAGAGGGTAAAAAGCGGCAAATCCGGCGGATGACCGCGGCGGTGGGCTACCCCACGCTGCGGCTGGTGCGGGTGGCCATCGGGCCGATCAGTTTAGGCAATCTCCAGCCCGGCCAATGGCGGGATTTAACGCCGGCGGAACTCAAAATATTGCGTCAAAACTTAAAATTAGGGCCATAGAACAAGCAGAATTTTGGGGTAAGCAGGACAGACGTCCTATTTATTTTAACAATTTTGAATGTTATAATGCCCTTAACAATTCAAACAGTTGCAGTTGAGCAGGAGGAATTTTTTATGCCTGGCAAAAAATCCAACGGCGTGGTTAAGGTAAAGGGTTTGGAGCTGGATGCCAAAAACTCGATTCTCACCAAAGGCGAAGAAAAGGTGCATCTGACCCCCAAAGAGACAAAATTGATGCTCCTGCTGATGGAGAATGTTGGCCAAGTAGTTAGCCGCAGTGATCTCATGCAGGCAGTGTGGAATACAGAATATCTGGGTGATACGCGCACGCTCGACGTGCATATTTGCTGGCTGCGCCAGAAAATTGAGGACAACCCGCGTATCCCCGAAATGATTCTGACTCGACGCGGTCAGGGTTACGAACTGCGGGTGTAGGTTTTAGCTCTCTGCCCAAAACTCAACTGTTCCAAGCATAACAAAAGCTCCTTACGGAGCTTTTTGTTTTTATTCACGGGTAATGTAGCCCAGCGCCCGGTTTTCCTGCGAGTTCATCACCACCCGCAAATGCCGGCCGCGAGCGGCGTGAGGCACGTTGATCACTTTAATATAATCGGCAAAATCGGCGGATTTGGGCAGGAGTTTGGCCAGCATATTGGGCGCGCTGGCCAAAAACTGCTGGTTGAGCAGGCTGTTCGGCTCGTCCGGAAAAATTGCCAGCGGGAAAATTTTGCTCTCAACCAAATCCTGAAAAAAGTGCGTGCCATACGAGGCTTCGGGGGTGGCTCCGTTACGGCTCATGGCCACTTCAACCAGCATTCGCGCATTGTAAATATCGGCGTAGCTCACCTTTACGCCCAGATCGATATTTGAACTCCCCCAGCGGCCCGGCCCCATCAAAATAAAGTTTTCGCCTGCCAGCTTTTGGTTGAGCCGGCCAATGATCCGGGCCAGCTCCATCCGCGCGCTGTTAGGGATTTGCTCGTAAGTGACGGGGTCGACATAAATAATGAATTTGATCTTGTCAACCACCCCCTGCGGCACCAGATGGCTGGAGGCAAACAGCCGGTCGATGAGCGGGATGTTATCCGGCACCTCAATGTCGGCTGCCCAATCCTGGTTGCTCAGCGGGCGACATTGCAGCAGGTAAATTTTTAGCTCCGGTTTGGGGTATTTGGGGATCAAATCGACGGTAAATTCTACATCGACCGGGCATTTGTAGTGGCGCTCCAGTTTTTTGAGGATGGTTTTCATCAGCTTGACGAAATCTGTATTTTTGAGCATGTTCTCAAAATTGAGCACCAGCCGTTTGGGGTCGATGTTTGTGCCCAACGAAAAAATGGGCTTTACGTAGTCGCCTTCATCAACAGACGCCAAATATTGAACCCCCGGAAAATCGGCGCTCAACACCTCGGTGATGGGAATGGTTTTGAAGTCATTTTTCTCCAGGTCGATGACGTCAAGCTGCCGCTGCGAATATTTAACTACATCCGGCGCGCTGGTAATCGGCCGCAGCAAAGGGTGGCTCAGGCCGATCATGCGCGGATAATCGCGGTCTACCCGGTCTACCGCGCGCGTGCCCATGCCCAGCACAATCCGCAAAAAACCTTCTTCGGGCCGCAGTTTTTTGTTCCAGATAAACGGGTTGCGGCTAAAGCCCACCCCGGCAACCACCGGGAAAAAGTATTGGCCAAAATGGCTGCCCTGCACTTTTTGGATGAGGATAGCCATGCGTTCATCGTAATCTTCCAGGCCCTGAATCTGGCGGTAAAAGAGCGCGTCGGGGCTGAGGACGCTGGCATAAACTTTGGTAATGGTGCGGATGAGCGCCCTGAGGTTTTGTTCGGGGGTGCTTTGGTTGGCCAAAAAGTAGCTGTCGTATTTGCCGGCAAAGGCGCTGCCAAAGTTGTCTTCCAGCAGGCTCGATGAGCGGACAATGATGGGGACGTTGCCTATTTCTTCGAGCATTTTTCGCAGCCGTTCCACCACGTCTTCGGGGAGTTCGGCGTCCATATAAATCTGTTTGAGGCGGGGGTATTCGTCCTCAATTTCCTCGCGGGAGCGGTATTTCTGGCTGGTGGTGTATTCCAGGTGGTTGCGGGCTTTAAAATCGTAATAAACATCCGCGCCGATAAAGTAAGTTTCGGGGATGGCGATGTGATCGGGCAGTTCAATTTCGTCGTCCGGTTCGGGGATGCACAGAATTTTGTGGGCCAAAATCATCCCCGCCGCTTTGCCGCCAATTTTGCCCTTGCCAATTTTTCGCTCTTTAATGAATTTCAGGTCGTACACATCTAAAAATTCGCGGGCAATCCGCACAAAGGCCAGTTGGTCGCTGACCAGGCTTTTGAGCAGCACCACAATAATCTGGCGCAAATGGTGTTTGACATGCTCAAACAACTCTGGCGGGTAGTTTTGGTATTTTTCAGCCTGTTCAAAGAGCAAATACCAGGGCGTGAGTTCCGGGTTAAAGGCGATCATCACTTCTTTGGGAGCGTACTGGTGGTCGCGGCGGTTGGCGTTAACGGCTTCGGCCACAATTTCTTCAAAGCGATGGAAGGGCAGGTTGTAGGCAAAATAAAAATCGGTGAGGTGATCTTTGATCGAGGCCAGCCGGCGTTCCCACACTTCTACCGGCTCCTGGCTGATCGGGTCGGTCAATCCTTCCATTGTCTGTGACTCGATGGCGCGTTTTTCAACTTCCAGATCCAGCACATCGGGGTCAATAATACCACGCCGGAACAGTTCCTGGCGCATCATCTCCCGAATTTTGTCGCCCAGAATGGGATAATTGACCAGCGTCAGGCGCACGCTTAATATTTTTGAATTGGGTGTGGAAGAGGTTGTCATTGTTGCCTCTTTTATCCGGCAAAACCAGATTTCTTAGCGGTAATGATAGGTGGGTTTGGGGGTGGTGTCAATTTGCAAAATAAAAAGGCCCGGATTATCCGGGCCTGTCAGTGGTTGTTTTCAGATGAAACAAAGCTATGATTTGGCTTCAGCTTTTTCGGTTTTGGTTTCTGACTTGGTTTCTGTTTTGGCGTCGGGTTTGCTGTCGGAGTCTGTTTTTGGGGTTTTGCTGGCGCCGTTGATGCCGTTTTTGCTGGATTTGCTGTCGTTAATGTAAAAGCCGCTGCCTTTAAATACAATAGCCGGCGCAGACAGCAACCGGCGGGTGTCAGTATGACCGTTGGGGCAATCGGCTACAGCTTCGTCGCTAAAACTTTGCCGCTTTTCAAAAGTGGCTCCGCAAGTCAGGCATTCATATTCATAGATCGGCATGATGGTTACTCCGCTTCATCCGTAAAACTTTTTCAAACCCGGATTGTACACGAGTTCTGTTAGAATTGTGTTGGAAACTATAATAGATTTTTGGCCAAATGGCAATTTACGTATTTATCGGTCAAACAGGGCCAAAACTTGAGCCAATATCTCGGGAACTACGGTTTTGAGCGGGCCGCTCACCAGCGCGCCGGCCGCCGACGGATGCCCGCCGCCGCCGTGCGCCTGGGCAATGCCGTTGACGGCCACGCTGCCGTCGCTGCGCAGGCTGATTTTAACCCGCCCGCCAGAGGCTTCCATGCAAAAAAGCGTGACCCGCACCCCGCCAATCAGTTGGCCCAGGCTGGCAAACCCGTCCAGTTCCGAACTTTTGACCCCGTATTCTTTTAATGTTTTTTGCGACAGGCTGTAATAGGCTACCTGCCCATTGGCCGCGGTTTGGATTGAATCCAGCATATGCCCGCGCAGCCGCACCGACCCCAGCGAGTTTTGCTCGTAAATTTGGGTGTAAATTTTCAGCGGGTCGGCGCCGTTTTCCAGCAACTGAGCGGTAATGCGGTGCGTGCGCGGGCTGGTTTTGGGAAAGCGAAAGCTGCCGGTATCGGTGACAATGGCGGCGTACAGCGCCTGGGCCATGTGCTGGGAAAAGCTGCCGCCCATCGCCTGCACCAGCTCAAAAATAAGCTCGCCGGTGGCGGCGGCGTCGGTATCTACCACCGCGGCGTTCACAAAATCGGTGGCGTCCGGGTGGTGATCAATGCAAATTTTGTGAGCCGGAGCCTGGCTCAGCGCTTCACCCACGCCGCCCAGGCGACTCCAGCCGCCAGAAGCATCCAGCACGGCAATGACATCGGCTTTTTTGATGATGCTGTCGTGCCGTTTGGGTGAATACCGCCGGATTTTGTGTTTGGGGTCTAAAAATTTAAAGGCAGCCGGGGTGCCATCGCTGTTGAGAATGGTGACCTGTTTGCCCAACAGGTGCAGGTGCTCGGCCAGCGCCAGCTCCGAGCCTAGCGCGTCACAATCCGGGTTAACGTGGCTGGTTAAAATAAAAGACCGGTTGTTTTTGATTATTGAAATAATTTCTTGCCACAAAATAAATAAATCCCTTCCAGCTACATGACACTTTGGTGATAAGTTTTTTAGGGGACACAGATTGCACTGATTTTTACAGATACTTGTCTAATTTTTTAATTTAATATGTGTTCATCCGTGTCTATCTGTGTCCAAATTTTAGAACTGTCAGGTGGCTAGAATTCCCTTTAAAATAACTGCCGACAGTTGGCCGGGCATTAGTCGGAGCCAGACTGTCGGCGCAAAGCAGACAGATTTTATGGGGTTGGCTTAGCCGGCCAGCGCCAGCTCAATTTGTTTGGCCCACTGAATGAGCAGTTCATCGCGGTTAAAATCGGCGGCCAGTTGCAGGCCGAGCGGCAGACCGTTGGCCGCCAGCCCGGCGGGAATGCTGAGCGCCGGCAGGCCGGCATACGTCCACGGCAAATTCATAATCGGGTCGCCGGTAGAGCCGATGCCTTCCGGCGCGGCGCCCAGCGCCGGCGGTGAAATCCAGACCGAAATATTGTGCTCGACCATTGCTTCGCGCAGTTCGTTGCGCAGCCATTCGCGTTCGGCCTGGTAAACCTTTATCGATTCCGGCGCAACCTGCCGGCCGCGCTCAATCAGCGCGGCGGTGCGGGGGTGGTACAGTTCTTTGTATTTGGCTCCCCACTCGTGGTGAACCAGCGCCAGCTCGGCGGCCATCATATCGTTATGCCAAACTACAACTTCATCAAAATTGGCCATCACCTCCACCGGGACAATGGTAAAACCGGCGCTGGCTAATTTTTGCTGCACGATTTTAAAGTGAGCCGCGCCCTCCGGCCCGGTTTTATCCAGATACGGGCCAAGCGGCACGCCCAGCACCGGCCGGGTTTGGGGCGGCGGCACAGAGTGCCAATTTTTGCACAAAATACTGGCCGCCAGCTCCAGCCCGTCGAGGTCGCGGGTGAAAAAGCCAATGTGGTCCAGCGACGGTGACAGCGGGATAACGCCTTCGGCGGAGATGCGCCGTACGCTGGGTTTGTAGCCAATGCAACCGCAAAAGGCGGCCGGCCGGACAATTGAGCCAATGGTTTGCGACCCCAGCGCCAGCGGCGCAATTCCGGCGCCCACGGCGGCCGCCGAGCCGCTGCTGGAACCGCCGGGAGTGTGGT
Source organism: uncultured Caldilineaceae bacterium (assembly GCA_964407935.1). GTDB lineage: Bacteria > Chloroflexota > Anaerolineae > 4572-78 > J111 > J095. Next base: position 21,013 of record CAYOXS010000054.1, read on the forward strand.
TGGGGTTGTACGGGTTGCGGGTGGGGCCGGGCGCAAAATAGGCAAATTCGGTGGTAACGGTTTTGCCCAAAACCAGCGCGCCGGCCTCTTTGAGTTGAGTGACCACTTTGGCTTGCGGCCCGGTTAAAATATCGGCGGGCAGTTTTGAGCCGGCCCGCGTAATAAAGCCATCGGCATTAAAAATATCTTTGACGCCAACGGGCACGCCAAACAACGGCGGCCGGGAGTCCGGGGCGGGAAAGCGGACTTCGAGTTCCGCCGCCTGGCGGCGCAGCCGCTCAAACCGATTTTCCTCCGGCAGAAACGCCTGAATCCGCTCATTTTCCGGGTTGAAAACGGCCTCCAGTTGGTCCAGATAATCGCTCAATTTAAACTGACCGGAGCGCAGTTTTTGAGCCAGCGGAGCCAGGCGGGTTTCAATTTGGTTTGCCATTGTGCGTCCCTGCATAAGTTGATTTGTTCAGCCGCGTGCCGGGTGACCGGATAAAAAGCCACTCCATTATACATCATCTGCAATGATGATGGTAAATTGCGGCGTTTATTGGGGGTGGCCGGCGGCCGGCAGCGTAAAATAAAACAGACTGCCCGTTCCATCTGGCGCGGGGCTTTCTACCCCCACGGAGCCGTTGAGCTTTTCCACAATGCGGCGCACAATCGACAGGCCCAGCCCGTGACCGCCGGTTTGGGCCTGGTTGAGCTGGGTGAAAGGGGTAAACAAGCCAGCTTGATTTTCCGGCAAAATGCCGTCGCCGTTGTCCTGTATCCAAAACTTTATCTGTCCATCGGGCAGGGGTTCCGCGCCCAGTTGCAGCCGGGGTGGCTGGCCACCATATTTGACGCCGTTGCTCAGGTAATTTATCCACACTTCTTCAACCCAGGGGGCGTACCCCAGCGCCACCGGCCAAACGGCCGGCACGCTAATCGATGCCTTGTTGGCGCTGATCAGATGCCCCAGCCGGCTGCGGGCTTCGCGGACTATTTTGCTCATTTCCAGCGGGTGCAAGGTGATGTCCCCTTTTTTGCGCACGCCCGCCAGCAGCAGCAGGGCATCGATGATGTTGCTGGTTTTTAATCCGTTCAGCACAATCAAATCCAGATAACCGGCTAATTCTTCCGGCGACATGGACCCGTGGTAGGTTTTTACAGCATCGGCCATGCTGACCATGTAGCCCAGCGGGCTTTGCAGATCGTGGGCCACGGTGTGGGCAAAGGCGTCCAGCTCTTCAATATGAGCCTGGAGCTGCGCGGTGTAGTCGCGCAGTTTGGCTTCGGCGGCGCGCTGTTCGGTGATGTCTTTAAATACCAGGACGACGCCGTTAGTCGCGCCTTTGTCGTTTTTGATGGGCGCAGCGCTGACCTCGATGGGGATTTGGGTGTTGTCTCTGGCTACCAGCAGGGCGTGCCGGTTTATGGCGAGGCTTTGCTGGCAGTGCAGCACCTGCTCTACCGGGTTGGCCAGCGGCTCCAGCGACTCCTCGTTGAGAATTACAAACACCTCAACCGAGGGCCTGCCCAACGCCTCGGCCTGTGTCCAGCCGGTAAGCTCCTCGGCCACGGGGTTCAAAAATTTGATGTCGCCAACGGTGCCGGTGGCGATTACGGCATCGCCAATGCTGTTGAGGGTGGTGGTGAGCCACTGCTCGTTTTCTTTGAGCCGGCGCTCGATTCTGTGCTTGTAAACAGCCGTCTCGATGACGGCCGCCAGTTCCCGTTCTTCAAACGGTTTGAGCAGATAGCCAAACGACTCGGTGATTTTGGCGCGTTGCAGCGTCACTTCATCGGCAAAGGCGGTCAGGTAAACAACCGGAATATCAAACTGCGCCCGAATTTGCTCGGCGGCGGCGACCCCATCCATTTTTCCCTGAAGTTTTATATCCATCAACACAATATCGGGGCGATGGATTTGGGCGGCCCGAATCGCCTCTTCGCCGGTAGCGGCCAGGGCAGCTACTGCGTAGCCCATATTTTGCAGTCTGATTTTTATGTCAAGGGCGACAATGCTTTCATCTTCAACAACCAGAATACTGGTTTTGCCCATCAATAATCCTTTCGGGCCGCTTGTCAATTTGTCCCCCCAGTTAGCTCCTGATGTTGTCATCTTTCAACTTTTTGCTAATCTTTAAAGAGCTGCAACTTATATCACGTTGTACTCTTTATTCAAATCGGCGGCGCTAAAGCGCGAATAGGCCAGGCTGCTGATATTCAGCGCATGTGCCTGCCCGTCTATTATTATTTCGGCCACAAGTTGGCCGGCAATAGGGCCATGCATAAATCCGTGGCCGGAAAAACCGGTGACCACGGTGTAGCCCGGCCGCTGCGGAATGGCGCCGATGATGGGGTGCGCGTCGGGCGTGACTTCGTACAGGCCGGCCCAGTGCGCTTTCAGCCCGGCTCTTTCCAGCAGCGGCAGCCGCTCAATGGCCGCATCGAGGTGCGCGTACTCCCACTCCTCATCCACCGCTTCGTCAAAGCCGACCGGCTGGTTGGGGTTAGACATCCCGGTCAGCAGGCCATCGCCCTCCGGGTGAAAGTAGAGGCTGCGGCCAAAGTCGATGACAAACGGAAAATCGGGGCGCAGTTCCGGCAGGGCGGTGGTAGTGAGCATTTGCTGGCGGATGGGTTTTACCGGCAGCGGTACGCCAACCATCTCACTGATGGCCGCCGACCACGGCCCGGCCGCGTTGACAATTTGCTCGCAAGTGATGTCGCCCTGCGGCGTGTGCACGGTGTACGTGCCGTTGGCGTTCACGTTAATGGCCGTGGCCGGGGCATCGCTAAAGGGCTGCGCGCCCAGCCGCCGGGCGGCGTTGATGTAGCCCAGCACCACGCCGGCCGGGTCGGCCAGGCCGTCTTCCGGGTTAAAAGTGCCGGCCAGCACATCCTCTGCCGCCAGTTGCGGCACCCGCCGGCGCACTTCGTCGCCGCTGAGCCACTGCGTGGGCACGCCCAGCCGGTTTTGCAGGGCAATGGTTTGCCGGAAAGTTTCTACTTCTTCGTCGCTGGTCAGCAGGAACAGGTAACCGATTTTGCGCCGGTCAATTTCCTGGCCAATTTCGTCGGCAAAACGGTCCAGCATGG
>CAYOXS010000055.1:0-24076 GCA_964407935.1 uncultured Caldilineaceae bacterium
AAATAGTCAGTTAGCCGGTTGGTCATTTGTGTTGCGTGTTGCGTGTTGCAGGTAGCGGGTGGCGTAACTCGTAATTCGTCGTTTGTAAATCGTAAATCCAAAATCCAAAATCTAAAATCGCTATTCTATTATACCCCACTAAACGCCGAAAAGCCCCCATCAATTGGCACCACCACCCCGCTGACAAACGCCGACGCCGGCGACAGCAGCCACAGCACCGCGCCGAGCAAATCTTCGGGGTCGCCAAAGCGGGCCATCGGCGTGTGAGCAATGATCGATTGGCCGCGGGCAGTCAGTTCGCCGGTCTCTTTGTCGGTCAGCAAAAAGCGATTCTGGTCGGTCAGGAAAAAGCCGGGGGCGATGGCGTTCACCCGGATGTGGGGCGAATATTCCTGGGCCATGTGCACGGCCAGCCACTGGGTAAAGTTGCTCACCCCGGCTTTGGCCGCGGAATAGGCGGGGATGCGGGTGAGCGGCCGGAAGGCATTCATCGACGAAATGTTGAGAATGTTGCCCGCGCCGCGCTCGGCAAAGTAGCGGCCAAAAATCTGGCTGGGCAGGATGGTGCCGATGATGTTCAAATCAAACACAAAACGCATAGCGTCGTCGGGAATGTCAAAAAATGACTGGGTGGGGTTGGTGGTGGCTTTGGGGCTGTTGCCGCCCGCGCCGTTGATCAGCGCATCAACCTGGCCAAACTCGCTGACGATGCGCTCCAGACAGCCGTCCATCACCTCGCGGTTGAGCACATCGCCGTAAACAATGATGGCCCGCCCGCCGGCCGGGTCAAACCGATGAACGAGCCGCTCGGCCATTTCCGGGCTGCGGTCAACCAGGGCCACGTTAGCGTTGCAGCCAACCAGCGCGCAGGCAATCTCGCCGCCCAAAATACCGGCCCCGCCGGTAACGACCACTGTTTTGCCCTTAAAATCGTACATTTGGGTGAGTTCTTTTAGATTCATCAGTTCTACTCCTTTGCAAATAGGATTCAGGAGTCAGGAGTTAGGAGTTAGGGAATTACTAAGGTATGTCACCCTGAGCAAAGCGACCTGTGCCCTTTAGGGTAAGGGTCTCCTGACTGGGTAATTAAATTATAAATTGTTGACGACTCGCCACCCGTTATCCGCCACACGCCAGCCGGACTCTAATCAAAGGGCGCGAGATGTTTGTGAAAATGCGTTTCCAGATAATCGGTGTAGGTCTCTTCGTTGGCGCGCAGAGTGTCAAAAAACGGCTGGCGGAACGCCTCGTGGTTGAGCACCGAGCCAAAGGTTACGTGCAGCACCTCGCGGGCGTGAAAATCATCCAGCAAACTGACCAGCCCGGCGTCGGCGAGTTGGCCGGCATCCGGCACTTTGGCCACTTCCGCCGAAACGTGATACGTGGCCCGGTCGGTGGGGTAGCGCTCCAGCCCAAAAGCCACAATCTGGCGGAACAGCGCCGGGTTTAATTTGGCGATGGCCCGCAGCGCCTCCAGATAGCTGGTGCCGGCCGTTTTCAGGTGGACCAGCTCGCCGGCCACCCGGCTGGCGATGGGGTAAACGCTGAATTTGTCCGAGCCGGAATGGAGGCTGAGTTTGTACGGCCCAAACGCCTGCGCCACCGCCGCGTGCTGGCTGAACGACTCCTCAAATTTGGCCAGATCGCCAATGTAATCGACGCCCTTTTCAAACGTGCCGACGTAGCGCGGGGCCAGGCTAACCCACTGCACCTCCAGCCGGCGCAGCTCGTTAACAATATACACGTGTTCGGCCAGCGAGGTCACGGTCTCGGTTTCATCGACGCTCATTTCCAGCTCAAAATTGCCCGCGCCGCACACCTCGAGCAGGTGGCGATACATCACCACCGTGTGGGCCACGGCCTGCCCGTACTTGGCCGCCGCTCGCAGCAGCGACTCCCGGTCAAGCGTAAATGAAAACTCGCCCAGCTCGATGGTTTTATCGGCCAGCCGGGCTTCCAGATCGGCCCGGTCGCCGGCCAGAATATTCCACGGCAGGGCATCGACCTTTTGCTCCAGCACGGCCACGGGCGCGGTGTTGGCCGTGTCGTCCACGTATGCGCCGGGGTCGATGGTGTAAAAGGTGTAGCCTGCCGCCGCGCACAGATCGACGTCGGCGGTGGTTTTCAGGTGGTCGGCGTCCGCGCCGTAGCCCTCGCGCCAGCCTTCCTGAAACACGCCCCACATCGCATCATCGACCACCTCCTGTGGCGTGCGGCCGGTGCGAGCGTTTTCGCGCATACTTTGCTGGGCCACAATGGGGGCCATGCTGTGCTGGCGGATGGCCCGAATGTGGCCGGGCGTGGCCAGCCCCAGCCGGTCGCCGCAGCCCGCCGATTTGCGCAGCCCCAGCGTTTGCGGTTTGAGATACGGCAGCAGCGCGCGCAGCACCACCGCATTGGCCGCGTTGGCCGGTGCAACATTCAGCGATACCGCCTGGCCGTTCGCCGGCACCAGCGTGGCCTCGCCTTTAAATCGGTCCGCCACCGCGCCGAGCACGCCCACATATTTGCGGCCAGCGCGCCGGCCCAAAAACAACAGCGAATGGGCCATCGCCGTTAGCGAGCGCGGGTAAACACTCAACCCGCTGAGCTGTTCCAATTCGGTGGCCAGCGCCTCGGCCTCGGCCGGCTCAAGCGCCGGAGCCAGATCAGCAGTATCTAGCAGGTTTAATAGGGTTGTCATCAAAAACTCCTTTAGTCTTGTGATTGGCACAAAAAAGCGTTATAATGCCGCTTTGTTACTTACGTTACACACTCAATGAGGTACAAATGGAATTTACTGCCACATCCACCCACCCTCCAGTCAGGGTTGCCCGGCCAGAAGCCGAACAAATTGCGCAGCTTATATCCCATCTCCAACAGAATTTTGCCGTTAACCCGGCCGATATTGCCGTGGTCAAAGCGCCGCTGCGCATTTGCCCGCTGGGCGCGCACATCGACCACCAGTTGGGGCTGGTCACGGGGATGACCATCGATCAATCCATTCTGATGGCCTTTGCGCCCACCACCAACGGCCTGGTCCGGGTTGAAAGCCTCAATTTCCCGTCGCAGGTCAATTTTCAGCTCGATGCCGTGCCCCCGTACGGCAAAGGCGACTGGGGCAACTACATTCGCGGCGCGGTGCTGGCTCTGCAGCGCGAGCATCATCTGCCCCACGGGCTGGTCGGCGTCGTCGGCGGCGAAATGCCCATTGGCGGGCTGAGTTCGTCGGCGGCGGTCACCGTGGCCTATCTGCTGGCGCTGGAAGCCATCAACCGGCTGGCGCTGTCGCCCGCGGAAAACGTGGGCATGGTGCGCTACACCGAAAATATTTATATCGGCCTGAAAAACGGCATTCTTGACCAGACCGTTATTTTGTACAATGAACGCGACCACCTGACTCTCATTGACTGCGAGTCGTTTGAAGTGGAGCGCATTCCCGCCCCGGCCAAAACCGACCCCTACGAAATTCTGGTGGTGTACTCCGGCGTGACTCACGTGCTGGTTGGCACCGATTACAACAACCGCGTCGCCGAGTGCCGCGCGGCGGCGGAGTCGCTGCTGACAATCGCCGGCGAAGCCATCCCCGCCGACCCGCGCCTGCGCCACGTGCGCCCGGAAATTTTCCAGGCCGAAGGGCAGCGCCTGCCGGACAAACTGCACAAACGCGCCGCCCACTTTTTTGGCGAAATGCAGCGCGTGCGCGATGGCGTCGCTGCCTGGCAGGCCGGCGACCTGCGCCGTTTTGGCGAATTGGTCACCGCCTCCGGCGAAAGCTCCATTAAATATTACGAGTCCGGCAGCCCGCAGCTCATCACCCTGTATGAAATTCTGCGCGATGCGCCCGGCGTGTACGGCACGCGCTTTAGCGGCGCTGGCTTCCGCGGCTGCTGCATTGCCCTGGTTGACCCCGCCGCCCGCGAGAGCATCGCCGAGGCGGTCCATCGTCGCTACCCGGCGGCCCACCCGCAAGAAGCCCAAATTTACAGCATTCACTACTGCCAGCCCGATGGCCCGGCGCAGTTGTGTGGCTAAAAGGAGCAGTCAACAATGCAAGCTGTAATTCTGGCCGCCGGCAAAGGCTCGCGGCTTAACCCCATTACCGTCAACCGCACCAAAGCGATGGTGCCCATTTTGGGCCGCCCCATTGTTGAGCGGGTGATGGAAACCCTGGTCCAAAACGGTGTCCGCGAGTTTATTATGGTTATCAGCCGCGAAGACGGCGAAGTGGGCCGCTACTTCCGCGAGCAATCCACGCTGGAGGCCGATATTCAATTTGTTATCCAAACCGAGCGGTTGGGGATGGCCAACGCACTCAGCCTGGCCGCGCCGCACATTACCGGCCCGTTTATGCTGACTGCCTGCGACAACCTGACCCCGCCCGAACACGTGCGCGAACTACTGGCCACTCACCAGCGGCTTGACGCTGCGGCTACGCTCAGCCTGATGGAAATTGACCCCTCGCTGGCCGGGCGCACCGGCGTGGTAGCGCTCGATGGCGACGGCCACATCACCCGCATTGTTGAAAAACCCGCCCCCGGCGAAGCGCCCTCTAACATTGCCAGCCTGCCGCTGTACGTTTTTTCGCGGCGGCTGCTGGATTACCTGCCCGAGGTCAAACTTTCGGCCCGCGGCGAGTACGAACTGCAGGACGCTATTCAGATGTTGATCACCCGCGATGGCGGGGTGGTCGGCGTAAAAACGCCCAGCCGCCTGCAACTGACCAACGCCGCCGACCTGCTGGCGCTCAATCGCCACTACCTGACCACCGGCGGCGACAAACCGCAGCTCGCGCCGCGGAGTGTGGGCCAGCATACGCACCTGATCACCCCACTGCGCATTGAAGAAGGCACCACCATTGGGCCGGGTTGTGTTATCGGTCCCCGGGTTTATATTGAAGGCAACGTTAAAATTGGCGCCGATGTCCTCATCAAAGATGCGGTCATTTTGCGCAATACGGTCATCGAAGATGGCCGGCAAATTGTAGGCGAAGTCGTGTCGTAGCAGGTGTAACGGTTTAGTGAAACGTTACACTAAATTTCCCCTATTTTAAACCCGCCTGTCCAATCCACGCAAATAGGCAATAGCGCGTTGCGCGCCCGTATCGGCATCCGGCACCGGCATAAATTCGCCGGAAACCCAACCCAGGTAGCCGGCAGCAAACAGCGTGTCCAGCACCCGCCCAAAATCAATGTGACCCGCGCCGGGATACCAGCGGTTTGAGTCGGCCACGTGGAAATGAAAAATCCGCTCGCCGCAGGCCCGGATACTGGCCTCAATGGTCGGCTCCTCGATGTTCATATGAAAGGTATCGAGCAACAGGCCAAAGTTATCGGCCCCCACCCGCTCAATCAAAGCCAGGCCATCGGCCACGGTGTGGATCAGATCGGTCTCGTAGCGGTTAAGCGGTTCGAGGGCATATTTTACGCCGTGCGGAGCCGCCGCCGCCGAGCACTCGCGCAGCGCGGCCACCAGGTATTCCATCGATTGGGCGTGACTCTGGCCTGCCGGCGTCATCCCCCGGATCAGCCCCAAAATCACCACCGCGCCAAACTCGGCGGCCAGCGGAATGTGGCTTTTGATGCGCTCGATGGCGGCGCGGCGCACGTCCGGGTTGTCGCTGGTAAACGACAGCCGCTCTTCGCCCCAGGCCTGGCCGGTGCCAATAGCCGGTACGGCCAGGTTGTACTGCCGCACCACGGCTTTCAATTCGGCGGGATTGACCAGTTGGGGATCACGGATGGCCAGTTCGACGCCGTGGTAGCCGTAGCCGGCAATTTTGGCTACGTTGGCTTCAAAGTCACCTTTAAAAGCGACGGCTTCAAATTTGGCGGCGTGGGTGGATAAAACAATTGACAGTTTCATTGGGTGTGTAAATTCCTCCTTTGCAAAACAGGAGTCAGGAGTTAGGGGTTAGGAGTTAGGAATTAGGATGCATTAGAGTTGTTCCCAAACAACTGAATTGAATTTTCAGGACACGGATTTTCACAAATAGACACAGATTATGTCAAAAAATTAAAATTTGTCTGTGAAATCTGTGTGAATCTGTGTCCTATTTCTTATCGAGGAACAACTCTATTCCTGACCCGGCTTCTAAAAGTTTGTAGCCGGAGTCCAAAACTGTAATTTTGGACTCCTTTTTCAGCGAGATATGAGGACGCTTTGCGAAGCGCCCCGACCAAAGTATCGTTTGCCCCAAAATCAAATGAGCGAACCGCGAAAGGAAGTTATCTGCCAGTCGCCGGTTCGCTCATTGGGGTGGTATTGCGGCAGTTTTGCCTAGTAGATGTTGCTCTGGCCAATGCGCGGCAGGGCGTACACCGATTTCCAGCCTTCGCTTTGCGGTTCGCGCAGGTATGGTTCCATTTCTTCGGCGGAACGGAGCGTCACTTCTTCTGTGGGCGGCACGGTGCCGGCCGGGAAGACCTTGAGAATGTCATCGTGCAGGATGGTGAGATAGCGCAAAATGGCCGCCAGCGGTTTTTTGGCTTTGCGCGCTTCGCCGTCGGCGGCGTTGCCCACCACCCCTTCCGGCGTGGCGGCAATTTCGATGGCAAAGTGGCCTTCGCCCTCGCTCCAGCGGCTGGGCCGGCGGTAGGGATCCACCGATTTGTCAAAGTGGCCATCGGGCAGATAGCCTTTGCCTTTGGTGTTGACGGCGTATTCCATCTCCACCATATCCGGGAACAGATACAGCCCCAGCGACGTTTCGGCTTCGCAGGCGTGGACAAAGGTGGTGCCGTACTCGCCGCCAAATTTCTTTTCGCGGAACATTTCACGCACGGCCCGGTGCCAATCCAGCACGCGGAAAATGCCGGGGAGCTGGTAGCGCTTCTGGAACTGCTGAATCGCCGCTTCGAGCATCCACAGGTGGCCGTGGTTGTTGATCATAATGATCTTGCGGAAACCATCGTTCCACAGGCCGAGCATCATATCAATCAACACTTCGCGGACAATATCTTCACGGACAATGGCCGTGCCGGGCATGCCCATGTGGTGGAAGGGGTGCGCGCCGTAGTTGAGCGGCGGCAGCGACAGGGCCGGCGGCGCGCCATCGCGTTTGCCAATGTAGCGGCGCACGCCTTCCAAAATCTGGCTGACAAACAGGGTATCGGTGGCGCTGGGCAGGTGCAGGCCGTGGTTTTCGGTGCAGCCAATCGGGATAAAGACGATGTCGTTTTTGCGGCGTTCGGCGATGAGCTGGTGGCGGGTCATCATTTGCAGATAAACGCCCGGTTTGCCCCATTCAACCGGCGCGGGCATGCCGTATTCGGCCAGCATTTTATCGACTTCTACTTCGCTGGCCTCCCAGATTTCCTTTTTCATCCGGCCAATGGGGTCATCTTCAAAGAATAGATCGGGCTGGCTGGTGGCCAGCAATCCTTCGGGAATTTTATTAGTTGTCATATTTTTCTCCTTTAAGGATTTGGCCATCAGTTGGGTAACACCAATATTTTGCCATCAGTCCGTTTGGTACCCTGATCAATAGCGGTTACGGCATCTTTGAGCGCAAAATGAGCGGTAATCATCGGGCTTAAATCCAGCCGCCCGGAAGCAACCATGCGGATAACATTGGGGAAGTTTTCGTCACCGGAGTGGCCCTGCGCCCCAAAGAACTGCGCCCGGCGCACCTGGAAAGTTTCCAGATAGATCGGCACGTCTTTAGCCGCCCGGCCAATTTGCACAATTTTGGCGTTGATCGCCATGCTTTTGACCATTTCTGGCACTACCAAATGCGGCACACCGGCGGCCTCGACAAAAAAGTTGAAGCCCTGGCCTTTGCTGAGTTGTAACAGGGTTTCCGAAACACTAACAGTGCGCGGGTCATAAACATAGTCAGCGCCCAATTTTTTGGCCAGTTCCCGGCGTTCGGGCATTACTTCAAAAGCGGCAATCATCCCGGCGCCGGCGGCTTCGGCCAGCCCAATGGCTGCCAGACCAATCGGGCCGGCTCCAAAAATAGCCACAAAGTGACCGGGTTTAAAGCCGCCCGCCCGTGAGAACATAGCGTTATAAGAAACGCAGGTGGGTTCGGTGAGTGCGGCTACCTGATAGGCTTTGGTTTCATCACCAAACCGTTCGGCAATATCGTTAATTTTCCAGGCGTATTTGGCGCCAATGGCCAGGTAATTGGCAAAACCACCATCGGTGGTAAAGCCAATCTCTTCCAGGTTGGTGCAATGGTTAGGAAAGCCGTTGCGGCAGGGAGTACAGTGGCCACACCAGATCATTTCTTCTACGGTGACCATATCGCCTACCTTAAGATCTTTAACCTCTTTACCCACTTCAACAACTTTGCCAGACAATTCATGGCCGGTTACGGCCGGAAATTTGGTCAGACCGGGATAAAGCATATAGCCGTCATCGTCAGTTTCGTAAAAATGCAGATCCGAACCACAGACACCACAGGCTTTCACTTCGAGCAAAATCTGGTCAGGAGCAACTTTGGGATCAGACCGTTCGACAACTTCCAGCTTGGGGTAGCGCCACACACTGCTACCCGTGATAGCTTTGCCGGTTTCTTCTTCCCAGTCCGAAACATGATAATCGGACCGAGGACTCCAAGTTGCATTTAACACTAAACCTTTCATTGTTAACCTCCATTGGTTGATAAAATGTAAATTTTTTTTGGCAGGATTGCCCAAGTCAGTCGTTTAGTACTTAATGCACACGTGTGCATTAAGTTGCACAGAATATATCACAGGTTAGAAGGGTTGTCAACATTTGGTCAATGAGCAAAAATGGTTATTTGATGATCAGACAAGAGGTTTTGGCGATGTTGGTCAGTTTGCGGGCCACGCCCCCCAGCATAGTTTCATCTTCCGAGCTGACGCCGCGCTGGCCGATGATAATCAAATCGATGTTGTGACTCACGGCGTAGTCGGCGATTTGTTTGGAGGGCGTGCCAAACACATATTCGGTGTGGACGCCGGAAATGCCCGCCGTCTCGAACTGTTTTTTGGCATTTTCCAGAATGATTTCCGCCGAATTTTCCAGAATTTCCTGGCGTGATTCGGTGACTTCGCCGGCGGCAATCATGGCCAAAATTTCGGCCGGCAGCGATAAATGGCGGATAACGTGCAGCAGCCAAACTGAAGATTGGTACTGCCGGGCCAAATTTACCGCAGCCGCTACGGCTTGATTCGAGTAGACAGAGCCATCAACGGGCACAAGTAATCTTTTAAACATAACCACCCCCGTTTTTTATTCACCGGCAGCCCAGTCTCTGATAACCTGGATTGCCTCCGGTTTAACCTTGACCCCGGTTGGAATTTGCCGCTGGCCCAGCACCAGTTCGATGGTGGCCTCGGCCGCCTGTTCGGATGGAATAGTGGCCCACTGGCTGGCGGGTGTGGTTGCCGGCGAGTCATCGAGCCGCCACGGCGTGCTGGCTGGCCAGCTCTGCGCGGCCAAAAAGCGGGGGCGCAACTGCCGGTGGACCGGGCACTGAAACTCAACGTGATGGGCAAATTCGTGCACCAGCGCCTCGCGGAGCAGGGCTGCTGTGGCCGGCACCCGCACGGTTACTGTGGCCGAAGCCGGATCGTAAACAGCGCGGCTGTTCAGCCGGAGCGCGGCCCGCAGGTGAACATTGCCAAAGCAGTTGGCCCGCGCCTGAAACACGGTTAAAAACTGCGTCCAGGTTTCAACAGCCAGCGCCTCAAAATCGCCGGCCACCGAGCTGTCGATGACAAGCTGCGGCACGGCCTCACCGCTGCGGGATATTTTGGCTGTAGCCAAAAACAGCAGCGCCGGCAGCGCCACGATCAGGACAAAAACCAGCCATTTGATCCAACCGACCCTGGTCAACATAGCCATTAATTGGCCGCCACTTCGCGGCGAGACAGTTCACTCAATTCGTGGCTCAAGGCTTCCAGTTCATCCGCGCCAGACATACTGCGGATCATCTCTTCCCGGCTTAATTCTGTTTTGGACCACTGGCCCAGGGTTTTGCCTCGTTTCAAAATGATAAACTGGTCGCCCACGGCGTAGGCGTGGTGCGGGTTGTGGGTAATAAAAATTACCGCCAGCCCGCGAGCTTTGGCCTGAGTTACGTATTTCAACACCGTGCCGGCCTGTTTTACACCCAGCGCCGCCGTTGGCTCATCTAAAATAAGCACTTTAGCGCCAAAATAAACGGCCCGGGCAATAGCGATGGACTGCCTTTCGCCGCCAGACATGGTGCCTACCGGCTGGTCGGGGTCACGGATGTCGATACCCATTTTGCCCAACTCCTGGCGCACCGTGCGCCGGGCAAAGTCGATGTTGTAGCGTCGAAACGGCCCCCAACCGGTTTCCGGCTCTGATCCCAAAAAGAAATTGCGCCAGATGGGCATCAGCGGGATGAGCGACAAATCCTGGTATACCGTGGCAATGCCGTGGCTCAACGCTTCGCGGGGGGAGTTAAACATTACCCGCTGGCCTTCAAAAAAGTAGTCGCCCTCGGTTTGCTGGTGCACGCCGGATAGAATTTTGATCAGTGTTGATTTGCCGGCGCCGTTGTCACCCAGCAAACAGGTCACCTCGCCGGCTTTCACCGCGGCGGACACATGGCTGAGAGCGATGACGCTGCCGAACATTTTGGTAATATTGCGAAATTCAAGGATGGGCTGGCTCATAGTTACTCCTCCTCGTCGCCTTTGGTGCGAGCCTTGGCCACGGCCACACTAACCGCCTCGGCCCGTTTGCGGGTGTAGTTGTTAACAATTACCGCTGCCAGCAGCATTACCCCCAGAAAAGAGTAAAACCAGTCTGTATCCCAACCGGCAAACACAATCCCTACCCGGGCCATACCAAAAATCATGGCCCCGATGGCCGCTCCAATCGCACTGCCAAAACCGCCGGTCAGCAAACAGCCGCCGATGACCGCGGCAATGATGTACTCAAATTCCTGGCCAATCCCCTGGCTGGCCACCGCCGAGCGCAACCGCAGATCGCTCATCATGCCCACCAGCCACGCGGCGGTGGAGGTTGTCATAAACAGGCCAATCTTTACCCGCGCCGAGGGCACCCCCACGTTGCGGGCCGCGGTTGCGTCGCCGCCCACCGCAAAAATCCAGCTGCCATATTTGGTGCGCAGTAAAATCCAGGTGGCCAGGGCTGTAATCACAATCCACCAGATGATCGATGTTCTGAATTCGCTGCCCAGCAGGGAAAATTCGGTATTGAATACCAGACGGGCCGCGTCAAAGCCGCTCACCTCGTCGATGCCGGCCACCCGCACCTGGTTGGTCATAATCCGAGTGACGCCCACGTTTGCACCGCGAAGGATAAAAAATGTGGCCAGCGTCACAATAAAACTCGGCAGGCCGGTGTTGATAACCATCCAGCCGTTGAGAAAACCAATTGCCAATGCAAACAGCAGGGCGATAAACATTGACACCCAGATATTCAGCCCAAAACTAACGCCTAACATCCCGGCCAGCAGGCCGGTAGTGCCGGTCATCACCCCGGTTGAAAGATCAAACTCGCCGCCAATCATCAGCAGCGCCACGGCCACGGCCATAATGCCCAGCGTTGACGACGGATCCAAAATACGGGCCAGCCCTCCCACCGAAATCCAGTTTTCCGGGGCAACCACCGCAAAAAATATCCACACTACAGCCGCGCCAATCACCGCCCCTACTTCGGGCCGCCGAAACAACTTTCTGGCAAAGCCAATGTCAGCCATCCGCTCGTCGGCCGGGGTGGCGCCAAGTACCTTTGTTGCCATTAATAAACCCCTCCTTAGTGGGTAAGTTGGAAATAATTGCGCCGGACGCTAAGCGTCCGGCGCAATTTGTGTCAATCGACTTACCGGGTTCCCTTGGCAGACAGGTCTTTAACCGCGGCTGCGTTATCCGCAGTCACAATCCCCGGACCGGTGAGCACCGGCAGGCCGCCGCCCACGGTGTTGAGGTTGGTGTTGTACAGAGTGAGGAAGACAACCGGCAGGTAGCCTTGCAGGTACTGCTGCTGGTCAATGGCAAACAGCATATCGCCAGCGGTCAGCGCATCCAGCACGGCCGGGCTGAGGTCAAAGGTGGCCAGTTTTTGCGCCCCACCCTGGGCTTTGATGGCATCCAACGCCGCCCCGGCAATGTCGGGGTTGAGGGTCAAAATCCCGTCAATGGCCGCATCGGAAATGAGCTTGTCCTGAATGGTAGCCAGCGTCCCGGCAATATCGCGGGTGCCGGTAGTAGCCACATTAAAGCGTTCCACCTCGCCGCTGAAGGTGTCGGTCAAGCCGTCACAGCGTTCTTCAAGCCCAATGTTGGCCTCTTCGTGAATAACACACAGCACTTTGGTGGCCCCGGCTTTGCTAAACTGCTCGCCAGCACCCTGGCCGGCCACAAATTCGGTTTGGCCCACGTGGGTTAATGCGCCCAGTTCTTTGTAAACATCCACGCCGGAGTTGATGGTGATCACCGGAATACCGGCGGCCACAGCCTTTTGAACTGAGTCCTGCAACGCGTCGGGGTTGGCCAGCGAGACAATAATGCCGTTCACTTTATCGGCGATGAAGGTTTCAATCAACTGCGCCTGCTCGTTGGGGTCAGGACTACCGCCGGATTTCAGTTCGACGCCCATCGCTGCCGCGCCATCTTTAGCGCCTTTTTCAACCACGCCCCAGAAGCTGTCTGTGGCCGGGTTGGAGTGAACCGCCAACCCAATGACCAGGCCCGTCTGCGCTACCTGCGGTGCCGCCATGGCCGCGCCCTCGCCGGTTAAAAAGGCCGCAGCTTGCTCGGCGCTCGGCACGCACAATTTCTGGCCCACTTCGATGACGTCCGGGTTATTGATGGCGACATAGGTGCTGTCTGTGGCTGCCACCTGATTCGTCGCTTCAACAATAGCGGTGAAGGCCAGCGGGTCGCCGTATACTTTTTCCGAAATCTTTGACAGCCAGTCATCGGCCTGAACAACAACATTTTGATCACAGGACAGCCCCTGGGCAAACGATTGTGGCTGGGGTACAAGAGCCGTCATCACAACCAGAACCAGTAGAATACTCAATAGTTTTTTCACGATTCTCTCCTCTTAAATATTTTGAAATTTTTTGTTGGAAATAGTTGCAAAATCCAATACAGGTTCCTGTTTGTTCTCACCCCCTCTCAGCGGTTGAATTAACTGAGGTATCCAACCGGATTATCGGCGCGGCTCAGGAAATTTCGCTGAGCTTGACCGGCCGGTTTTCACGGTAGGATTTCCACGCAGCCATGCCCATTACCACCGGGATGCGGCCATCGATGCCGGTCACCGGCGGCTCAGTGTTTCCGGTTACGGCCTCGATAAAGGCGATCATTTCGGCCACGTAGGCATCCATATATCGTTCCAGGAAAAAGTAGTAAGGCAGCGAGGCATGCACGCCGGTGGCATCGCTCAGCACGGCGGTATTGGGCGCGCTGTTAGAAACCACCACATTGCCTGCGGAGCCAAACACTTCAACCCGTTGATCGTACCCAAAAATGGCTTTGCGGCTGTTATCAATGGTGCCGATGGCGCCATTGGCATAACGCAAGGTGATAACCGCGGTGTCAATATCGCCGGCTGCGCCGATGGCCGGGTCAACCAGCACGCCACCGGTGGCGTAAATCTCCTCAACTTCGCTGTCAATGAGAAAACGGGCCATATCAAAATCGTGGATGGTCATATCCAAAAAAATGCCGCCGGAAACTTTAACGTACTCTGCCGGCGGCGGGGCGGGGTCGCGGCTGGTAATCCGCACAATATGCGGCTGGCCAATTTTGCCGGCAGCTACCATATCTCGCGCGGCTTTAAAGTTGCGATCAAAGCGACGGTTGAACCCCAACTGTAATTTTACGCCGGCTTTGGCTACGGCGGCCAAAGCCTGGTCAATTTGGCCCAAATCAAGGGCAATGGGTTTTTCACAGAAGATGTGCTTGCCGGCGTTGGCGGCGTCAACCATAAAAGCGGCGTGGGTATCGGTGCTGGAACAGATAACTACCACATCGATATCTTTGTTGTTGAAAATTTCCTGCGGGTTGGTGGTGTATGATGGGATTTGAAAATCGGTTGCGCATTTTTGAGCGCTCGCCTCAAAAACATCGGCAACAGCTACCAGATTGGCAGCGGGAATACGGTACGACAATGTTTCGGCGTGAACCCGGCCAATGCGGCCGGCGCCAATTAATCCAACGTTGACTTTTGCTGTCATCAGCGACAAATCTCCTTAATTGAGAAATTTTGTTGTTTAGTAAATGGTGGTGGGGGTTACAACTTAATTATCGGGCGCGGGCGCTGTTGAACTGCGCACAATCAATTCACACGGCAAAATAGAATCGTGAACTTCTTCATCATCGAGCAGGGCCAATGTCATTTGCATGGCCGTTTGCCCCAGCAGCAGCCGCGGCTGGCAGACCGTGGTTAACGGCGGGCTAACATACTGGGCCGGCTCGATGCCATCAAAGCCAATAATACTGAGTTGATCTGGCACATTAATCCCGTGACGCTGACAGGCCATCAGTAATCCAATGGCAATAATATCATTATAACAGAAAATCGCAGTGACCTGACCCCTCAAAATCAGGTCGAGTCCGGCTTCCCCCCGTTTCAAATCTGTGCTGACGGCTGGCTGCAAAACCAGCGCCGGATTCAGCTCAATACCGGCCTGCTGCAATGCGGTTTGATACCCGGTCTGCCGGCGGCGATTTGATTTGGGCCGGTTAGAGGCGCCAATGTAACCAATGCCCCGATGGCCCAAACTGATCAGGTATTCAACCGCCAACTGCGCTCCCTGGCGGTCATCGGCCGACACCGAATAAAGGAATTCGCCTTCTTCCTGGTTGTTAATGAGGACAATCGGTATTTGGATTTGCGCCAGCCGGGACGCATACAGGCTGCCAACACGCGATGACGTGACAATAATGGCGTCCACCCGACGGCGGTGGAGCGTTTCAACAACGCTCATCTCCTGATCGGGGTTGTTGTGAGAGGTGGTTAAAAATACGCTGTAATTGGCCGCCTGGGCCACGCTTTCAACCCCCTCAACAACCTGCGCCACAAAAGGATCGGCGATGGTGGTAACCACCATGCCAATCGTTTGGGTTCGACGGGTTAACAGGCTTTGCGCCACGGCGCTGGGGGTGTAGCCCAATTCCTGGGCCAGGTGCTGGATACGTTCTGTGGTTTCGGTGCTGATGGCGGGATTCCCTTTGAGGGCCCGGGAAACAGTGGTGTGTGATACGCCAGCGGCTTTGGCAATGTCTTTGATGGTAACCGGCATTCGCCCCCCTTATGTGACCAACAAAGCAATCACTTCTGTTATGCACACGTGTGCATAACAGAGAATACCACAGCCATTTTAATTTGTCAATAACTGTTTCCTTAATTTTTGAAATGTTCATTGCCGGAGATTGGTTCATCTTAAGCCGACCGCCTGCCCGTAAATTTTCCGTACCTGATTTTTGCCGGTATGACCGATTAATTCTGGTTTGACAAATAATACTGATTTTGCTATATTGTGCAAACGTTTGCGCATCAGTTGCAGGAGCAAAACTATGAGCGTATCCATCAAAGATATTGCCAAACGCGCCGAAGTAGCGCCCTCAACCGTGTCACGGGCGCTGGCCAACCATCCGCGCATCAGCCCGGAAACCAGGCAGCTCATCCAGAACCTGGCCAAAGAAATGGGCTATGTGCCCAGCGCCGTGGCCCGCTCGCTGGTGTCCAATCGCTCCACCACCATCGGCGTGGCCGTGAACGATTTTCTCAACCCGTTTTACGTCGATCTGATCTCAAATATTGAGGAAGCAGTTCAGGGCGAGGATTATCACGTGTTTGTCAGCAGCTTTCACCGCAATCGCGAGCGGGAACTGAGCCTGACCGGGGCCTTTTTTGAGCGGCGGCTGGCCGGGGCCATTGTGGTCGGTTCGCTGGTTGATAACGGCTATCTTTCCTGGCCCAACCGCACCGATATGCCAGTGGTTTTGATCAGTTGTCCATCCTACCCGTTTTCGGTATCGGTTGATAACTACCGCGGCGTGTCTGCGGCCATGACCTACCTGATCGAGGCCGGTCACCGGCGGATTGCCTTTGTCACCCAGGGCCACCACACCAACACCGAACAACAGCGGCTGGCCGGCTATCGGGCCAGCCTGGCCGAACGCAATATTCCGCCGGACGAAACGCTCATTGTCCATGGCGACGGCGGCATTACCGGCGGTATCAAAGCCGTACCGCAACTGCTGGCGCTGCCCCATCGGCCCACGGCTATTTTTTGCTACAACGATATGACCGCCATCGGTGTGATCAACGGGCTGCAACACCAGGGGTACAAAGTCCCGCAGGATTTTTCGGTGGTGGGCTTTGACGATCTGGGCATCGCTGCCGCCTATTCGCCCTCGCTCACCACTGTGCGCCAGCCCACTGACCGGCTCGGCCAATTTGCGGTTAATCTGCTGTACCACCTGGCCGCGGGCCAAACCCATATCGCGCCCCAGATCATCGAGCCGGAACTGATTGTGCGCCAATCCACAGCATCCATTTGCTGATTGCCCGGAAAAGGAGGTTGTCCCGCCAAAATACATCAACTCAGTTATCAAATCACCAACAATTTACAGAATGGAGAAAAAAATGAGCAAAATCAATATTGCGGTTGTCGGTATTGGCAACTGCGCCAGTTCACTGATTCAGGGAATTTACTACTACGCCGACAAAACCGAAGCCGACGCCATCGGCCTGATGCACTGGGATTTGGGCGGCTACACCCCCGCCGACATTGCCGTAGTAGCCGCGTTTGACATTGACAAACGCAAAGTTGGCCGGGATGTTGCCGATGCGATTTTTGCCCGGCCCAACTGCACCGCCGTTTTCTGCGACAATGTGCCCCACACCGGCGTCACCGTAAAAATGGGCCAGGTACTCGATGGCTGCTCGGAGCACATGGCCAACTTCCCCGCCGAAGACTCGTTTGTGCTGTCTGATGCGCCGCAGTTGAGCAAAGAGGAAATTGTGGCCGAACTGAAAAATTCCGGGGCCGACATGCTGGTCAATTACCTGCCGGTCGGTTCCGAACAGGCCGCCCGCTTTTACGCCGAATGCGCTCTGGAAGCCGGCATTGGTTTTATCAATAACATTCCAGTCTTTATTGCCAGCGACCCCGCATGGGCGGCCCGCTTTGAAGCCAAGGAGCTGCCCATTATTGGCGACGACATCAAAGCTCAGTTGGGCGCTACGATCACCCATCGCACTTTGACCGATTTGTTCAAAAAGCGCGGCGTTAAGCTGGAACGCACCTACCAGCTCAACACCGGCGGCAACACCGACTTTTTGAACATGAAAAACCAGGCCCGGCTGGCCTCCAAAAAAGTGTCAAAAACCGAAGCCGTGCAGGCCGTAGCCCAGGAACGGCTAGAGGATCGTAACATTCACGTTGGCCCCAGCGATTACGTGCCGTGGCAAAATGATAACAAGGTTTGTTTTATTCGGATGGAAGGTAAATTGTTTGGGGATGTGCCGATGAATCTGGAACTGCGGCTGTCGGTAGAAGACTCGCCCAACTCGGCCGGGGTCGCCATCGACTCAATCCGCTGCCTCAAATTGGCGCTTAACCGGGGTGTTGGTGGCGTAATTTACTCGCCCGCGTCCTATTTTATGAAGCACCCGCCGCGCCAGTTCCCCGATGATCAGGCGCACCGGCTGACCGAAGAGTTCATTTTGGGTGAACGCCCAAATTAAAGGAAGGCCACGCTGGCACCGCGGCCTTCCCGGACAGATAACGAAAAAGAGCCTCGATAGTATCGAGGCTCTTTTTCAAGCGGGCGATGAGATTCGAACTCACGACCTTCTCCTTGGCAAGGAGACGTTCTACCCCTGAACTACGCCCGCAAAACACAGGGGTGGCAGGAATTGAACCCGCAACCTTCGGTTTTGGAGACCGACGCTCTGCCAATTGAGCTACACCCCTTTAATAGGGGATTGAGTAGCGGGGGAGGGATTCGAACCCCCGACCTCCAGGTTATGAGCCTGGCGAGCTGCCTCTGCTCCACCCCGCATCGGTGAACCTAATTTTTAAGGTAAGCGCGTACTCCCAATTCTGTTTTAACCGTCATCTATCTCAGGTGCAACCACCTGGCGGCATTTGGCTTGAAATGTGTTACATTTCCTTACCGCCGCCGCTGCGATGAGGCCGAACCATTGCTGGCCCGGTCCGCTCACCTTACTCTCAGCCGCACGCTCGCCCAGCCAGCGCCGTTACCGGCTGCTGCTGGTGGGCTTTTACCCCACCGTTTCACCCATCACCTCAAAATAAGGCTGGTTTGCTCTCTGTTGCGGTTGTAGTCAGATTTACTTTGCAGTAATCTGCCCTCACTTACTGTTTCGTGAGGCGGCTTTGCTTTACCATACTGGTAAAACCGAGAGGCGGGAAGTTCCTCTATCCGGTTAGTAACCGGACAGCGACGGATCTGCTTACCTGCAAATTAGTTTTTAAGGGACAATCCCCACAACTTGCAACTGGTGCAAGTGATTTCCCAGGCGTCCCCGGCAGGATTCGAACCTGCGGCCTTTTGGTCCGCAACCAAACGCTCTATCCTCTGAGCTACGGAGACTTGGTTCAACTGGGTTGCACAAGCCTTATTCTATCAAAAAAGATTTTTCAGGCAAATTGTGCTCTGTCTGTTGAGCAGCCGCAATGGGTTACCCGTAAGACAAGAAAGGACTATAACACATTTTTTCGGTGGTGTCAAACGCAGGCAAAAGTAACAGCAGTTCCCAGTTTGACCCTCTCTAATCAGCCGCACACACATTTTGAATGGAGCAAACCGGGAATGGCCTGAGCATTTCAACTTTATCATTTATTACCCTTCGCTGTAAAACAGGAGAGGTAACATACAGCAGTTTTCAAGGATAATCACTGACAATATGACAAATATCACTAATTAATCGTGACAAATGTCACTACTGGAAACAGGATTCTTCTGATAACATATTGTTCAAATGACGGGGCCAACATAGGCTTCGGAATTGCCTATAAATTCTGACCCCATCTGATACAGAGCCCTTCTCCCCCCCGGAGGGCTCTGTTTGTTTTTAAAGCTAATAGGTTTGATATTGTGCAAATCCCTGCTGGACCAGCAGATCGTTGATATTTATCCAGCCATCGCCACTTTGCAGCCAGATTTCGGCAATATAGCGGCCATATTTTTCTTGTTGGTCCTTGATCGTCTGAATAAAAATTTCCTTGCCCTCAATTTGTTCTTTCAAAAAGTCTCTGGATAACAACCCTTTCGGGCGTTCATCTCCACGCAATTCTGGCGCGTTGATTCGATTTAGGCGTAGTTTTTCGCCCTGTATCCAGGTTTTTAAGCCCAGGTCAATATCGACGGTGCAGGTATCGCCGTCATAAACCGCCCGAACCACAGCCCGATAGTGATAGAGTTTTTCTTGCACAAGCCCTCCTATTTGTTTAAACGCCGTTTGGCAAAATATAAGCCAATAAAACCGCCAATCAGTCCTCCAATCAGGACTCCTGCCAGCAGCCCCACATTGCTCGAATTAATAGCCAGCGCTGTGGCTAAACCAACCAAAGCTCCAATAGGAACTGTGAACGTAGAGATTTTTATATTCAGCGTGAACCTCCTTAACATTAAAGATAAGGCCAGTATATCACACCTGAATTACGCTGACAACGTATAGGAGGTTTATGTTGAAGTGAACTGCACTCGGACTGATCGCCGGATTGGTGGTAATCCGGGCGAACAACTATCAGGCCAGATTTAATGAGTTAATTGGTCCGGCACCGGGCGCAGGTGCCTTGAAATTCCAGCAGATGGTTGTGAATCTGAAAATCAAATTGCTCAGCCAGTTTTTGGGCCAGCACATCCACAGTGCAGTGGTCAAATTCAATAGTTGCCCCACACTGTGTGCAAATCAGGTGATGATGCCCCCCCGCCGCCGACACAAACCGCTGGGTGGGGTCATTTAAATAAAGCGGGCGCATCAACTGCTGTTCAACCAGAATATCCATGGTGCGGTAGACGGTGGCCCGGCTCAGTTTGGGGTAAATTTTCTGCCCCTCTTCCAAAATTTGACTGTGGCAGAGATGTTCGTGGCTTTCTTCCAAAACCTGAATAACCGCCAGCCGGGCCGGAGTGAGTTTGTACCCTGCCTTTTTTAGTTTTTGGGCCAATTCAGAAAGCTCTGCCACCAAACACCCCTTCATCATCAATATGAGATACAATCTCAATTGTGAATTGCGAGTTAGAAAATGTCAAATCCTGCCACTGCCGGAAGCCACGACCTGACTTTTGAAATCGTGGCCGGATTAAGGTAAACTTTTCAGGATAAATCTATCTACTACCTTTTCATTTTTAAATCCGGACACAGATTTCGCAGATTTACACAGATTTTCTAAAAATTTTTTGTTTCATCTGTGTTTTCTGTGTAAATCTGTGTCCTATTTTGAGCGAAGTTTCAAAAGTGCAAACATAGTGTCTATCGTTGATTCAACAAAAACCTTTGTAGTTCAAAATTAATGACACCCAGTCTTGATGTAACTTATGTGGGCCACGCCACAGTATTAATCCAGGTTGATGGCGCCAAAATATTAACCGACCCCGTTCTGCGCAACCAGGTGATGCACCTGCGCCGCAGTACCGCTAATATCCAGGCCGATTGGTATCGTGATGTTGATGCCGTGCTCGTGTCGCACATGCATTATGACCACCTCGATCTGCCATCGCTGGCGATGCTGGGTAAACATACCCGTTTGATTGTGCCGCGCGGTATGGCCGCCATGCTAAAACGGCAAGGGTTCATCAACATTGAAGAACTGGGAGTTGACGATACGACGACCGCCGGCAAATTAACCATTCATGCTACTCCGGCCAGCCACGACCGCGCCCGCTTTAGAGGCGGCCCCAGCGCCGACACGCTCGGCTTTGTAATTGAAGGGTCGCAAACGGCGTATTTCCCCGGCGATACCGACATCTTTCCAGAAATGTCCAGCCTGTCGGCAAATATCGACGTGGCGCTTATGCCGGTGTGGGGCTGGGGGCCAACCCTGGGGCAGGGCCACCTGGACCCGTACCGGGCGGCCGTGGCCCTGCAAATGATCAACCCGCGGCTGGCCATTCCCATTCATTGGGGCACTCTTTCTCCGCTGGGCTTTAAATGGTTCAACCCCGGATTTTTGGTCAATCCGCCCCACACCTTTGCCCAGCATGCCCGGGCGCTGGCCCCAGATGTCACCGTAAAAATCCTCAACCCCGGCGAGGCTGTATCGGTTAGCCACACAACCGGCAACGGCAAGTAGGGCAAAGATCGCATGTCAAAAAATAACGCTCGCCGGCGGCCATTTGGCGTAAAAGTAATTATTGTGCTGCAAATATTGTCGCTGCTGGCCTTTTTTGTGGCGGTGTCGCTGGCGCCCGTTGGCGGCACTATTTTTCCTTTCTCCCAGCCGCAGGCGGTTGAGCTGCTGCTGCTGCAATCACAACTGCTGCCAATTCTGGGCGGGCTGACCATCGCCTTTCAAACTGTTTTTATTTTGGGCTTGTGGCAGCTCAAACGCTGGGCCTGGCTGCTGCTGATGATCCAGCTTGGAGTCAGCATGGCCATCAATTTATGGCGATATCACCAGGGCGCACCCCACTATTTTGATATGCTGCTGGATGTGTTGATAGTTTTTTACCTCAACCAGCGCGACGTGCAGCACGCCTTTGAACGCCGGCGGCGAAATGCGGAAAATTCACAATGGACAATCTGACTCTGCTCCGCCGCTACGAGCCGGTTGTTTGCTTTACCCACGGCGAAATGTTTTTCCCGTGCGCGGTTGATGGCTATTTGCGCCGGTGTAGTTTATGGCTACGCGATAACCGTGGCCGCGAGCGGGAACTCGTGGCCGAAGGCAATCTGTCGGCGGCCAAATTGGCCGAATTTAGCCAGATACTGGCCGACCACACCATGTACCTCCATTTCACAGAACGCCCGCTCGACCCACTGGAGTACCAGCACTGGCTCAGCCAGCCCAATCAACCGGTGTTCCACGCGTCGGGCCGGCTGGCCCGCGTGGGCCTTTTTGCCCGTATCCTGGATTCGCTCTTCAACCTGTCGCTGCTGCTGCGCGGCACCGTGCCCGGCGGTACAGCCGCCGCCGCCCAGATTAAATATGCCGATATGCGCCAGGAGGATCCGCGTTATGTTTACTACGGCCGGGTTATCCGCGAAGGCGGCTACATTATTCTGCACTACCTTTTTTTCTTTCCGATGAACGATTGGCGCTCCAGCTTTTACGGCGTCAACGACCACGAAGCCGACTGGGAGCAGGTTTTTGTGTACCTGTCGGATGAGCCGAAGGGCGAGCCGGCGCCTCGCTGGGTGGCCTACGCCTCGCACGATTTTGCCGACGATGACCTGCGTCGCCGCTGGGATGACCCCAATTTGCGCAAATTTGAGCAGAATCACCCTATCATTTTTGCCGGAGCCGGTTCGCACGCCAGCTATTTTGAACCCGGCGAATATAAAATGAGTGTCGAACCAAAATTTTTAGGCCCGGTCAAACGTGGCGCCATCCTGCTGAGAAAATTTTGGGCAGAGAATTTGGGGCAGGGTGATGTTGAACACGTGAATGAAGAAGTTGGCGCGCTGCTGAGCGTGCCGTTCATCGATTACGCCCGCGGCGATGGGGTGGCCATTGGGCCGGGCCAGCAGCGGCAGTGGACGCCCATTATATTGACCGAGGAAATGGGCTGGGTTGAAAATTATCGCGGGTTGTGGGGGCTGGATACGCAGGACCCGCTGGGTGGCGAGCGAGCGCCGGCCGGCCCCAAATTCAACCGCGCCGGGGCGGTGCGGCGAGCCTGGTACGATCCGCTCGGTTGGGCCGGGCTGGATAAAATAACACCGCCCGGCGCTACTCCGGCTCAACTCGCCCAGCACATCGCCACGCTCGCCGAAACCCGCCGCCAGTTGCAACAGGAACTAAACCAGCGCCGCGAGGATGTTCGCCTGTTGGCGCTGGAGGCTCAGGCATTGCAGGAAACGGATTATCTTAACCACATTTACAAACAACAAACAGAAAAGCTGGAGCAGACGCAAGCCGAACTCCAGTCGCTTTATGCCCGTTACACCCAAACCACAGAAACGTGGCAGGCGTGCCGGGCCTATTTAACCAAAATTGAACAGGGCAACTGGGGCGATCCGCAAGCCCACCTCCGGCACAAACACCGCCCGGAACCGCCTTTGGGCAAACAGGCACGCATCGCTGAACTGTGGGCGGCGGTGAGCGGCGGCCTGCTCATTTTGGCGCTGACCCTGCTGCTGATGCTCCGGCCGGCCGGCTGGTTTAACTGGATTGTGCTGGTGGGGTTGATC
Organism: uncultured Caldilineaceae bacterium; assembly: GCA_964407935.1. Lineage (GTDB taxonomy): Bacteria > Chloroflexota > Anaerolineae > 4572-78 > J111 > J095. The sequence continues at coordinate 23,296 of CAYOXS010000055.1, forward strand.
TTTTTGGCCATTGAGTCGACCCTGCGTGGCCGGCTGCCCAATTTTCTGTTGAACCTGACTCTGATTCTGGCCGGGGTGACGGGCATTGTTCTGCTTGTTGAGTTTTGGTGGCTGGTGTTTATTCTGGCAGTTTTGGGGCTGGCGGTGAGCACAATCACCACCAATCTGCGCGAATTGTGGAGCGACTAAAGCAAAACGGCGCTCCGGTTGGAGCGCCGCCCGCTGCGCTGGCGAGTTTACCAGCGGCTGTCTTTATCGCTGACAAAGGTGTTGAGCAGCCCGGCCACAATGGCAATCAGCAGGCTGGCAATAAATGTCGTCCAGAAACCGTTAACGGTCAAAATTTCAGGCAACAGCCAGTCCACCAGCGACAACATGAGGGCGTTGATCACCAGCGAAAACAGGCCCAGAGATAAAATAATCAGTGGGCAGGTTAACAGCGACACAATCGGCCGGATGAAGGCGTTAACCAGCCCCAGCACCGCGGCCACAATCAACAGGTTGATCACCCACTGCTGGCCATCGCCAGCAACAGAAACACCGGGCAGCAACCACGCCGTCACCGCGATGGCCGCAGCCAGCATAATCCAACGAACAAGAAATTTCATGATGTATTTATTCCTCCCGGTAATTAATATAAAATTACGCAAATTGACCCAAAAAGTTGCACAGCAGGTCACGCTTGTAGCGTGACCGTCGGGCTGCCCACTAAATTTTTGGGATGTATTTCATTCACCCTCATCCCCCCGGCCCCCTTCCCCCTGAGGGAGAAGGGGGAGAA
>CAYOXS010000056.1:0-1043 GCA_964407935.1 uncultured Caldilineaceae bacterium
TATTACCTGGCTGGCGTTGCCTTGTATTTGCATAGTTTCTATTCTGGCCTGGAACGCATCTTTGAGTTGGTTGCTTCACGCGTAGATGGTACATTACCGGCGGGTGAAAACTGGCATCAATTACTATTGCAGCAAATGACCGCCGAGATACCGGGAATAAGGCCGGCTGTCATTTCGGGATCAGCCTCCAATCAACTCGACGAGTATCGGGGTTTCCGGCATGTTGTCCGAAATGTTTATACGTTCAGGTTTGAACCGGCCAAAATCCAAAAACTGGTTGATAATGTTGCGGTCTTGTTTCCTCAGGTTCAAGCTGAGTTGTTAGCTTTTGCCGAATTCTTAGAGGTGCGGTCATCAACAAATAGTTGACGACAGGATTGATCGAGGCGATGTAGGTTGGGCTTGTAGCCCGGCCGTCACGCTGGTAGCGTAACCTGCTAATTCCTGGCTCCTGCTTCCTGCTTACGTTTCGAGGACCTGCTCAATGAGGCGGGTCAGTTTGTGCATACTGACCGGTTTGGTGACAAAGCCGTTCACGCCGACCTGTTCGCAGGCGGCGCGGGTTTTCTGGTCGGTAAAGGCAGAGAGCACAATAACCGGAATATTGGCCGTGGCGGGGTTCTGGCGGATCAGCCGGGTCGCTTCGACGCCGTCCAGCACGGGCATGCGAATGTCCATTAAAATGACATCCGGCAGCCAGCTAGTCGCTTTATCAACGCCTTCCTGGCCGTTATCGGCGCATTCAACCTCGTAACCCAATACAGACAGCAGTTGAAAGATGGCCCGCTGGACATCTTTCTGGTCTTCAACATACAAAATTTTGATGGGATTGGTTTGCTCGTCGGTCACGCATCACCGGATAACATAGGATTTTCTGGCAGGCTCCGCCGTCCTGAATTGTAGCAATTCCGGCGGGTTCTGGCAAAAAGCTGTGACTATTCTCCGGAGCGGCGGCTACAACAGAAAATAGTGTTTGGATCCCCATCCCCCTAACCCCCTTCCCCAGGGAAGGGGGGATTACTCCGGGGTGTTGTTTGGGCAGC
>CAYOXS010000056.1:1053-10046 GCA_964407935.1 uncultured Caldilineaceae bacterium
TTGTTACCCACACCCCCATACCCCCCTGCCCCGGGTATGGGGGTTTTACGCGGGGGTTTTTTTGGGGACGTTTGGCGCCCAAAACAACACCCCTAAATTGGTTTCCCCATTTTGGGGGAGGGGGTTAGTTACTGGTTTGCGATGCGCCGGCCTTTACCCCGGGTGCGGCGCGGCCGGTTGGATTGAACCGGGGCCGGGCCGGGCGTATCAGCCGGGGGTTTGGCCAGATCGCTCGCGTCAAGCTGGTAACGGCTGGCGCGGCCCAATATGGTTAGCAGCACCTGCACCCGCTCTTCGGGCGTGTTGGGGCTGTCAAAAATGGCCAGCATATCCTTAAACGGCCCGGCGGTAATCCGCACGGTGTCGCCGGGCTTAAAGGCGTGGCCCGGCAGCCCGCCGGTCACGCCCAGAGCTTCGGCCCGGTGGCGGATCAGCTCGATGACTTCGCCGGCCAGCGGTGTTGGCCGGTCGTTAAAAGAGACCAGCCGGCGCAGGCCGGGCGTCCACTGCACCGCCGACAGGCCGGTTGCGGCCAGATCGACATTAATGAACAGGTAACAGGGAAAGAACGGCTGCTGGCGATAATCGTGGTTGGGGGTTTTCCGCCGAACCTGCGGCAAAAAGGTGGTGATGCCGCGCTGCTGTAACGCGGCGGCCACCTGAGTCTCGGCGTTTGGTTTGGTGTGAACGGTATACCATTCTTTCATATTGACTGCACCCAAAATTCAGTATAGCAAAAAATAGTGCGAGAAATATTTCACTTTCATTTCAAAATTATTCAAAATGAATTTTTCAGCAGTTTAGTTACCGGATTCAGCATATCCCAAGCAAATCACAAAAATATCACAAGCCCGGGAAAGTGTGTCTGTTTGGGGCGGCGACGCCGCCCCAAACTGACACCGCAATATTAGGGGGGTGAGGGCGGAGGCGTTGCCAACAAAAAAGGCTCGCCACTAAGGCGAGCCGGTAATGAATGGGGTTAGGGCCGGGCTGGGGTTATAGCTCGGTGTTGAGCATGTAACCCCGGTTGCGCAGGGTGCGGATCAGTTTGGGTTTGGCCGCGCCCGGTTCCAGTTTGCGCCGCAGCCGAAAGATATAGGGCCGGATCACGCTTTCGGCTTCAATTTCATCGGCGTCATAGCCCCAGGCCAGCCCAACCAGATCGCGGCAGGAGATGACGCTGTTGGGCCGGCTCATAAATGCGGCCAGCACGGCTGTTTCACCTTTGGTCAGTTCGGCCTGAACGGGGCTGGCCCCTTCAAGCGTTACCTGCAATAACTGCCGGTCCAGCAGCAGGGGCGGCGCTACCAGCAGATGATCGGGCAGCAGCTCGGCTTCGGGTTCTGGCTCCGGTTCCGGCGGCGGGGCCGGCTGTTCCGTTTGATGCAGAGCTTCTATCATCCGGGCCATCGCCTCAAAAACACGCTCTCTTTGCAGCCGTTGGGCGTTCTTTTGCAGAATGCGGGCCACGGTGCAGGCAATCTCGTGGACGGAGGCCGGTTTGCACAGAAATTCGGCCACTTCCGAGCGGACCGCGGCCACGGCATTATCCACCGAAGGATGGCCGGTGAGAACCAGGATCAGCAGGTTGGGATAGAGCCGGCGGGCTTCGCGCATTACCTCGACGCCGTCAAGATCGGGCATATGCATATCCAGCACCATCAGATCAAAGGGGGTGTGCTGCAGCAGGGTTAGCGCCTCGTAGCCGGCGCCGGCTTCCTGAACAGTGTAGCCTTTCAGGCTTAAGGCGCGGGCCAGCGGCTGGCGAATATTGGGTTCGTCATCAACGAGCAATAGTTGGGCGGTATGCTGTTCGGTGAAGGACTTCATCTCAATCCACATCAACGCCTTACCCCTCCCGACAGGTGGCGTGCGGGTGACACCCTTGTTAATTCAGTTTCGCTTCTGTGATGGCCGGCCGCTGAATAGAAACTGGGCGTATTGTTAGTGGCATAACAGTTACTATTAAACATTAAAAGTATATTAGTGGCATAAAAAGTGTGTAGGAAAAAGGTTAGAATCATACCGTCCCCGGCAGGCGGATGGTAAAGACTACGCCCTGATCGTTGGCCAGGTTATCGGCCGTTAACGAGCCGCCGTGCTGCTGCACCACCATATGGCTCACCCACAACCCCAGGCCGCTGCCGCCGTTTTTGGTGGTAAAGAACGGCTCAAACAGATAGGGCAGCGTGGCCGGCGGAATAGACGGCCCGTTGTTGGCAAAGCAGATCACGGCCTGGTCGTTGTCGCCGGCCACCGATATGTGAAGCTGGCTGGCGCCGGCTTCAATCGCATTGATGGCCATATTCAAAAAAACCTGTAGCAGTTGGGTGGGGGTAACGCGCACCCGCGGCGCCGGCCGGAAATCGGTTAAAACCTGCACGCGGGATTGTTCCAACTGGAGTTTGGCCAGGTTCAGCACCTGGTTAATCATGTCGCCGGCCGAAACCAAATGGCGGGTGGTGGGCTGCGGGCGGGCATAACTTAACACCCGTTGCGACATATGGCGCAGCCGGTCAATTTCGTGGCGCACCTTTAACAACGATTCGCGATATTCGGCGGGGTCAACCGGAAAGTCCAGCACCAGGTCCAGGTTGGCCTGGATGGCTTGCAGGGGGTTATTGATTTCGTGAGCCAGGGCAGCGGCCATCTGGCCCAGCGCCGCCAGCCGCTCGGTGCGGATGGCTTGCAGTTCGGCGGATTTGCGGGGGGTGATGTCGGTGACCAGCCCATCGTAACTCACCAGCCGCTGCTGCGAGTCGTACTCAGGCACCACGATATTTTTGATCCAGCGGGTAGACCCGTTTTTGTGAAGAATGCGATGTTCGAGCGGGGGCACCGGCTCGCCGGCCTGCAGCCGGGCCAGTTGGCGCAAAACCTGCGGGCGGTCTTCGGGATGAACCATGGTGTACCACAGTTCACCATCCCGGTTGTATTCTTCCGGGGTATAACCGGTAACGGCAATACAGCCGTAACCGTGGGTGGCCTGCACGGTCTGGCCGTCTCGCACCGTCACGGAATAGACGTAATCCGTGGCCGCGTGCAGGAGTTGTTGGTAACGTTTATCATTCCAATGGTGTGTCATTCGGCTACCCTCCCAAAGAATGACACAAAGCAGGCTCACCCCCCCGGCAATTAATCCGGCTTTGGACAGTTTAGGAGTTACGCAGTTCGTTGCATGTCATCCCGCCAACATCGTGCGGGACAGGCTCTGAGTGTGCCCTTTAGGGTAAGAATCTCTGATTTAGCTCGAATTGGAGACTCTTACCCTAAAGGGCACAGGTCGCTCGTTCCTCGCTCAGAATGACCCCAACTGCGTAACTCCTACAGTTATTAAGGTAAAATGTTTAAACACGGCCGACCGGCCCGGGTTAGAAATCCTGAGATTATCGGCAAGAGGTTCCCGGCTCAACGCCCCGGCTCACCGGGCCAGGGCAACAACATCTGACCGGAAAAGCCGGCCCCTCCTCCCCAGGATACCGGTCTGTATCAGGCGTAAAAGCCTCTAAAAATCAATCTTAGTATACTCCCGATATGCCATTTTTGTAAAGCGCCAGGAGTACTTGTGACATTAAAATTTGTTACTTTTTAGTGATGAAGTGGCCCTAACCACAACCCCTGTTGTTGATCCCACTGCCAGCCGGGCAGCGACAGCTTGACCGGGCGCTGCGGCCAACCGGCGGCCAGCCGGGCCTGCACCGTGTCCCAGGCCGGGATGCCGCTGACCGAGTCCGCGCTTTCTACATTACACGCGCCCACGGCCACGGCTGCCCGCAGCGTGTCCTCAACAGACAGCCCTTTAACCACCCCGGCCAGAAACCCGGCGATGGTGCAATCACCCGCGCCAGTAGTACCGGCTACTTTGGCCGCAAAGGCCGGAGCCAGCAGCTCGCGGTCCAGCCAGCCATCCGGCAGGTCAATCGCGCCCAAATTGGCCAACCGGGCAGCGTTGGCCGTGGTGCGCAGGTAAGCGCCCTGATCGCCCAGTTTGAGCAGCACTACCGCCGCGCCCAGTTCAAGTAACCGGTCGGCCAGTTCGGCCAGCAGCGCGCCGTCAACGTGGGCGTCCAGATTGCCGCCGGCAATGAGCGTTTCAAAGCGGGGCCGGTTAAGCATATACAGGATTTCATCCACGCTCGGCACAAACAGGTCAACATAGGGCAAAACATTGGCCAGCAGCGTTGCCCAATCCACCCGGCCGGCCTCGGAGTTGGGGTCGGGCCGGGCCATATCCAGGCTGGTGGTCAGCCCGGCGGCTTTTACCTGCCGCAGCAGGCCGGCCAGCTCCGCGCCGTTATCCAGAAACATGCGGCGCATCAGCGGCGGATAGCCAAAGTGAAACAGGCGCGCCCCGGCCAGCCGGCTCAGGTCAACATCGGCGGCGCAAAAGGTATCGTTAGCGCCGGGGCAGTGGAAAAAGATGCGGTCGACGCCGGGCGGGTTAATAACCAGCGTGTACGATGACGCCTCGCCGGGGCTGACAATGACCGTTTCGGCCAGCCGTTTATCCTGGCGGCGAATAACCTCGAGGATGGCCCGGCCAAACATATCGTCGCCAACTTTGCCCATCAGTTGGGTGGCGATGCCCAGCCGGTGCAGGGCCTGGCCGGTGTTGCTGACCGCGCCGCCGGTGGCGGTGACCGCCGCGCCAACATGCACCAGCTTGCCGGGGAGGAGCATTTCGCTCAGATCGTCGTCGCGGGCGTCAAAGGTGGGGATCAAATCCAAGCACAAATGGCCGGCTACAATAATATCTACCGTAGACATAAGGTTTTCTCATTTTATGATAGTGGTGGCTACCCCACACCCGGGGTTTTTTTTTTGGGGGTGCCGGCCGGCGCTTTGCGCCTGCCGTCACCCACATCTTTCATTCCCCTCCCCCAAACCTGGGGAGGGGGACAGGGGGAGGGGGCAAACAAACGCATTGCCTGATTAATTTCCTGAGAAACAAAAAGCGTGACCCACTACTGTAAGAACGGCGGCGTAGCCCAATGCTCGCCCTGTTGTTACCCATACCGGGCTTCAAACTCCCGCATAAAACTAACCAGCGCCTGCACGCCGGCCACCGGCATAGCATTATAAATGGAAGCGCGCAGCCCACCCACCGAGCGATGCCCTTTGAGGCCGCTCAATCCGGCGGCTTCGGCGTCGGTTACAAATTTCTTTTCCAGCGCCTCGTCGCCGTTATTAACGCGGATGATCACATTCATCAGCGAGCGGTCCTCTTTGGCGACCGGGCAGCTATAAAAAGCGCTGGCGTCGATGGCCCGGTAAAGCAGCCCGGCTTTGTGCTGGTTGCGCTCGGCCAGGCCGGCCAGGCCGCCCTGCTGCTCAAGCCAGTTGAGCACCAGCCCAACCATATAAATGGCAAAGGTCGGCGGGGTGTTGTACAGCGAGTTGTTTTTGCTGTGGGTGCGGTACTGGAGCATGGCCGGCAGAGATTTGGGGGCGCGCTCAACCAAATCCTGGCGTACAATCACCAGCGTCACCCCGGCCGGGCCGATGTTCTTTTGCGCGCCGGCAAAGATCAGCCCAAAGCGAGCGACATCGACCGGTTGCGACAGGATGTCGGATGACATATCGGCCACCAGCGGCACCTCGCCGGTGGCGGGAAACTCGCGCCACCGGCTGCCAAAAATGGTGTTGTTGGAGCAGATATGCACGTATGAGGCCTGCGGGTTCAGCGTGATTTCTTCGGGGCGGGGCAGGCGGGTAAAGTGGCTGGCCTCGCCGGAGCCGGCTATGGTGCAGGCGGCTACCTTGTTGATTTCCTTGATAGCTTTCTCGGTCCAGGCGCCGGTGTGGATGACATCGATGGGGTTGCCTGCCAGGTACAGGTTCATTGGCACCATGGCAAATTGCAGGCTGGCCCCACCCTGCAAAAAAAGCACGTCATAATCGGCGGGGATGGCCATAATCCGGCGCAGGCCGGCTTCGGCGCTGGCCAATATGGCTTCAAACGGTTTGGAGCGATGGCTCATCTCCATTACGCTCATGCCGCTGCCGTTGTAATCGAGCAGCTCATCACGGGCCTGTTCCAGCACCGGTTCCGGCAGCACTGCCGGCCCGGCGCTGAAGTTGTAAATTCGGTTGGGCATCGGTTTGTCCTCCGTTGAAAAATAGGATTCAGGAGTCAGGAGTCAGGAATCAGGGTGTGTTCCTGCCCTGGCTTCTAAAAAGTTGCGACAGGAGTCCATAACTTCAGTTATGAACTCCACATTTTTTCGTTCTCGTTGCTGCCGGCTAATCATTATATGCATGAAGCTGCGAACTGTTAAATCAGCAGCGAGGCGTGAAATAATTGCTCCGGCGATTTGCCAATCGATAAGTTTTGCTTATACTATTCACTAAATATTATTTATGAATCGCTTGATGACCAGTTGGCCATAAGTAAAAAGTTATGACTACCGCTAACCAGCTTTACCCAATCCAGAATAGTGTCTCCGCTGCCAGCCGCACCGCGCTCTGTTGTGTGGCTTGTATGTGTTGCCTGGACTGTGCCGGGAAAAGCTCGTTGGCGCGGAGATTGTTGACATAAGCAAGGTATAGCTGCACACCTTTGTTGTCACAGCCCGGCGAGCGCACTCGCCGGGCTTTTTTGTTGTTTGGGCTATGGCACCCATAGAAAGAGGAAATTTGGGGGGGAACTACCCCCTTGCGAAGCATCCAGCTTTGCTGGATAAGCCCCCCGCCCTACGGGGTTATTTTTCAGAGGAGGAATCAATGCACAACGGACATTCATCGCCATCAACCTGGCGCGATTTGCTGATTTACAGCACCGACCCCCGGTTGACCCAGGAAATTGATGAGTTTGAAACCCAGATGGAACTGCGCCGGCAGGGCAAACTCGACGAAAAGGTCTTTGCCGAGCTGCGGCTGCGGCGCGGCGCGTACGGCCAGCGCTACGACAACGGCCGCCGCCACGATGGCGTGGAATCGCGCGAAATTGAGTTTCCCCACCCGGAGCTGACCAAAGGGCCGGATACGTTTTGGGACGCGCCCGGCATGCAGCGCCTCAAAATTCCCTACGGCGGGCTGACCGCCGCCCAAATGGACGTACTGGCCGATATGGCCGAGGAGTACTCCGACAATATTTTGCACGTGACCACCCGCCAGGATTTTCAGCTTCATTTTGTGTCGCTGGAAGACTCGCCGGATATGCACCGCCGGCTGGCGGCGGTGGGCATTACTACCCGCGAAGCCTGCGGCAACTCGGTGCGCAATGTGACCGCCTGCCCGCTGGCCGGCGTCTGCCGCGACGAAACGTTCGACGTGACCGGCTACGCCAACGAGTTTGCCCAATATTTTCTGGGCCACCGCGACGTGCAGGACTTTGGCCGCAAATTCAAAACGGCCTTCTCCGGCTGCCAGCAGCACCCCTGCGGCCTGACCAACATGCACGATCTGGGTTTGATCGCCGTCACCAGAGTCATCGACGGGGTGGAGAGAAAAGGCTTTGAAATGGTTGTTGGCGGCGGGCTGGGCACGGTGCCGCATCAGGCCAAACTGCTGGCCGATTTTGTGCCGGAAGAAGAACTGCTGCCGCTGTCGCAGGCGATTGCCCGCGTTTTTGCCCGCTACGGCGAAAAGAAAAACCGCAACAAGGCCCGGATCAAGTTTCTGGTGGCCCAGTTGGGCATCGATGAGTTTCGGCGGTTGGTGTTTGAAGAGCGAGCCAGCCTGGAAAACGACCCGGCCTGGGCCGATTGGCTGGCCAGCCTGCAGCACTATGAAGAAGCCGGTTTGCCCCAGCCGGCCTCCGGCGCAGCCATCGAGCTGGGCGAAGAGTTTGAAAAGTGGCGCTCAACGAATGTGTACCAGCAGCGGCAGGAGGGCTTTGTCACCGTCACTGTCGCTCTGCCGCTGGGCGATATTACCGGCCCGCAGTTGCGCCGGCTGGCCGATGTGGCCCGCCGCTTTACCCGCGATACCGTGCGCACTACCGTGGAACAAAATATGGTGCTGCGCTGGATTCACGCGGTTGATCTGCCGGCGCTGTACGTGGCTCTGGCCGAAATTGGCCTGCACCAGCCCGGCGCGCAGACCATCATCGATGTGACCGCCTGCCCCGGCACCGATACCTGCAAGCTGGGCATTGCCAGTTCGCGCGGGTTGGCCGGCGAACTGCGCCAGCGGCTGGCCGCCAAAGGCTACCAATATAATGAAGCGGTGCGCGATATTCGCCTGAAGATCAGCGGCTGTTTTAACTCGTGCGGCCAGCACCACGTGGCCGACATCGGCTTTTTTGGCTCCAGCCGCAACGTGGGCAGCTACCGTGTACCCCACTTCCAGCTAATTTTGGGCGGCGAATGGGCCAACAACGCCGGCAGTTATGGCCAGGCGCAGGGCGCGATCCCGTCGAAGCGGGTGCCGGAGGTCGTCGATCACCTGCTGGATTTGTATCTGGGCCAGCGGCAGGGCGGCGAATCGTTCCGCGAGTTTGTCAACCGCTATGGCCGGACCGCCATCAAGGCCTCGCTCAAGCCCTTTACCGAGGTGCCGGCTCACAGCGATGACCCCTCGTTTTACACCGACTGGGCCGACGCCCGCGAGTTTACCATTGGCGACATCGGCGTGGGCGAATGCGCCGGCGAGGTGGTCAGCCTGACCGAGTTTGGCATTGCCGCCGCCGAAGGGCTGCATTTTGACGCGCAGGTGGTGCTGGAAGGCGGGCGCGATCAGGCCCGGGTCGATAAAGCCGCCGACCTGGCCTACAGCGCCATGATCAGCGCGGCCCAGGCGCTCATCAAGCAGCAAAACGCCGACATTGCCAATGACCCGGCGCTGATTGTTAACGAGTTCAGAAGCCGTTTTTACGACACCCAGCTTTTCTTTGACCCGTTTGCCAAAGGCAAATTTGCCCACTACCTGTTTGATGCCCACCAGCGGCGCAACGGTTCGGCGAGTTTGGACCGGGCGTTGGAATTGGTGGAAGAGGCCGGGCTGTTTATCGAAGCAGCGCATGCCTGCCACTCGCGCCTGCTGGCCGGGCA
>CAYOXS010000056.1:10146-23875 GCA_964407935.1 uncultured Caldilineaceae bacterium
GTTGACGGCCTCCTGCTCGATGTGGCCGATTACCGCCACGTGCCGGATGGCCCCGGGGTGATGCTCATTACCCACGAGATCAACTTCGCGCTCGATCACGGCGACGGGCGCTTTGGCCTGCTGGCCCAGCGCAAACAGGGCCGCGCCGGCAGCCAATCGGCCAAAATATTGGATCTGGTGCGGCAGGCGGTCAGCGTGGCCGATCTGCTGGAAAACGACTGGCGGCTCGACGACAGCCTGCGTTTTGAGGCCGGCGCGTTTGAGTTTGCGGCCAACGACCGGCTGCAAGCGCCCAACACGCCCGCCAGCCTGGCCGCGCTGCTGCCCCACCTGCAAACCGTCGCGGCTCAACTGTATCCCGGCCGGGCGGCGGCTGTTGAACCGGTGGCCAACGATGCCCGTGAGCGGCTGACCGTGCGCTTTGACGCCGGCCAGTCGCTGCCGCTGAGCGAGTTGCTGGAACGGGTGGAGGCGCTGGCGTGAGTCATCACCTGGCCAACCCGCAGCGTTTTGCCCAGGCTATCGCCGGTTTTGACGCGGCCAACGCCGCAGACCCGCACCTTGAGCGGGTTGAGGGCGAGCCGCAGCCCAAAGAGCTGGCGTACGCCCGGCGGATGACCGCCTGGTTAGCCAAAATGGCCCCGGATGCATCGGAGGCGCTGCAACTGGCCGCCCGCAGCCAGCACATTCGCCGCTGGGAAATTCCCCGCAGCGATTACCCGTTGGGCCGCGAGGGTTACAACCAGTGGCGGCGGGCGCTGTATCGTTTTCACGCCGAAACCGCCGGCCGGATTTTGCGCGTGGTGGGCTACGATGACGAGATGATTGAGCGGGTGCAAACGCTGCTGCAAAAAAAGCGGCTCAAGCTGGACCCGGAGGTGCAACTGCTGGAAGACGTGATCTGCGTGGTCTTTTTGGAGTATTACTTTGCCGATTTTTCCCAGCAGCACGAGCCGGAAAAGGTGATTGATATTGTGCGCAAAACGTGGCGCAAAATGTCGCCGCAGGGACACGCCGCGGCGCTAACGCTGGAGCTGTCGCCGGCGGCGGCGGCGCTGGTAAAAGAGGCATTGAAATGAGGGTGCGCGATTACTTAATACGGAGGAACAATGGTCAAAAAAGTAGATACAACGGCGCTCAAATTTAATCAGGCGTCTATTATAACGCTGACTTTGCTGGGCTTTGTGCTCAACCAGCCCTGGCTGGTGCTGCTGGTGGGGCTGGTGCTGGCCGTTGGCACCATTTGGCCCGGCGCGGCGCTGTTCAAACTGGTTTACTTCCGGCTGCTCAAACCGGCCGGCCTGCTCAAAGCCAACGTGATTAGCGATGACCCGGCCCCGCACCAGTTTGCGCAGGGGGTTGGCGCGCTGTTTTTGCTGGCCGCGAGCGCAGTTCTGTTTGCGCTGTCCGGCTCGGTGATTGGCTGGGTGCTGGCCTGGATTGTGATTGTGCTGGCTGCGGTCAATCTTGTTTTTGATTTTTGCGCCGGTTGCTTTGTCTATTATCAGCTCGACCGGCTGGGGCTGCTGCCGGCGCGGGGCAAACAGGGAGGCCACAATGGATAGATTGCTCATCACCCTGATGATTGTGGGCGGGCTGGCCCTGCTGTGGCTGGCCTGGCAGGCGCTCAAACCCCGGCTGGCCCGGGCCATCGACGCCGCCAGCGAAGCCACCGGCAAACCGACCCTGCTTTATTTCACCGGCGAATATTGCACCATTTGCAAGTTCCAGCAGGCGCCAATTGTGGAGCTGCTGGCGGCCAAACTGGGCGGCGCGGTGGCCATCAAGCAGGTGGATGTTTCGGTTGAGCCGGAACTGGCCAGCAAATACCGGGTGCTGACTCTGCCCACCACGGTGGTGGTGAACCGGCAGGGGCAGGTGGCGGCCATCAATTACGGCCTGGCCGACCAGACCAAACTGGAATCGCAGCTTTTGGTTGCCTGAGGAATTAATGAAGATTTCACCATTTTGCACCTGTATCCGGCGGAGATGTTAGCCGGCGGTTGAGTCTGAGGGGTATAATACCTGTACCGCTGCCGGCCGGTGTCTCCGCGAAATTGGGTAATGCTTCGCCTTTATCCGGGCGACTTTGTGCCGATACCTATGATAGAATGACGAGTGACGAGTGAGGATTTACGACCTGTGCCCATCAGGGTATTTACGAATACATCTCGCAGACTCGCAGCGTCGCGCTACAGGCGTGACTATCGGGCTGCAAGCCGGCCTGCGGTTTCTGCTCCTAATCCCTGACTCCTGGCTCCTATTTTCAGAGGATAATGCTCAAAATGGCTAATCGAGGAACCGGATCATACGCCCACAACTCAATAGAGCCTTTTGTCACATCTACTTTCACTGCCGAAAGTGATTTTGGCCGGATCAATAATTATTTTGAACAGCGCCCGCTGGACCAACTGCTGCTGTGGAGCCTGCAAACCTTTGGCGACAAAGTGGCGCAGGTGACCAGTTTTGGGCCAACGGGGATGGTTATTCTGGATGTTCTGGCCCGGCTCAGCCCCGGCATCCGGGTGATCACGCTGGATACGCAGTTTTTGTTTGATGAAACCTACGCCTTGATGGAAGACGTGCAGCGCCGCTATGCGGTTACGCTCGACATCCGCCGGCCGGCCCTCTCGCCGGAGCAGCAGGCAGATAGTTACGGCCCGGCGCTGTGGCGCAGCAACCCCGATTTATGCTGCCATCTGCGCAAAGTAGCGCCTCTGGATTTTGTGATGAGCGGGCTGGACGCCTGGCTAACCGGCCTGCGCCGCGATCAATCCTACACGCGGGAAAGCCTGCCGCTGGTGGGGTGGGATAAAAAGTACAATCTGGTAAAAATCAACCCGCTGGCCCACTGGAGCCGGGGCGACGTGTGGAAATTCATTTTGGAGCACAACATTCCCTACAACGCGCTGCATGATCGCGGCTACGCCAGTATTGGCTGTAGCCACTGCACCCGGCCCACTACCAGCGCCAGCGACGAACGCTCGGGGCGGTGGCAAAACCACGTTAAAACTGAGTGCGGCATTCATTTGGTCGCCGCGTAAAGGGCCGGCCCTCAGGCCGCATCGAGCAGGTTACGCACCCGGCGGTTCAACACCGTGGCGGAAAACGGTTTGGCCAGAAATTCGTAGGGGCGTTCAATGGTTTGTACGGTGTCAGAATACCCCGACATCAGCATTACTTTCAGCTTGGGATAAAAGGTTTTGAGCGCCTCGGCCAGTTCCGGGCCGCTCATTTCGGGCATAACCACGTCGGTCAGCAGCAAATCGATGGGCGCTGTCCCCCGGTTTTTGAGCAGGCTGAGCGCCTCGCTGCCGTTGGCGGCAATTAATACCGTATAACCCTGAGCGTGGAGTACCTGAGCCGACAGATTTCTGACCATCTCATCATCTTCAACCAGTAAAATGGTTTCCTGGCCGCCGGTTTCCCGGCTTTCTGGCATCAGCGCCGAGGCCGGCCCGTTGCCGGCGCGGGGAAAATGGATTTTGAACGAAGTCCCCTGGTTGGGCGCGCTCTCTACCCAAATGTACCCGCCGTTTTGAGTCACCATGCCGTGAACCATCGCCAGACCCAGGCCGGTGCCTTCGCCGGTAGGTTTGGTGGTAAAAAACGGATCGAAAATATTCTCCAGCATGTCGGCGTTGATGCCCAAACCGGTGTCTGTGACCGTAACCTGAACATATTGGCCCGGCGTTACATTGAGGTGACGCCGGGTTTCGCTTGCCGATACTTCAACATTGGCCGTGGTGATTGTCAACGTGCCGCCCGCCGGCATGGCATCGCGGGCGTTAATGGCCAGGTTCAGCATAATTTGCCCAATCTGGCCCGGATCGGCTTTTATTTGCCACAGACGGGGGTCAAGCTGAAGAGAAATAATAATTTTCTCGCCAATCATATGGCTGAGGAGTTTGTGAATATCGTTGAGAGTCTGGTTAAGGTCGATGGCGGTTCGATACAGGGTGTTTTGCTGGCTAAACGTGAGGAGCTGGCGCACCAGCTCGGCGGCGCGCAGGGCGGCTTGTTCAATGGTTTTCACCGAATGCCGGGCTGGATTGGTTTTATCCAATTGACTCAACGCCAGCCCGCCGTAGCCCAAAATAATGGTCAGCAGGTTGTTGAATTCGTGGGCAATGCCGCCGGCCAGCCGGCCGACCGCCTCCATTTTTTGTGACCGGTGCAGTTGTTTCTCCAGTTCCAGGCGCTCTTTTTCGGCCTGAATGCGGTGAGAAATATCACGGGCTGTCATAACCACATAGGGAATGTCACCAAAATTTACCAGCCGCAGGGTGATTTCTACAGGCAGGCTATGGCTGGCTTCGGTTGGCAGCAGCGTGGTGTAGATGCTGCTGTTAGGCCCGTTTTCAGCTTTGGTCTCAAACAGAATGTGGATATCGGCCTGCAACGAGCCGGGGATGAACCGGGAAATGGGCTGGCCTATCAGCTCATTTGAGCGTTGATTGAGGATATGGCATGCCGCCAGGTTAATATCAACAATCCGGCCAGAAGGAGCCTCGGCCACAATAATGGCGTCGTCGCTCTGATCGAGCAGCGCCTTAAAGCGTTCCATCTCAAGCAGGCGCTGCTGCAATTCGGGGTAATAGTTTTTTTGGATGGAGCGCTCACCCAAACCGATAATTTTGGCGCGCAATTCGTTCCAATGTGCTGAAGGGTCAGATGGCTCGTTCATAAATCAACTCAATTTCTTTCTGGGTTGGTGGTCGCGGGTTGGTGACCATGCAGGCATCTTGCATGGCGTTTTGGGCTAAGCGTGGGATGTGGCGCGGGTTAAGCCCCAACGTGGTGAGCGTGTCGGTAAAACCGGCAGCCTGCCGCAGCTCAAACAAAGCCTGTAACAAATCCTCTTTTTCGCGGCCGGGCGCCGGCGTTATCCCCATCGCCTGGGCCAGCGCCAGATAACGGCTGGCCGCGGCTTCATAATTAAACTCAACCACATACGGCAACAAAATGGCATTGGCCGCGCCGTGCGGAAAATCAAGAAATCCGCCCAGACTATGGGCCATAGCGTGAACAGCGCCCAAACTGGCGTTAGAAAAAGCCATGCCGGCGTACAAACTCCCCAGCATCATCGCCGAGCGAATGGCCTGGTCGGTGGGCTGCTGCGTGGCAGCGATTAGATATTTGGCCACAAGCCGGGTCGCTTCGAGGGCGTGCAAATCGGTAATGGCCGAGTTAGCGTTTGACACGTAGGCTTCAAAGGCGTGGCTGAGGGCATCAATACCGGTGTAGGCGGTAATGTACGGGTCCATTGTGGTGGTTGTTTCGGGGTCAATCAGGGCTACATCGGGCACCACCGCCTTGCTGATAATGGCTATTTTTACCTGGCGAGTGGTGTCGGAAATGATGGCAAACTGCGACACATCGGCTGCGCTGCCGGCGGTGGTTGGGATACAGAGCAGCGGCGGTGGGGGAGTGATAACATTGTCTACCCCCTCAAATTCCAGAATGTGCCGCCGGCTGTTACTGACAATGCCAATGCCTTTGGCGCAGTCCATTGGGCTGCCGCCGCCTGCCGCTACTATAGCATTGCAGCCCTGCCGCAAATACAGTTCTGCGCCGGTCATAACTTCGTGATCGCGGGGGTTGGGGGTAACTTCGTCAAAGACCGTCGTTTGAATACGCTCGTGGTGCAGGCTGGCCAGCACATCGTCAACCCAGCCGGCGGCGATGACGCCGGGATCGGTCACAACCAATACGTTGCGCCCCCCCAGGTTTTTAGCGTATTGGCCCGCTAGCCGGCGCGCTCCGTTGCCAAAGATAAATTCCGGCGCCAGGAACTTTCGTAGTTCGTAAGTTTGGGACATAACTGTGACCCCATTCTGATTGTCTGATGATGATATTGTACCATATATTCGGGTAATATCCGGCAATATAATTCCCTGTAATTTTGCCGGGGCGGGAGATCAAATTCTTTCGCCTGAATAATCGGATTCTTTCGCCTGAAGAATCCATTTCTTTCGCCTGAAGGATTCAATTCTTTCGCCTGAAGGATTCAATTCTTTCGCCTGAGCCAGTTCAAAAATTTCTCGCTTTTACCCCCTCCCCTGCCCCCCTCCCCTTTTTAGGGGGAGGGGGGCAGGGGCAACCGCCACCGCCAATATGACAATCTTTTCGGCATGGTATAAAATAGCGCTCTATGCGCATACTGATTATCAACTACGAATTTCCCCCCATTGGCGCTGGCGGGGGTAAAGCCAGCCAAAAAATAGCCGGTTGCCTGGTCGATATGGGCCATCAGGTGCGGGTGATTACCAGCCGGCCCACCCAGCTTTACACGCTGTTTGGCAACATCTCGCTGTTGCTGGGTGTTGGTTTTTGGATTTACCTGACCTACGCCAAGTTTGCCTACAACGAAGACATCAGCGACCACGGCTTTACCCTGTTAGGCACGCTGCTGCTGCTCACCGGCTTTATTTTGCGACACACCGGCCTGACCTGGGAACTGACCAACCCCATCCGCGGCCTGAAATCGCTGGAATTTGTGGACGGGGCCGAAGTGCATCGCATCCCGGTGCTGCGCCAGCGGCAGGATTACTGCTCAACCTTTGAAATGGGCACCTTTATGCTCAGCGCCATGTGGTTTGGCCTGTTTCACGTCCGCGATTTCAAACCCGATGTCATCCACGTGTTTTTTGGCATTCCCGATGGTCCCATCGGCTGGTTTTTAAAGCGGGTGTACGGCGTGCCGTATCTCATCTCCTTGCGCGGGGCCGATGTGCCCTCGGAAGAGGTGAAGCGTTTTGCCAAACATTACAAGGTGTTGCGGCCGCTGGTTAAAAGCCTGTGGCGCGATGCCGATGCCGTGGTAGCAGTCTCTAACGGGCTGCGCGAGTATGCCGTCCAGACCACGCCGGATTTACCCATCGAGGTCATCCCCAACGCCATCGAGCTGTCTGT
Organism: uncultured Caldilineaceae bacterium; assembly: GCA_964407935.1. Classification (GTDB taxonomy): domain Bacteria; phylum Chloroflexota; class Anaerolineae; order 4572-78; family J111; genus J095. The sequence continues at coordinate 17,062 of CAYOXS010000056.1, forward strand.
GTTTATGCCGCCGGCCCACAAAAATGGCGATGGCCCAACCCGGCTGCTGTTTGTGGGCCGCTTCAACGCCTTTAAAAATGTAGAGACGCTGGTCAACGCCGCCGGTCAGCTTTTGCAATCCGGCGAAACCAATTTTGAGCTGCAACTCATCGGCGAGGGCCAGCGCCGGGCCACCGTCGAGCGGCTGGTCATTGAGCGCGGGCTAACCCGTCACGTGCGGCTGCTGGGCTGGGTTGAGCGGGAGCGGCTGGTGGATTACTATCGCCAGGCCGATGTCTTTGTGACCGCTACCACCTGGGAAGGCATGCCCAACACCGTGCTCGAAGGCATGGCCTGCGGGTTGCCGGTGGTGGCCACCCGCGCCTCCGGGCTGGAAGAACTGGTGCGCGATGGCGTTAACGGCTATCTGGTTGACCTCAACGATACCAACGCCCTGACCAACAAACTGGCGGCGCTGATCAACAACCCCTACGAGCGGCAGCGCATGGGCAAAGAAAGCCGTAAAATCGCCGAGCGCGAATTTGCCTGGGAATACATCGCCGCCCAGTACGTGGAAATTTACAAACGGATTACCCGCTCTCAAGCCTCGTGATGCGACTGCAAACCATCGTTTTATTCAGCCTTATCCTGGCCGGGCTGGCTCTGCGGCTGCTTTACCTCACCTCCAGCCACCCCTTTTTTGATGAATACACCACCGTGCTGGCCGCCCGCCAGATTTTGCGCGTTGGCTGGCCGCTGCTGCCCTCCGGCCTGTTTTACGAGCACGGCCTGCTGGCCACCTACCTGGCCGCCCCGTTCACCGCCCTGTTCATCAACCAGCCGCTCGCCCAGTGGCAGCCGGCCCAGTGGGGGTTGATGCCGGCCCGCTGGCCGAGCCTGCTGGTCAGTGTGACCACCATCCCGCTGATTTTTGCCGCCGCCAGCCGGCTGCTGGCCCCGGCCGGCCCGCGACTGGCCGGCGCGGTGGGGCTGCTGGCCGCCGGCCTGTTTGCCCTCAGCCCGGAAGGGATGGTCTGGGGCGGGCGGGCGCGAATGTACGCCCTGGCCACATTTTTGGTGCTGCTCACGGTGCTGTGGGCCTATCGCGGCGCGCTCTACCCGGCCCCGGCCCGTTATCGCTGGCTGGCGCTGGCAGCGCTGCTGGCCGCTCTGCTCACCCAGTTTGGCGCGTTGATGCTGTCGCCGCCGCTGGTTGTGGCCATGCTTGTTGTTGGCTACACCTCCCACCGCGCTGCCAATCAGCCTTCAACTTGCGTTTGGTTTTTACGTTGGCCGGTGCTACTCGAAGGTGCGGCGCTGGCGGCGATCATCGGCCTGGCGGTGTGGGTTAAACGGCTGGGCCAGCCGCTCGGCGCGCCGGCGCTGGCTGAAGCCGACGGCGATCTTTTCAGCGAGCTGGCCGGCACGGTCACCTATCAAACCGCGTTTTACTTTAGCTGGGCCGACACCGAGAAATTTTTGGCCCGCCAGTTTGGCGTGCCGCACCACATGTGGCTGGCGCTGCTGGCTGTGGCCGGCCTGCTGCTGGCGCTGGCCGTTTTCGCCCGCCGCCGAAAGTCCAGTCCGCTGCCGCTGCTGCCGGGCGGGGTTTTTGGCTGGCTTGTTTTTGGCCTGATGACGGTGCAAATGGTCACCCTGCTGGAGCCGTTCCGGCGCAACCCGCGCTATATGGTGATGGTTTTGCCCCTGTTTTATCTGCTTGCCGCCGCGGCAGTGATCTATCTGCTGCGGCTGGCCGAATCGTTATTGGGCCGGCGCTCAAACCTGGCCGCTCACCCGCTGGCCGCGCTGGCGCTGGTAGCGCTCTTTGCCGCCATTGGCTGGGGCGACGTGCGGCTGGCGCTGACCACGCCGGAGCCGGCCTACGAGCAGGCTTTTGCCCGCGTCGCCGCCGAGTGGCAGCCCGGCGACGCGCTGCTGACGATGAACGCGCCCGCCGCCGAACTGTATCTGGGCCGGCTCGATGGCTTTACCGTGCAAAATGACGCCGACCAGTTTTTGCTCAACGTTGCCGCCGCGCCGGTGGACCGCTGGGTGGGCGCGCCGTGGCTGGGCAGCGCCGCCCAATTGAACGCCGCGCTCAACGCCGCGCCGCGCGTCTGGTTTGTCAGCGACACCATCCGCCAGCCGGTTTATTTTCGCGGCGACTGGCAGGCCGTGGTCAACACCCAACTGGAGCAGGTTTGGGCCGGCGACAACGCCTTGCTTTATCGCACCGCGCCCAACCGCGCCCCCCTGCCCACCGAACCCGCCACGTATCTCAACGCCAGTTTTGCCGACGCCATTCAGCTTTTGGGCGTCACGCTCAATGGGGGCCAACCCGCCACCCGCCACTCGCCATTCGCCATCGTTTTATTCTGGCAGCCGCTCATCCCACTTAACGCCGACTACACCGTTTTCCTCCACCTGCGCAACGCCGCCGGCCAAACCGTAGCCCAGGCCGACAGCCAGCCGCTGGCCGGGGCGTACCCCACCAGCCAGTGGCAGCCCGGCGAAACGGTCATCGACCCGCTGGCCCTGCCGCTGCCGCCCGATTTGCCGCCCGGCCAATACCGGCTGATCACCGGCCTGTACCGGCTCGATACCGGCGAACGGCTGCCCGTGGCCGGCGATGCCTCCGGTGAAAACGCCGTCGATTTGGGGGAGGTGACGCTGCCATGAGCCAGTCTCGCCGCCCCGCTGTGCTGGCCCTGCTGCTGTTTGGGCTGGCGCTCGTTCCCCGGTTGCCCGGCCTGGGCCGCTTTATCACCACCGATGAGCACACCAATATTTTCATCGCCGGCAGCGATGTGCTGGCCGCGTTTTTATCCGGCAACCTGCGTGGCACGTACTGGCACTTTTACCCCGGCGTCACCATGAGCTGGCTGACCGACATCGGGTTGGTGGGCCAGTTTGGGGTTGAAAAGTTGCTGGGCCGGCCCGTGCCGCCGCTGCTCGATTTTATTTACAGCGATATTTTGACGGTGCTGGTGGCGGCCCGGCTGCCGTTTGCGCTGCTCACGGCGCTGGCGGTGGCGCTGGTTTACTGGCTGGCCCGCCGCCTCTTCAGCGAGCCGGCGGCGCTGCTGGGCGCGCTGCTGCTGGCGTTCGATCCCTTCTTTTTGGCCCATTCGCGGGTTAACCACGGCGATGCCCCGGTGGCGGTTTTTATGGTGCTCTCGCTGCTGGCGCTGCTGGTCTTTGTCCAGCAGCCGTCCGCCTCCCTGCCCCCGGCACGGGGGTCATCCTTCATCCCCTGCCCCCTGCAAGGGGGTCATCCTTCATCCTTTTTGTTGCTCTCGGCGGCGAGCGGCGGGTTAGCCGCGCTCACCAAAGCGCCCGGCCAGTTTATGGCCGTATTTGTGGTGGGCCTGAGCCTGCTGCTGGCTGCGCTCCAAATCTGGCGCGAGGGCCAGCCCGCCCGGCCGGTGCTGCGGCGCTGGCTGGCGGTGATTGCAGTTTGGGGGGTGGTCTCGCTGGCCACGTTTGTGCTGTTGTGGCCGTCAATGTGGGTTGACCCGCTGGGCACGCTGCGCCAAATGCTTACCGAAACCTTTGGCAAGGTCGAGGCCGGCCATCTGGTTTATTTTTTGGGCCAGCCGGCGCTCGACCCCGGCCCGTGGTTTTATTCGCTGGTCATCCCGCTGCGGCTGACCCCGCTGGCGCTGCTGGGCGCGGCGCTGTCGGTGCTCTTTTTCGTCCCCAAACTGCATTCGCGTAGCGAGATTGCTGCGCCGGGCCGGGCATCACACGGACTGTCGCCGCTGTTTTTGCTGTGGCTTTTCGTCGTGTCGCTGCTGCTGTTTGGCAACCTCAGCCCCAAAAAACAGGATCGCTACCTGCTGCCGCTGTTTCCCGTGCTCGATCTGCTGGCCGCGGTGGGCTGGTGGGGGTTGATCAACCTGGCGGCAGCGCGGCTGTCGCGCCGGTCGGTGGTCCGAGCGGCGGCGCTGGCGTTAGTGCTGCTGCACGCCGTCCCGGTCATCACCTACTATCCCTATTATCTGGCCTATTTTAACCCGCTGCTCGGTGGGCCAAAAGCCGCCGCCCAAACCACGCTCATCGGCTGGGGCGAGGGCATGGAGCAGGTGGCCGCTTACCTCAACACCAAACCCAACGCCGACCAACTTTACGTGGCGGCCACGCCGTCGCAGGCGTTGCTGCCGTTTTTCAAAGGCCGCGGCGAAAATTTCTACACCAACGATGTCGCTTTCCGGGCCGATTATGTGGTGCTGTACATTGCTCAAATGCAGCGGCTGGCTCCCAGCCCGGAAATTGTACGCTATTTTGAGGCCCAGTCGCCGGAAAAAGAGATCGAGATTGCCGGGCTGACTTACGCCAAAATCTATCCCAACATCCGCCGCATTCTGGCGGACATCCCGCTCACGGCCACGCCAGCCAATATTGGGCTGGAGGATAAAATCCGGCTGGCCGGCTACACCATCGGCCCGCAGTCGCTGTCGCTGACGCTTTACTGGCATGCGCTGGCCCCGCTCGCCACAGATTACACTGTTTCAGTGCGGGCCTACGCCGCCGACGGCCGCCGGCTGGCCCAGCAGGACCAATGGCCGGTTGATGGCCTGCTGCCCACCAGCCAGTGGCGGCAGGGCGATTACGTGGCCGATACCCACCTGCTGGAATTTGCGCCGGCCGATACGCCGCTGGTCGATCACTGGGAAGTGGTGGTCTACGACGCCGTGTCCGGCCAAACGCTCGGCCAACTGGAAATTACGAACGACGAATAACCAATGACGAATGACCAATGACCAATGACCCGTTTAAACCAGCCGGGGTGCAATTATTCACACCCGCACGAGGCGCTGGCCCAACTCATCGCTATTCGCTACACCTGCACTGCGCGCAGGCGCAAGTGTTCGCCGTTCTGCTGGTTTTGCTGCTGGCGGCGTTGCTGCGGTTTTATCACCTGCCCACCCTGCCGCCCGGCCTCAATTTTGACGAAGCCGGCAACGGCGTGGCCGCGCTCGATGTGCTGCGCGGTGATTTGAAACTGTGGTGGCGCATTGGCGGCGGCAAAGAGCCGTTGTGGCCCTATCTAATCGCTGCCAGTACGGCGCTGCTGGGCCACACCCCGCTGGCCCTGCGCTGGCCGGCGGCGCTCACCGGGGTGCTGACCGTGGCCGCGGTTTATCCGCTGGCGCGCGCGCTCTTTCCCCGCCGCCGCGAGCTGGCGCTGTGGGCCATGCTCGGACTGGCGCTGTCGGAGTGGCATTTGCATTTCAGCCGGCTCGGCTTCCGGGCGGTGCTGCTGCCGCTGTTGAGCGCGCTGGCCATCTATTTTTTCTGGCGCAGTTTCATTCAGCGCCGCAATGGGGCGTGGCCGGCGGCCATCTTTTTGGCGGCGGCGGTTTACGCCTACCTGGCCGGCCGCATGCTGCCGCTGGTAATTGCCGCTTTTGCCGCGCTGCTGTGGCTGGCCGATTGGCGGCAGCAGCGGACTCGCCGCTGGTTGCCATTGGCGCGACTGGCGTTGTATCTGTTTATTTTGTTGCTGCCGTTGGTTATCTATTTTGCTATTTACCCCGCCGATTTTTCGGCGCGGGCCGGCGCGGTTTCCATTTTTAACCCACGCTGGAATCAGGGCGACATTCCTGGCACGGCCTGGCGCACGCTGCTGCTGTCGCTGGGAACGTTGGGCGGCCTGGCCGCCGGCGATGCCAACCCGCTGGTTAATTTGCCCGGCCAGCCGGCGCTGTCGTTATTATTGGCCCCATTTGTGCTGCTGGGATTGGGGTTGAGCCTGTGGCGCGCCGTTCGCCTGTTTACCCCGGCCGGCCGCGCCGAAAATCCGGCCTATCTGCTGCTCCTCGTTTGGGGGGCGGTGATGCTGCTGCCGGCGCTGCTGGCCCCGGAAGGCGCGCCCCACCACCTGCGGCTGCTCGGGGCAATGATCCCGGTCTATTTGCTGGCGGCGCTGGGGCTGGCCGCCGTGACCGATTTTTTGGTTCGATGGCTGGCCGGGCAGCCGGCAAGCCTGCGATTTGCGGCGCGGTTTGCGCTGCCGGCTGTTCTTTTTGTCGCCGTCGGCTGGCAAACCGGGCAGAATTATTTTGTCCGCTGGCCTCAAACCGATTTCACCCTGCCGTTTGATCTGTACGCCGCCCGGCTGGCGGCGGATATTGCCCAGGCCGATGCCGGCACCGGTTATCTGCTGCCGATGGATGTTCGCGCCGGAGCCGAAGCCCGCCATTACACGCTGGATTATTTGCTGGCCGATTCGCCCGCCGCTTACACCTACTTGCCGGTTGGTGATGATGCCGGCGCTATATTGAGCCGGGCCGCGGCCGGCAAAGACCAGCTCAAAGTTGTGCGCTGGACCGCCGACAAGCACCGCGAGGCCGACGCCAAAGAAATTGTCACTTTTTTGCTGGCCCAAACCGGCCGGTTGACCGGGCGCGAGTCGTTCCCGGTGTACGATGTCGAAACGTACGCGCTGCCGTCTGAGGCCAAGTTTGCGCTGCCGCAGCCCAACCGGCCCATCGGCGCTAGTTTTGACAATCTATTGCGGCTCGATGCGGTTTATCTGCCGCCGGCCGTTGCGCCGGGCGGCTGGCTGCCGGTGGCGCTCACGCTGTCGCCGCTGGCCAAAATGGACACCGATGCCAAAGCGTCGGTGCGGCTGGTCTCGCCCGCCGGCGAGCGGCTGGCCCAGGTTGACCGGACGCTGCTGCACAATTCCCATCAGGGCACGTCGCTCTGGCCGCCGGAGCCGGTCACCGAATATTACCTGCTGCCCGTGCCGTCCGATTCCGCGCCGGGCGATTACACCGTGACGGTGGTTTTTTATCGGCCGGATACGCTGGCCCCGCTGGTGGCC
>CAYOXS010000057.1:0-23867 GCA_964407935.1 uncultured Caldilineaceae bacterium
TCGGTGGTGCAAAATTTTGCCAGCGTGGATTATTTGCTCGATGTCCTCAAGCTGGCGCTCGACCGGGTGGCTCCCGGCGGCGTGATTTACGTGGGCGATGTGCCCAGCCTGCCCCTGCGCGAAGCCTTTTTCACGGCAATTGAACTGTTCAAAGCGCCGGATTCGCTGCCGGCGGCGGAACTGCGCGAGCGGGTACAGCACCAGCTCCGGCTGGAGCGTGAACTCGTCATCGACCCTGCCTTTTTCAGCGCGCTGCCGCAGGCTTTCCCGCAGATCAGCCACGTTGAGGTGCAGCTCAAGCGCGGCAGCGACGCCAACGAAATGACCCGCTTCCGCTATGATGTCGCTTTGCACGTTGGCCAGCCGGTGACTCCGGTCACGGCCTTAACCTGGCTCGACTGGCCGCAGGCCGGATTGACTCTGCGCGGCCTGCGCACTTATTTGCTGGAGAGTCAGCCGGGGCTGCTGGGCCTGCGCAACGTACCCAACGTCCGCCTGCTGGCCGAGGTCAACGCGCTGGAATTGCTGCGCCAGCCCGCCGGCCCGGCTACCGCCGCCGACCTGCGCGCCGCCAGCCAGCCGCTGGCCGCCGCCGGCATTGAGCCGGAAACGCTGTGGTCGCTGGCCGCCGAGCTGCCCTATTCCGTGAGCATTAATTGGGCCGCCAGCGGCGACCCGGCCAGTTTTGATGTGATTTTCCGGCGGCAAACCGGCGCACCCCTGCCGGAGGTCGAGTGGCAGCCGCCCGCGCCGCGCCGGGCCTGGGCCACCTATGCCAGCCACCCCATGCGTCAGAGCGTGGCCCGCAGCCTGCTGCCCCAACTGCGCGCCCATTTGCACCGGCGGCTGCCCAATTACATGGTGCCCGCCGCGTTTGTCGTGCTCGATCACCTGCCGCTGACGCCCAACGGCAAGGTCAACCGCCGGGCACTGCCCGCCCCCGATCCCTCCCGCCCGGAACTGTCCGGCGATTACGTGGCTCCGCGCACCGCCACGGAAGAAATTGTGGCCGGTATCTGGGCCAAACTGCTCGGCCTGGAGCGGATTGGCATTCACGATAATTTCTTTGAGCTGGGCGGCCACTCGCTGCTGGCCACGCAGGTCAATTCGCAGCTTCGTACCGTTTTTCAGGTCGATCTGCCGCTGCGCCGCCTGTTTGAATCGCCAACCGTGGTCCAACTGGCCGCCGCCATCGATTCCGCTGCCGCCAGCCCCGCCGACTCGCAGCCGCCCATCGCCCCCGCGCCGCGCCGCGAGCCGCTGCCGCTGTCGTTTGCCCAGCAGCGGCTGTGGCTGCTCGATCAGTTGGAGCCGCAAAACGTGGCCTACAATATTGCCAGCGTGTGGCAGCTCACCGGCCCGCTGGATGTGGCCGCGGTGGAACAGAGTTTGGCCCAACTGGTGCAGCGCCACGAGGTGCTGCGCACCCACGTCGGCCTGCTCAACGAGCAGCCGGTGCAGGTGATCGCCCCCAGCTTGGCGCTGTCCCTGCCGGTGATCGATTTGAGCGATCTGCCCCTCGCCGGACGCGCCGCCGAAACCCGCCGCCAGATTGAGGCGGCCAAACAGCGCCCCTTTGATTTGGGCCAGGGGCCGCTGCTGCGAGTCTCGCTGCTGCGCCGCGCCGCCGATGACCACCTGCTGCTGCTGGTCATTCATCACCTCATTTCCGATGGCTGGTCGCTGGGGCTGTTTGCCCACGAACTGCTAACCCTCTACCGCGATGCCTGCGCCGGGCAGCCGGCCTCGCTGCCGGAGCTGCCCATCCACTACGCCGATTTTGCCGTGTGGCAGCGCGACTGGCTGCAAGGGCCGGTACTGGCCGATCAGCTCGAGTATTGGCGGCGGCAGTTGGCCGGCGCGCCGCCGCTGCTGGAACTGCCCACCGACCGGCCCCGCCCGCCGGTGCAGACGTTTGCCGGGGCCACCGCCGCCATCACCCTGCCGCCGGATTTGCTCGATGCCCTCAAGCAACTCAGCCGCGACGAAGGCAGCACCCTGTTTATGACCCTGCTGGCCGCGTTTCAAACGCTGCTGCATCGGTACACCGGCCAAACAGACATTGTGGTTGGTTCGCCGATTGCCAACCGCAACCGCGCCGAACTTGAGGCGCTGCAGGGCTTTTTTGTGAACACGCTGGTACTGCGCGCCGATTTGTCGGGCCAGCCCACCTTCCGCCAACTGCTGGCCCGCGTCCGCGAGACCGCGCTCGAAGCCTACGCTCATCAGGATTTGCCCTTTGAAAAGCTGGTGGAGGAGTTACAGCCGGAGCGCTCGCTGAGCCATCACCCCCTGTTCCAGATGATGTTCATTTTGCACAACACGCCCCGCCCGCCGCTGCAACTGCCGGGCCTGTCGGTGAGCGCCGCCGGGCTGGAAAACGGTGCGTCCAAATTCGATTTGACGCTGGAATTAACTGAAACCGCCGCCGGGCTGACCGCGCAGGTGGAATACAAAACCGGCCTGTTTGACGCGGCCACCATCGAGCGGCTGCTGGGCCACTACCGCACCCTGCTGGAAAGCGCGGTGGCCGGCAGCGACACGCCCATCGATCAACTGCGGCTGCTAACCGTAGCCGAACAGCGCCAGTTGCTCAGCGATTGGAACGCCACCGCTGCGCCCTACGACGCGACCCAAACCGTTCACCAATTGTTTGAAGCCCAGGTTGAGCGTACCCCCGACGCGGTCGCGGTGGTGTTTGCCGGGCAGCAGCTCACCTATCGCCAGCTCAACCGCCGGGCCAACCAGTTGGCCCACTATTTGCAGCGGCGCGGCGTTGGCCCGGAAACGCTGGTCGGTATCTGTCTGGAGCGCTCGGTGGAGCTGATGGTGGGCCTGCTGGGGATTCTCAAAGCCGGCGGCGTTTACGTGCCGCTCGATCCCACCTACCCGGCGGAGCGGCTGGCTTTTATGCTGGCCGATACACAGGCGCCGCTGCTGCTGACCCAACGCTCGCTGCTGGCGGGGTTGCCGCCGCACCAGGCGCAGGTGGTTCAAATTGATGCCGATTGGCCGGCCATTTCCGCCGAGAGTGACGGCCCGGTAACCAGCGGCGTCACCTCCGACAACCTGAGCTATCTGATTTACACCTCCGGCTCCACCGGCCAGCCCAAAGGGGTGATGGTGCGCCATCGCAACGTGGTTAACTTTTTTGCCGGGATGGATCAGGTTATCCCGCATAACCCGCCCGGCACGTGGCTGGCGGTGACCAGCCTGTCGTTTGATATTTCGGTGCTGGAGCTGTTTTGGACGCTGGCCCGCGGCTTTAAAGTGGTGCTTTTTGCCGATAGAATGCGCGAAGCCGGCCAGTCCCGCCCCACCAGCCCGCACGCCCACAAACCCATCGATTTCAGCCTGTTTTATTTTGCCGCCGATGAAAGCGAAGACGGCGTGGCCGACAAATACCGGCTGCTGCTCGATGGGGCGCGCTTTGCCGACCACCACGGCTTTGCCGCCGTGTGGACGCCGGAGCGCCACTTTCACGCCTTTGGCGGGCTGTACCCCAACCCGTCGGTGGCCAGCGCGGCCATTGCCGCCATCACCGAGCGGGTGCATATTCGGGCCGGGAGCTGCGTGCTGCCGCTGCACAGCCCGGTGCGCGTGGCCGAAGAATGGGCGCTGGTCGATAACCTGTCCAAAGGGCGGGTGGGCATCGCTTTTGCCGCCGGCTGGCAGCCCAACGATTTTGTGCTGATGCCCCAAAATTACCTCAACCGCAAAGAGGTGATGGTCCGCGACATCGAAGTGGTGCGCCGGTTGTGGCGCGGCGAAACCGTGTCGCTGGTTGGCCCCAACGGCCAAAACATCGACATCCGCACCCTGCCGCGCCCCATTCAGCCGGAACTGCCCACCTGGATTACCGCCGCCGGCAGCCCGGACACTTTCGAGACCGCCGGCCGGTTGGGCTACCACCTGCTCACCCACCTGCTCGGCCAGAGCGTGGAAGAGCTGGCCGAAAAAATAGCCCTCTACCGCCGGGCCTGGGTTGAGGCCGGCCACCCCGGCCGCGGCCACGTGACGCTGATGCTGCACACCTTTGTCGGTGATGACGTGGCAGCCGTGCGTGAGTTGGTGCGCCAGCCGATGAAAGATTACCTGCGCAGTTCGGTGGGGTTGATCAAACAGGCCGCCGAAAATTCGCCGGAGTTCAAGGAAAAGGCGCAGGCCATCGGCAAAACGCCCATCGATTTTCTCAAATCCGAGGCGCTGACCGACGACGATATGGACGCTCTGCTCGATTACGCCTTTGACCGCTACTTTGAAACCAGCGGCCTGTTCGGCACGCCGGAAAGTTGTTTGGAACTGGTCAACCAGCTCAAAGGCATTGAGGTCGATGAAATTGCCTGCCTGATCGATTTTGGCATCGGTTCGGAAACGGTGCTGGCCCATCTTGACCGGCTCAACCGGCTCAAAGAACTGGCCGCCCCGGCGGCAGACGCGGGCGATGATGACACCATCGCCGCGCTGATCGAGCGCCACAACGTCACCCACTTCCAATGCACGCCGTCGATGGCCAGCATGCTGGTGGTCGATGAGCCGACGCGGGCGGCGCTGGGCCGGCTGGAGGCGATGCTGGTGGGCGGCGAGGCGTTCCCCGGCGCGCTGGCCCGCGAGCTGCGCCAGTTGGTGCCGGGCCAACTCGTCAATATGTACGGCCCTACCGAAACCACCATCTGGTCAACCGTTTACCCGGTCACGGACATCGACAACATTGTTTCGATTGGCCGGCCCATCGCCAACACCCGGATTTACATTTTAGACGCGGCCATGCAGCCCGCGCCCGTTGGCATTACCGGCGAGCTGTACATTGGCGGCGACGGCGTGGTGCGCGGTTATCTCAATCGCCCGGAACTCACCGCCGAACGCTTTATCGACGCGCCCGATTTTGCCGGCGACTCAAAACTGAAAACTGAAAACTCAAAACTGTACCGCACCGGCGATGTGGCCCGCTACCGGCCCGACGGCACCATTGAATTTTTGGGCCGGGCCGATTTTCAGGTGAAGCTGCGCGGCCATCGCATCGAATTGGGTGAAATTGAGGCGCTGCTCAACCAGCACCCGGCCGTGCGCGAGGCCGTGGTGGTGGTGCGCGAGGACTCGCCCGGCGACAGGCGGCTGGTGGCCTACCTGCTGCTGCGGCAGCCCGGCAGCCCCGCCCCGGCCGGTGACCTGCGAAACTACCTCCAGCAGCGGTTGCCGGAATTTATGGTGCCGGCCCATTACGTCTCGCTGGATGCCTTTCCGCTGACGCCCAACAAAAAGACCGACCGCAAGGCGCTGCCCGCGCCGCACCATCTGGCCGGCGGCGAAAGCCAGGCCGCCTATGCCCCGCCGCAAAACGATGTCGAGCAGGAGATTACCGCCATCTGGCAGGAGTTGCTCAACGTGCCGCGTGTTGGCGTTAACGACAACTTCTTTGATTTGGGTGGCCATTCGCTGCTGACCGTGCAGGCGCACCGCCGCCTGCGCGACGCGCTGGGCTGCGAGCTGGCCATTACCGACCTGTTCCGTTTCCCCACGGTTCGCTCGCTGGCGGAGTATCTCAACCGGCAAAACGGAAATCTGGCAAGTGATGAACCAACCGCGGCGAGCAAAAGCGTTGACCGGGCCAAAGCGCGCCGGGAAGCAATGCTGCGGCGGCGAGGATGAAGCAAGTGACCCACCAAGCAATTCTGGATTCTCTGGAAGGCACGGAAATTGCCGTTGTCGGCATGAGTTTGCGGGTACCCGGCGCGGCCAACGTTGACACCTTTTGGCAAAATCTGCGCGCTGGCGTCGAGTCGGTGACGCTGTACAGTGATGACGAACTGCGCGCCGCCGGCGTCGATGAGGCCACGCTGCGCCAGCCCAACTACATCAAATCCGGCGCGCCGCTCGACGGCATGGCGCAGTTTGACCCCGCCTTTTTTGATTTCAGCCCGCGCGACGGGGCTATTTTGGACCCGCAGCACCGCCATTTTTTGGAGTGCGCCTGGGAGGCGCTGGAGCACGCCGGCTACGATCCGGCCCGCTTTGATGGCCCCATCGGCGTGTATGGCGGTTCCGGCCACAACATTTACCTGGCCTACAATTTGCTGACCAACCCGGAACTGGTCAAATCGGTGGGCTTTTTTCTGCTGCGCCACACCGGCAACGACAAGGATTTTCTGACCACCCGCGTTTCGTACCTGTTAAATTTAAAAGGCCCCAGCGTCAACGTGCAAACCGCCTGCTCTACCTCGCTGGTGGCCATCCATCTGGCCGGGCAGAGTTTGCTCAACGGCGAATGCGACATGGCCCTGGCCGGCGGCGTCACCATCAACCTGCCCGACCGGCAGGGCTACCTGTACCACGAGGGTGAAATCACCTCGCCGGATGGCCACTGCCGCGCCTTTGACGCCCGCGCCGAAGGCACCATTTTTGGCAGCGGCGTGGGGGTGGTGGTGCTGCGCCGCCTGGCCGACGCCATTGCCGCCGGCGACACCATTCACGCGGTCATCCTCGGTTCGGCCATTAATAACGATGGCGCGGGCAAGGTCAACTACCTCGCGCCGAGCGTTGATGGGCAGGCCGCCGCCGTGGCCGAGGCCATCACGTTGGCCAACGTCGATCCGCACACTATCACCTATATTGAGGCCCACGGCACCGGCACCCGCATTGGCGACCCCATCGAAGTGACGGCGCTGGCGCAGGCGTTTCGCGCCGCCGGCGCGGAGCAGGCCGGCTATTGCGGCCTCGGCTCGGTGAAAACCAACATTGGCCATCTCGATACCGCCGCCGGGGTGACCGGTTTCATCAAAACCGTGCAGGCGCTCAAACATCGCCAGCTCCCGGCCAGCCTCAACTACTCCGCGCCCAACCCGATGATTGATTTTGCCGCCAGCCCATTTTACGTGAACGCCCAACTGGCCGACTGGACGCCGCCTGCCGGCCAGCCGCGCCGGGCGGGAGTCAACTCGCTGGGGGTAGGCGGCACCAACGCCTTTGTTATTTTGGAAGAAGCGCCGCAACTGGAGCCGTCCGGCCCATCGCGACCGTGGCAATTGCTGCCGCTGTCGGCCAAAAGCGCCACGGCGCTGGATAAAATGAGCGCCAATCTGGCCGAATTTCTGCGCCGGAATCCGGCCGTCAATTTAGCCGATGTCGCTTACACGTTGCAGGTGGGCCGGCAGGAGTTTGGCCAGCGCCGAATTGTGGCCGTCCGAGACGCCGCCGACGCCGCGGCCGCGCTGGAAAGCAGCGATTCGCGCCGGGTGTTCAGCGCCAAACCGGGCGAGACCCGGCCCTCGGTGGTGTTTATGTTTCCCGGCGGCGGGGCGCAGTACCCCAACATGGGCCGCGAGCTGTACGAGCAGGAGCCGGCGTACCGCGCCGAAGTGGAGCGCTGTTTGCAGCTTCTCCGGCCGCAGCTCGATGTTGATTTGCGGCAATTGGTCTTTCCGCCCGTCGATCAGCTTGACTCTGCCGCCGCTGAATTGGAGCGGCCGTCGCGGGCGCTGCCGGCGCTGTTCATCACCGAGTACGCGCTGGCCAAATTGTGGCAGGCCTGGGGCGTGCAGCCGGCGGCGCTGATTGGCCACAGCATGGGCGAATACACCGCCGCCTGCCTGGCCGGGGTGCTGTCGCTGGCCGACGCGCTGGCGCTGGTGACGCTGCGCGGCCAGTTATTTGAAACCCTGCCGGAAGGCGGCATGTTGAGTGTGTCGCTGCCGGAGGCGGAGCTGCGCCCGCTGCTGGTGACCGGCGCGGACATCGCCGTGATCAACAGCCCGGATTTATGCGTGGTCTCCGGCCCGCTGGCGGCCATCGGCCAGATGGAGCAGGTGCTGGCCGCGCGGGGCGTCAACTACCGGCGGGTCAAAATCAACGTCGCCGCCCACTCATCGATGCTGGAGCCGATTTTGGCTGAATTTGGCCGGCGGCTGGCGGCCATCAACTTTAACCCGCCGCAACTGCCGTTTGTTTCCAACGTGACCGGCGCGTGGATCACCCCCGCCGAAGCCACCGACCCGGCCTACTGGGTGCGCCACCTGCGCCACACTGTCCGCTTTGCCGATGGCGTGGGCACGCTGCTGGCCGGCGACGCCCGGCGCGTCTTTTTGGAGGTGGGGCCGGGGCAAACGCTCAGCGCGCTGGCCCGCATGCACCCGGCATTTGGCCGCGCGCAGGCGGCCGTGGCCTCGCTGCGCCACCCGCAGGATGACAGCGCCGACCTGCAATTTTTGCTGACCGCGCTGGGCCGGCTGTGGCTGGCCGGCGTTACCCCGGATTGGCCGGCCTTTTACCGGCACGAACAGCGGCAGCGTATCCCGCTGCCCACCTATCCGTTTGACCACCAGCGCTGCTGGATTGAGCCGGGCCGGCCGCTGGCCGCGCCGGAGCCGGCCGCGCCGCCGCTCAAAAAATTGCCCAACCTGGCCGACTGGTTTTATCGTCCGGTCTGGAAGCAGGCCGACCTGCCGCCCGCCGCGTTGAGCGAGCCGGCCACCTGGCTGGTTTTTGTCGATGAGTTGGGGTTGGGTGAGGCGGTCTGCGACAAACTGCAAGCCGCCGGGCAGCAGGTGGTGCGGGTTTTGTCGGGCTTTCAGTTTGACCGGCTGGCCGGACAAAGTTACACGCTCAATCCCTACTCGCGGCAGGATTACGAACTGCTGGCCGAAGAGCTGGCCGGCCGCAATCTGCTGCCGCAGCGCGTGCTGCACCTGTGGACGCTCAACGCGCCGGCGGGCAGCCGAATGGAATCGTTTTATCTCAACCAGACGCTGGGCTTTGAGAGCCTGCTCTACCTGGCCCAGATTTTTGGCGGCGGCGAGCAGTGGCAGCGGCTGACGGTGGTGACCAACGGCGCGCAGCAGGTGCAGGCCGAGCCGCTGCCCTATCCGGAAAAAGCCACGCTGCTGGGGCCGGTGCAGGTAATCCCCCGCGAATATCCGCAGGTGGCGGCGCAGCTCATCGATGTGCCGCTGCCGGCCGAAAGCGTGGACTCGCGGCAGGTGGAGCAGTTGCTCACTGAACTGGCCGCGCCCGCCGTTGAGCCGCTGCTGGTTTACCGCGACTCCGGGCGCTGGCTGCGCCAGTTTGAACCATCGCCGCTGGCCGAAACGCCGGAACAGCGGCTGCGCGAGCGGAGCGTGGTGTTGATTACCGGCGGGCTGGGCGGCATCGGCCTGACGCTGGCCGAATATCTGGCTCAGGCGGTGCGGGCCAGGCTGGTGCTGGTGAGTCGCTCCGGGCTGCCGCCCCGCGCCGAGTGGCCGGAACGGCTGCGGCTGCCGGGCGAGGTGAGCGAGCGCATCCAAAAAGTGCAGGCGCTGGAGGCGCTGGGCGCGGAAGTGCTGGTTGTCGCTGCGGATGTGACCGATTGGGCGGAAATGGCGGCGGCGGTCAAAGCGGCGCGGCAGCAGTTTGGCAGGATCGACGGCGTGATTCACGCCGCCGGTGTGCTGGACGACGGGCTGATTCAGACCCGCTCGCTGGCAGAAGTGAACCGGGTGCTGCTGCCCAAAGTGGCCGGCGCGCTCCAGTTGGCCGGTATTCTGGCCGCGGAAAACATCAAACCCGATTTTATGGCCCTGTTTTCATCGACCAGCGCCTTTTTGGGCGCGCCGGGGCAGGTGGATTACACCGCCGCCAACGCGTTTCTCAATGCCTTTGCCCAGAGTCAGACCGAAATTTACACGGTGGCCATCAATTGGGGCATGTGGCAGCAGGTGGGCATGGCGGTGAAGGCCGCCCGGCAATTGGGCCTGCTGGCCGATGAACGTCCCGCCGGTGAAGCGGTGAGCCATCCCCTGCTGGAAACCTGCCTGGTTGATACGCTGGATCGACGGGTTTACGCCGCGCAGGTGAGCACCCAGCGCCACTGGCTGCTCAACGAGCACCGGCTGCAGCAGGGCGATGCGCTGATTCCCGGCACCGGTTATCTGGAACTGGCCCGGGCCGCGCTGGCCAACGGCTCGCCCAACGGGCCGGTGGAGATCAGCGACCTCTTTTTTGTGTCGCCGCTGAACGTGAAAGATAACGAAACCAAAGAGGTCAGAACAATTTTACAGCAGGATGGGGCCGGCTTCAGTTTTACCGTGGTCAGCAAAGCTGCCGGCGGCGACGCCCAGTGGCAGGAACACGCCCGCGGCGAAGTGAAACACGGTCACAAACGCATCGAGCCGGACCGCTACCCACTGGCGGAAATTGCCGCCCGCTGTAACGAGCGGGTGGTGGAGGTGGAGCGGCTTGAGCAGGTGAGCCGGCAGGAGGCACACATGGCCTTTGGCCCGCGCTGGCACAGCCTCAAGCAGGTGCGTTTTGGGGCCGGCGAGGCGCTGGCCCGGCTGGAACTGCCCGCCGCCTTCCGCGCCGATCTGGACAGTTACCCACTCCACCCGGCGTTGCTGGACATGGCCACGGCTTACGCCCTGCCGCTGCTCAACGGCTACGAGTCTGACAACCATTTGTACGTGCCGCTATCTTACAAGCGGGTCAAAATTAACGGCCCGCTGCCGCCCCAAATTTACAGTTACGTCCGGCTCAAAGACAACGGCCTGTCGACGCCCACGTTCAACGTGGCCATTCTGGATGAGCGGGGCGCGCCGCTGGTGGAAATTGACGAGTTTGTGTTGAAACAGGTTGACCCCGCCGCCATGCAGCCGGCGGAGCAGCCGGCCGCTGCCCGGCGTTCCGCACCGGCCAAAGCCGAGTCCGGGCTGCTGCATTTGGGGTTGACCGAAGGCATCGCCCCGGCGGAGGGCGTGGCTGCCTTCAGCCGGATTTTGAGCCATCGGGCATCGAGCCAGGTAATTGTCACCTCGCTGGAATTGGCGGCGCTGTTTCAACAAATTGAAGCCGGGCACGCCCGCCCGGAGGCCGGCTTTAAACTGGCCCGGCCGGAAAATCTGGACAACAGCTACGAAGCGCCGCGCAGCGAGCTGGAAAAGGCGCTGGTTAAATTGTGGGAAGAGCTGCTGGGCATCGACCGGATTGGCATCCACGACAACTTTTTTGAGTTGGGCGGCCATTCGCTGATTGCGGTGCGCCTGTTTGCCCGCCTCAAAAAAATGGTCAAAGTCGATCTGTCACTGACTACTCTGTTTGAGACGCCCACCATTGCCCAGCTTGCCGAACTGCTTCGGGCGGAGCTGGGTGAAACTGCCGGCGACGGCCAGCCAGCGCCGCAAAAGACGTGGTCGCATCTGGTGGCGGTGAAACGCAACGGCAGCCGGCCGCCGTTTTTCTGCGTGGCCGGCATCTACGGCAACGTCATCGAGTTTTATCATTTGACCCGCTACCTCAGCGCCGACCAGCCGTTTTACGGGCTGCAAGCGCAGGGCATTGACGGCAAAACCCCGGCCAAAAAATCCATTGCAGCAATGGCGCGGGATTATATTGCCGAAATCCGCCAGCTTCAACCGGACGGGCCGTATTATTTGGGCGGCTTCTCGTTTGGCGGCGAAGTGGCCTATGAAATGGCCCAGCAACTCCTGGCGCAGGGGCAGACCGTGGCGCTGCTGGCCATGTTCGATACCATTGAACCGGCCACGGCTCGATACAACGCCCGGCAGTTTGTGGGCGGGCTGGTTGGTTCAGCCAACGGTTCCGCGGCGGCGGCCGAGCCATCGCTTTTTGACCGCGCGCGCCGGTTTTGGCAGCGCGGCGCGGCGGAAAAGTGGCGCTCGCTGGCCGGTTGGGCCAACGCCCAGCAGCAGCAGCGCAAAGCTCGCGCCCGGGCGGGTGATTATCAGGCCGTGGAACGGCTGCTGCAGCAGGGGCAGCCGCTGTCGCAGGCGCAGATTGAGCTGTATCTGGAAGGGGCGCACAGCGAAGCGATTTTGAATTACACGCCTCAACCGTACGCCGGGCGGGTGACCATGTTCCGCACCACGGAGTCGCTGCACGGCGCCATTGGCGACCCGTCAACTAACTGGAGCGAGCTGGCCCGCGGCGGTATCGATACGTTTGTGCTTGAAGGCACGCACGATATTGTGAAAGAGCCGCAGGTGCAGATTTTGGCCCGGGATTTCAGACGATGTTTGGAAGCGGCGCAGGCCGGCCAATGATCGCTAAAATAATTTTGACAGTTGTAGTCATTGCCGTCCTGCTGGGGAGCATCAAGGCTTATTTTGTGGTTCGGGCCGCGCAGCAGTTGGCCCACACGCTGCTGTACCCGCAGCGAGTCCGGCCGCAGCAAACGCCGGCCGATTTTGGTTTTACGGACTGGGAAGACGTTCGTTTTAAAAATGGCGAGCTGGAACTGGCCGGCTGGTTTATTCCGCCGGCGGACGGCGCAGAGGGTGCGACGCTGATTTTGCTGCACGGCTGGAGCGCCAATCGCAGCGAATTGCTGGATCAGGCCCAACTGCTGCACCGGCACGGCTACGGCATTTTGGCCATCGACCTGCGCGGCCACGGCGACAGCGGCGCGGCCGCTTCAACCTGGGGGCTGGCGGAAGTGTCCGACGTGCAGGCCGGGGTGAATTATCTGCTCACCCGGCCGGAGGTTGATCCCGAACGCCTGGGGGTGGTGGGCCATTCAATGGGCGCGGCCACGGCGATACTGGCCGCGGCGCAGATTCCCCGGCTCAAAGTGGTGGTGGCCGAAAGCAGTTACACGGCGCTGACTGACAACCTGGCCAACGTCATCAATTTGTTGGGCGGTTATCCGGCTTACTACGCGCCGCTGGTATTGCGGTTAATGGAGCGCGAAGCCGGCCTGCCGCTGGGCGAGATTCGGCCGGTAGTCGATGTGGCCCGGATTTCGCCGCGGGCAGTGCTGCTGGTGCAGGGTGAGGCCGATACGGTGGTCAATCCCGGCCACGCCCGGCGATTGTTTGAGGCGGCGGCGGAACCAAAGCAGTTGTATCTTGTTCCCGGGGCCGGCCACGGCGAGGTATTTTCGGCTGACCCGGCCGGGTTTGAGCAGCAGGTAGTACCGTTTTTGGATAGATATTTAGGGCAACAGGCCCAATAAAAAACCTCCGCGATTGCGGAGGTTTTTTGGTGAGCGTTTAATTAGCCGCGGGTGGATTTTCGGCGGCGGGCGGCGAGTCCGAAGCGGGCGGCGCGGCTGCCGGAGCAGTTTTGTCGGTGGGGATTTTGCCCAGATACAGGTTGTTGTCATCCAGAATGAAGATGCGGCCGCCAATCTCGTCTACGAAAATATCTTGCAGATTGGCAAAGGTGACCGCCTCGCCGACGCGCGGTTTGAGCTGCCGCACAAACTTGCCGTCTTTGGTTAGCTGCACCACGCGCTGGTTGCCGGCATCGGCCACGTAAATGTGCTGCACGTCTTCATCCGGCAGAGTGAAAATGGCGGTGGGATTGTTGAGCGGCAAATCCAGGCCGGTCACGTTGAACTCGGTTTGCTGGCCGCTGAGATATTTTTTGATCTGCCCATCTTTGAACAGCACATAAACCGCTCCGTCAATCGCCACATCAACGGCGTTGGCCAGATTGACCGGCTGGTCGGCGGTAAAATAGTTTTGCGGCGTGGCGCTGTAGCCATCGCTGGTGGGCAGGTAGCGCAGCAGCACGTTGGCCTGCGGATCGAGGATGTAGAAGTTGCCAAAGTAACTGGCTACCGCCGCCGGCGCTTTGAGCGTTTCGCCGCCGGCCAGCATCGACGTAGCCAACCCCCAATTGGAGTTGTATTCCAGCAGCCCGGTGCTGTTGAGAATCACCAGATCGCTGGTTTGGCGATTGCCGCCGGTCGGCATCCAGGTCATCCCCAGCAGGTCGCCCACGGCAATTTTATCTGCCTGCATGCCTTTGGCGGTCATCAGCACGGTTTCGTCGTCGGGCAGCAGGGCGTCGCCGGGGTCATCCAGCCGGTGATGGTAAATGCGGTCGTTGCCGGTGTCCATCACATACACTTCTACCCCCTGCACCACAATGTTGTGCAGGCGGGTGCCCGGGTCGGTGTAGCGCCGAAGCTGGGGCAGGTAGACCATCCGCTGCACCTTGCCCACGGTATCCATATAGGCCGCCATCTGCTGGCGCAGTTCGGTGATTTCCGGTTGGCTGGGTTTGATCTGCTCGGCCTGCACCAAAAACGCCTCAGATTCGGCCATCAGCGCCCGGGCAGCCTGGGCGTCAACCGCTTTGGCCTGATCGAATTTAGTTTGGGCCGAGCTCACGTACTCCTGATATTCGGCTTCGCGCAGCCGCCCTTTTTGAATATAACTGACGCCAACAATAATCACCACCAGCAGCGGGATAATGATGGCCACAAGCCGCAGCGTTTTCCAGGGGAAACCCGATGACGAGTCGCGGGCCTGCATGCCGGCCTGGCGGGGGTGATCGTCGTCGGCGCCGATGCCAAACAGCCCCAGCAGCCGCCGCACGCCGCCGCCAACGACCGCCAGCATCGACAAAAAGAGGACGCCCAGCCGGCTGAAAATGCCGGGCCGGCGCGGCGAGCTTGTTTCCCACTCATCATCATCGTCATAACGGCTGTACGCCGGCTCACTTTCCGAAGGGAACTGCTCAACCGGGTGCGGTTTTTGGGGCGGCGTGTCGTCCGGGCCAAACCACTCTTCGGTGTTGATTTTTTGGGCCGGCGGCAGTTCCGGCGGTTCCGGGGTTTGGCCGCGCCCGCCAATGTTACCCAGCCAGCCCAGCGGCCGCTGCATAACGGCAGCGGTGCTGGCAAAGACCGCGCCCACGGCGGATTCTTCTTCAACCTCAGCCGGTTCGGCCACCGGCTCCGGTTCGGCGGGTTTGGGTTTGGGCCACAGTTTGCCCAACGCGGCCGGCGGGGTTACTTTGATGGGGCCGCGGCCCGAGCTGGCCTGTTCAATCACTTCCAGCACCAGCGCCGATCCCTGCCGGGTTTGGGCTGCTTCGGCCAGATTTTTGACCGAGAGTTTGACATCGCCGGGGCTAACGGCTCGCACCACGGCTTTGAGCGGCAGTTGGCCGGCCAGCCGGGCATCGGCCAGTACCAGAATATCTTCGGCCACCACGCGCAGGTGGTGAATGCCCGGTTCAATCACTTTGTGCAGCCCCAGGCCAGAGGTAATGTCGTCCGGCTCCGGGCCGAGGGCCTCGTCCAGCCACACCGAGCGCTGCGGGTAGCGCTGAATGTTATCGCCCATAATGGCAAACAGGGCAGTGGGGCCAACCTGGGCCACAAACGCATCTTCACCGCTGATCGCCAGCGCCACCACACCGCCCACTACCCGCTCTTCAACCTGCACTTTTTTGTTGCGGTTGTAGAGCAAATCGCTGCCGGTTTGCACGGCGCGGCGCAGGCTGGCGGTAATCGAACCGCGCGCCAGGTAGTAGCTGTCGCGGATGGTTTGGGCCAGCTTTTGCTCCAGAGCGTCCAGATTATCGGCGTTGCCCTGAATTTCGGCCACAATAAACAGGTCGCCCTTGCCGGCGCCGGGCGCGTTGGCTGATTTTGGCTCGCGCACCGCCACCTGGTTGGGCGCGTCCGTGCGCCACTCGCCAGCGTTGATACTTATCTGGCCGATGATTGTTGTCAATTCGGCATTCATTGGCGACCACTCCTTCCAGTTACGATTTTAGATTTTGGATTTTAGATTTTGGATTGGCCCCAAACATCCTATTTGCGCAACATCAATCCAAAATCGGCAATCTAAAATCCAAAATCCCTATTCCCATTCAATTGTTGCCGGCGGTTTGCTGCTGATGTCGTACACTACCCGGGTAACGCCGGCGACTTCGTTGACAATGCGGTTGCTGACGCGGGCCAGCAGATCGGCGGGCAAGCGCGCCCAGTCGGCGGTCATAAAATCATCGGTGGTGACGGCGCGAATGGCGGCCACGTTGCCGTAAGTGCGATAATCGCCCATTACGCCCACGCTCTGCACCGGCAGCAGTACCACAAACGCCTGCGAGGTGCGGTGATACCAGCCCGAAGCCCACAGCTCTTCGATGAAAATGGCGTCGGCGGCGCGGAGCGTTTCCAGCCGCTCCCAGGTGATGTCGCCCAAAAGGCGCACGGCCAGGCCGGGGCCGGGGAACGGATGCCGCCACACAATTTCTTTGGGCAGGCCGAGCGCCTCGCCCACGGCGCGTACTTCATCTTTAAACAGATAGCGCAGCGGCTCAACCAGTTGAAAGTGCATATCTTCCGGCAGACCGCCCACGTTGTGGTGCGTTTTAATTTTGGCCGCCACTTTTTGCTCGTCGCGGCTGGCGCTTTCGATGACATCCGGGTAGAGCGTGCCCTGCGCCAAAAAATCAACCTGGCCCAGCTTGCGGGCTTCGGCTTCAAAAATACGCACAAATTTCTCACCGATGATTTTGCGCTTGGCTTCGGGGTCGGTGACACCGGCCAGCGCGCTCAAAAAATCCTCGGTGGCGTCCACGGCAATGAGCCGGGCCTGCATCTCTTTTTCAAAGGTTTGCACCACCTGCTGCGGCTCGTTTTGGCGCATCAGGCCGGTGTTCACAAAAATGCAGGTCAGTTGATCGCCGATGGCCCGGTGCAGCAGCGCCGCCACCACCGATGAATCGACGCCGCCGGACAGCCCGCAGACCACCTGCCCGCTGCCCACTTGCGCCCGCACCTGGGCGGTGCTCTCTTCGATGAAGTTACCGGCGGTCCAGCCGCCGGAGCAGCCGCACACATCGACCAAAAAGGCGCGGAGCAGTTCTTTGCCCTGCGGCGTGTGGGTGACTTCCGGGTGAAATTGCAGGCCGTACAGGCCGCGGTCCGGGTGGCCAATAGCCGCATACGGCGAATTTTTGCTTTTGGCCAGCGGGCGAAAGCCGGCCGGCAGTTCGGTTACGCGGTCGCCGTGGCTCATCCACACCGGCAGTTGCCGGCCTTCAATCCGGCCAAACAGCGGCACGTCGGCATCGGTGATGTCAATATCGGCCGGGCCGTATTCGCGCTCGGCGCCGGGGTCAACTTTGCCGCCCAAATGGTAGGTGAGCAACTGCATGCCGTAGCAAATGCCCAGCACCGGCTTGTCGCTGTTGAGCACGATGTCGGGCAGGTGGGGCGCATCTTGGGCGTACACGCTGGCCGGCCCGCCAGACAGAATGAAGCCCCGCGGGTTGAGCCGGGTGATTTGCTCGGCCGGGGCGTTGTACGGAATCAACTCGCAGTAAACTTCCAGCTCCCGCACGCGGCGGGCAATCAACTGGCTGTACTGCGAGCCAAAATCCAAAATAACCACGGCTTCGCGCTGGCTCACGGCGAAACACCTTCGGCAAAGATGATCTCGGTGTCGGTCATTTCTTTGATCACCGCCAGCGAACGCACCCGGATACCGGCGGCTTCCAGTTGGGCACGCCCGCCCTCAAACGATTTTTCAATCACTGCGCCCACGCCGATGACTTCGGCCCCGGCATCCTGCGCCAGCCGTACCAGCGCCATAATGGTATGCCCGGTGGCCAGAAAATCGTCGATGATCAGGATTTTGTCCTGAGGGCCAATAAACTCCGGCGAAACCATCAACTGCACTTCTTTGCCTTTGGTATGCGACGGCGCGGTTTGCATGTAAATGTTTTCCGGCATGGTGATCGGTTTGGTTTTGCGGCCGTAGACTACCGGCACACCCAGCGCCAGCGCGGTGGTCAGCGCCGGGGCAATGCCGGAGATTTCGGCGGTGAGCACTTTGGTGATGCCCAGCGCGCCAAAATGAGCGGCCAGCGCGCCGCCAACCGCCAGCATCAGCGCCGGGTCAACCTGGTGGTTGAGAAAACTGTCTACCTTTAAAATGCCGCGCCCCAAATTTTTACCTTCGCGGCGAATACGTTCTTTTAAAGCTTCCATCTTTCTCCTTCAAGACATTATGACAACATATATTGTAACATACCCGGTTAGCAATTTCAAATATTATGTGAACTTTTTGTGGGGATAAAATCAAGATGTAGTATGATGAGCTTCATTATACCACAACATCTAGTATTTTTAACAAAAAGCGCGCTTTTTTGTGGATTTTTGGGGCTGCTGCCAATTTTGCCCATCCATTTGCAGTTGGGGTAAAATTGACCGCTTTATTTAGTTGCGAGGAATCTTTGTGACAAAACTCCGGGTTTTGGCCATCGGCCTGATATTTTTTGTTTCGGCGTGTTCACCGCAGAACTGCCGGCCCAACTGCGCCGGCGCAAATTTGAGCGGGCTGGATTTGCGGGCAGTATCGTTGGCCGGCGCGGATTTGCGCAACGCCAATCTGGCCGGGGCGCGGCTGGGCGAGTCGCCGCTGCAGGCGGTGGATTTAAGTGGGGCCAATCTGGCCGGGGCGGATTTGAGCGGAGCCAATCTGACCGGCGTCGATTTGAGCGGCGCGGATTTGCGGGGGGCCAACCTGCTCGGCGCGGAGTTGAGCGGGGCGTTTCTGCAGCAATCTCAAATTGATGAGCAGACTCAACTGGCTGGCAAATGGCGGCTGGGCTGGTCACTATTAAACGAGCCGGGCCAAAATAAAAATCTGGCCGGCGTGGATTTGAGCGGAGTCAATTTGTGGGGCGCTGACCTGGGCGGCATCAATTTGAGCCAGGCTAATTTGTTTGGAGCTAATTTGGGGCAGGCCAACCTGGCCGGGGCGAATCTGAGTGAGGCTAATCTCATCAAGGCCGACCTGCGCCGGGCCAATCTGGCGGGCGCCAATTTGAGCGGGGCAAAACTACCCTGGGCCGACCTGCGTTATGCCAACCTGAACAACGCCAATCTGGAGCAGGCTGACGCGCGCGGAGCCTGGTTAACCAACGTAACGCTCAACAATGCTCGGTTGGATCAGGTGCGATTGGCCGGCGCTATTTTGCCAGACGGCAGCCGCCACCAATAATCAGGCAACCCGCCGCAACTGTTGCTGGTCTGAGTTTTGCTGGTCTGCAACAAAACTTTGCGCTTTTTCATAGCGCTTCAAAAGCTGCCTGTCGTTACCTTTAAAGCTGACAACTGTTTGCCGGGCGCACATGGCGCAACCGCGTTGAGCGCGGTAACTGTCCATTTCACAGGGCAGGCAGCCGCCCAGGTTAATCATCATTACTGAAAATGCGATAGCATCCGGGTGCGTTTCGGGCAGGGGGGCGAGGTAGTCAATTAGTCGTGCCCATTCGTCGCCACGCAAATTTCGTAACTGCGGAATCAGGCTGGGGGTAAACAGTAAATCGTACTTACGGTATACCTGTGGAAGGTCATTCATAACTACCCTACTTCTATTTGGTTGGCTAATATAGATTTTTGGAATAGGTTAATTATAATGTTTGGCTCAGACTATGTCAATAGCTGTTTTATTCAGCCCAGTTTAATAATTATAAAGTTTTTTTAGTTTTTTTACTGCTAAAGTATTGACAAACACCGGTCGCCTAAGTAGAATACGCAGTAACTAAATTTATTTGACTCTCCCAGTCAACAACCGTCCAGGAGGTATGTTTAATGATAACGTTAACGTCTTCAGCCACCGAAATGTTGAACAAAGTAATGGTCGACAAAGGGCTGACCGAATACGCGCTGCGTGTTTTTGTGTCTGGTGGTGGCTGCTCTGGCTTGTCTTACGGTATGACGTTTGCCGAAGGCCCGGAATTGGGCGACCAAACTTTTGAAACCGGTGGGGTAACCGTTGTGGTTGATCCCGGCAGTATTGCCTACCTTGATGGCGCCGAAATTGATTACATCGACAGCCTGATGGGCGGCGGTTTTCGCATTGAAAATCCCAATGCCGTGCGTACCTGCGCCTGCGGCAGCTCTTTCCAAACGTCTGCCGGCGAACAGGGCACGCCCTGCCACAACTAGGTTGGTCCAGCGCTCGCAGCCAGGCGAGCCTTTTTTGCAGCTACAAGGTGGCAAGTAACAAGCTGCTGGCTGTTACTTGTCACTTTGTTTTTGTTGTTTTAAACTCACGCGTCCGGGTTGCTGATGCCAGCCTGTCTGATTTTTTGGATAGGCTTTACACCCCCAACAGTACGGCAATAACAACGAATTGTCGTAGGGGCGCTTCGCGAAGCGCTCCTACATTCGCAGAAAGAAGAGTCCAAAACTACAGTTTTGGACTCCTGCCGCAAACTTTTAGAAGCCGGGGCAGGGACGCACCTGAATCCTGTTTTCAAGGGAGACAAAAAACGCATGTTTAAGTTTTGGTCCAAAAAACCAAAAGAATCCAGTATCCTCTGGTTAGATCTGGGCGATCTGGGCGATCTGGTTCACCCCGATGGCCCGCACGAGCAGTGGCAGGACCACGGGCTGGGGTTGCTCCGCACAATTTTGCATAATAACGGCATCAAAACCGATCTGCTTTCAACCCGGGCCGTAACCAACTGGGGGCAGTTGCAAAAGCAGCTCCAGGGTTACCAAACAATAATCATGAATGTTCGCAGCTACACCTTCCCCGTAGCGAACAAAGCGGCTCAACTCTTTAAAGAAGTTAATCCCAACGGCATTGTGATGGCCGGCGGCATGCACGCCACCGTGGCCCTTGACGAAATGGTGGCCATCCCGGAATTTGACCGGATTGTGCAGGGGTCGGGTGAAAACACCATTGTCGATCTGGTGCAAGACCCGCTGGCTTTTGACCGGGTGACGGTGGGTATCGGCGCTAAAACTATGGCCGACTGGCCCATGATCAACCGCGAATTGTGGCCGCAGCCGCATCGCCGGTTGCGCAAAAAATTCAACTGGCCGTTGGAGCCGGAATGTGGCTGGGGGCCGGCCCCCGTCGCCACCATTATCACCAGCCGGGTTTGCCCCTGGCAGTGTGTTTTCTGCAACGAGGCCTCGTACATCCCCAACATGGGCCGCCGCCCGGTTGAAATGGTCATCGAAGAGTTGAACTACCTGGACAACAAATACGGCGTTGGTTCGGTGGTGATTCACGATTCAATGTTTTTCCAGAATCCACACTGGCTGGAAGAGTGGATTGAAAAATATCCGCGCAAAGCCAATAAAGTGTGGCCCTACTGGGCCGCCGGCCGCTCCGATACCATTCGCCAGTGGCCGCACCTGTTTGAAGCGCTGGTGCGAGAAACCAACTGGAACACCATTTCCATCGGCTTTGAATCCGGCAGCGACCGCGTTTTGAAACTGCTCAACAAAGAATGCTCGGAAGACGATAACTACTATTCCATCCAACTGCTCAACCGCATTGGCGACGATATGCGGGCGCAGGGCAAAGAGCCGCCCCGTTTCTGGGCCAACATTATGCTGGGCATCCCCGGTGAAACCCCGGAAGACGCCTTCAAAACCATGCGCATGCTCAAGTCGATGAAGTACGTTTTCCCGTCGATTTCCTACTACGCCCCGTACCCCGGCTCGGCGCTGGGCTACCAGCTCATCGCCGAAGGCAAAAGCATGATGTCCAAAGACAATTATCACCGTTTCCCGGACGACGAGAAGGTGAAGGGCGTCAACTACCAATTTTACCGGGAACTGCTGGCCGGCAGGTTTGACGGCGAGATCAACCGCGGGCTGGATGAATACGCCCGCAGCAAATCTGGTGTGTTTGCGGAGGCGCTGGTAAAAGCATGAGCAGCTTCAGCAACCCCCACTACATGTATTTGTTTGAGATGAAAAACGGCCGGCAAAAACTGGCCTACGGCGAGTCACCGGAGGATGCGCTGGAAATTTTGCGCGTGCGCCTGACCGATGACGAAATGGACATGATTTTGCCCGACCGTTACACCCGCATCAACCAGCGCAAACTGCAACAGCACATCGACAACCTGGGCTGAGGTGAGGAGCGAGCAGGGGAGCAGGGAGCGCGGGTGCAGGGAGATAATTCGCCAAGTCGCAGAGTCGCCATTCGTTGTTCGTCATTCACTGACTCGCTGATCCGCCGACTCGTTCATCCGTAATTCGCTTATTCTCAGAGCTGGTCAACGAGGAACTGGCGTCCGTCAGTTCCTTTTTTGCGCCCAAAGAGAGATAAAATGGGCAAGCTGCACCTGTCGCCAACCGAAGAAGAGGTGTTGCGCCAACTGGCGGGCGGCAGCACGCTCAAAACCCACCGGGATATCGATGGCCGCAAAGTGTGCAAGCTGCACCCGCTGGCCGGCCCGGTCATCGAGCTTGAACCGGAGGCGGTTAACCATTTGAAAGCGGCGGGCCTCATCGACAGCAACAAAAAATTTCCGGCGGCTACCTACCTGCTCACCGAAAAAGGCCGCCGTCTGGCCGAGTCGCTGGTTAACGGGCCGGTGCGCCCGCTCTCGGCCAAAAATTATTAGGCCAAATGACGGAGCGCCCGGCCAAAAATAGGCTCTTTCAACAATTGGCGTTTTGCGGCGGGTGGGGTACAGTTAATTCTTGCTTGTTAAATTTTGCACCGAACTTCATGCTGTTGTAAAATCGAGAATTATTATAGTAATTGTTATAAAAAATGTCGTCCAGGAGGATAAAAACTCATGCGCGTGATGTTAGTCAATCCCCGCTTTAGATTACCCATCGATACCCGGACCACCCCGCATTTGGGGCTGGCCTATCTGGCCGCGGTTTCGGAGCAGCGCGGGGATGAAGTAATGATTTTTGACGCGGACGTTGAGGACGAACCGATCAGTGAGGCCATTCGCCGCTACCAGCCCGATATTGTGGGCATTACCGCCAACACGCCGCAGGTCAAATCGGCGTGGCGCACGGCCGCGGCCATTAAATCTGTGGCCGATATTCCGGTAGTGCTGGGCGGGCCGCACGTCTCGGTGCTGCCTTCAGAAAGCACCAGCCGCCCGGAAGTGGATGTGGTGGTGCGCGGCGAAGGTGAAGAAGTGTGGGTGAAACTGTGCGCCATTGTTGAAAACGCCAAGCGGCACAACCCCCAATTTGCCGCCCGCGATCTGCTGGACCCGACCGAAGGCATGCTGACCGGCCTGCTGGGCATCAGCTACTACACCACCGATGGCAAAGAGCAGCACAACCCCGAGCACCCGCCCATCGCCGACCTGGACACGCTGCCCTTCCCGGCCTATCACTTTTTCAAAATGGATCACTACACCAACTTGCAGCCGGCCACCGACAAGGTTGACGGCGCGCGCTCGTTTTCGGTGATGACCAGCCGCGGCTGCCCCTACCGCTGCACCTTTTGCTCGCAGAGCATTATGCCCATCAAATGGCGCGCCCGCAGCCCGGAAAGCGTGCTGGCCGAATGGCAGCATCTGGTCAACGATCTGGGGGCGCAGGAAATCGGCGTGCTGGATGACTCGGCCAATATTCAGGTAGACCGGCTGGAAAAAATGGCCGATCTGATCATTGAGCACAAGGTGAATCACGTGCCGTGGATTTTTGTCAACGGCATTCGGGCCAATCTGGCCACCACCGAACTGCTGGGCAAGCTGAAACACGCCGGCCTCAAACGGACGGCCTTTGGCGTGGAAACCGGCGACCCCGACGTGCTGTTGTCCATCGACAAGAAAATTGACCACGACACTATCCGGCAGGCGTTCAAAAACGCCAAAAAAGTCGGGATTGAAACCATCGGCTTTTTTATTATTGGCCTGCCCGGCGAAACCGAAGCAACGATGGAAAACACCATCAAATTTGCCTGCGAAGTTGACCCGCTGATTGCCAACTTTAGCATGATGACGCCCTACCCCGGCACCAAAGTGTACGAAATTGCCAAACGGCAGGGCCGCTTGTTGCTGGAAGATTGGGAAGATTACGTCTTTTTTGATGGCCGGGCGCGTTACGAACTGGGCGATATGACCGCCGAACTGATTGAGCGTAAATGGAAAGAGGCCTATCGCCGTTTTTACCTGCGCCCGCACCGCATCTGGATGACGCTCACCCGCAAAGATTTTTGGCTCAATTACAAGCGCACCTTCAAAGTGGCGATTAACACGCTCTTCCCCAAAAAGGAAAAAACGGAGTTGCGTAAATCGGTTGAAACCGATGTGGTGACGGCGTAAAAATAAAATTTTTGCCCCCTCCCCTAACCCCTCCCCCTATCAGGGGAGGGGAATGAAAGATGTGGGTGACGGCAGGCGCTACG
>CAYOXS010000058.1:0-3352 GCA_964407935.1 uncultured Caldilineaceae bacterium
GGAACTACCCCCCAAGCCCCCCGGCCTGCGGCGCTTTCCCACTCATTTTAGTCACCCCCAATTGAATAGTTACCGTACCAAAAAACGGACAATATTTTGCCCGGTCAGTTGGGCCACCAGCGACTCGCTCAACCCTTCGTGGTGGAGGCGAGGCAAAATCTGGTCGGGCAGGGCCACCAGCCCCGGCCCGCCGCCAAAGTGCCGCCAGCGGCTGCTGCGGGCCATATCCAGCCCGATGGCAATGTGGCCGGCCAGCCCGGCTTTGACCATCGCCAGCAGCAGCGGCCAGACATTTTGCTCCGGCTTGCTGGTGGGCCGCACAAACGTGTCGTAGCCCAGCAGCGCCCCGGCCCTGGCCAGTTCGCGGTGCAGGCCCAGATCGGGCCGTTGATCCACGTGGCAAAAATAGAGACGGGACAGCGGCACACCGCGATCCTCAAAAAAGAGAGGCAGCGCTTCGACATTGCGCCCGCCTTCGGTGTGAAACAGCAGGCCCGCGCCGGTTTGACGGGCGGCTTCGGCGGCGGCTTCCATCAACACCCGCGTCTGGCCTTCAATTTTGTCGATAAAAGCCAGTTTGATAGCCGCCGCCAGCACACCCTCTTTTTCCTGCACGCTGGTAGTCAGCTCGTTGATGAAGTAGCTGGCGGCCTCGTGCTCGCTGGCCCGCCACAGCCAAAAACCGGCCGGGTAGTAAACCGACAGGTGGAAACCGGTGACGCAGGCAATGGGCAGTTCGGCGGACTGGGCCAATTTGGCCAGCATGGCCGCGTCGCGGCCGCAGCCGCCCGGCTGGCAATCAAGCAGCAGCGTGCCCCCCGCCGAGCGAAAATCGCGCAGTTCGGCCTCAATGCGGCGGGGGTCGTTCAGCTCAAAGCGATGTTTGGGCGGCACACCCGGCGGCGGGTTGATCCAGACGTGGGCGTGGGCATCGGCCAGGGTTACGGTGTTGGCCGCCACCGGGCCGGTAACGGTTTGAATAAGGGGTTCAGTCTGTTCGGTCATTGTGTTGCAATTGTACCACAATTTCAGGGGGTAAAGAATTTGCGTGATGTCCGCGCTTTCTGTCCTTCTTCTTTAAGTTTAAAGACAGACAAGTGATGAAATATGGCGTTTTTTGCCCCTCCCCGTTCCACCCTGCGGGTACTTCGTCCCTCGGGGAGAAGGGGGACGGGGGGATGGGGCAAACAGAGAGCCGCCCCATACCAATTGTTTGATTCTGCCGGTATCCTTGAGGTATAATGCCTGTCCTCAACGCTAATGCCAGGAAAAACCAATGAGTCAACTTGAAAAAACCAGTCGCAGGATTGTTTTTACGTTGCTGGCCGGGCAAAGCCTGTTTTCGGCGGCGCTGATTGTAACCTTCACCATCGCTTCGATCATTGCTGTAGAGTTGGGCCGCAGCGAAGGCTGGACCGGCGTGCCCTCAACGCTCACCGTGGCCGGCGCGGCGCTGATGGCCTACCCGGTGGGCAAATTGATGGACCGGGCCGGCCGGCGGGCGGGGCTGTCGGTGGGGTACGCGCTGGGCATTGTGGCGGCGCTAATCGCCGGGGCCGCGGTCATCACCGAATCGCTGGCGCTGTTCTTGGCCGGTATTTTTTTGCTGGGGATGACCAAAGGCGTGCTCGATCAGGGGCGTTACGCCGCCGCCGAGGCCAGCCCGGCTCGCACCCGCGCCCGGGCCATTAGCTGGGTGGTGCTGGGCGGTACCGCCGGCTCAATTTTGGGGCCGAGTTTGATCAGCAGCAGCGGCAAACTGGCTACGCAATTGGGCCTGCCCTCGCTCAGCGGCCCGTGGTTTGTGGCCGCGCTCATTTTTGGGCTGACGCTGGTGCTCATCAATATCTTTCTGCGGCCCGATCCCCAGCAACTTGGCCGCCAATTCGCCGCCATCGAGCCGGAAACGGAGGCGGGCGGGGCAAGCGGCGGCCGGCCGTACCGGGACATCCTGCAAGACCCCCGCATTAAGCTGGCCACCGTGGCGCTCATTAGCGGCCAACTGGCCATGGTGGTGGTGATGACTATGACCCCGGTTTACATGCACCATCATCATCACGAACTGGGGCCAATCAGCCTGGTAATTATGGCCCACACACTCGGCATGTTTGGACTGAGTTTTGTGACCGGCTGGCTGGTTGACCGGCTGGGGCGCAACGCCATCATTTTGGCGGGCGGCTTTATTTTGGCGGCGGCCTGCCTGACCGCGCCGCTCAACGCCAGCGCCCTATGGCTGGCTGTTTGCCTGTTTTTGCTGGGCCTGGGCTGGAATTTTTGCTTTGTGGCCGGCAGCGCCCTGCTGTCAGACGCGCTGCGCACCTCGGAGCGGGGGCGGGTGCAGGGACTGACCGATACCATGATCAACGTGATTTCGGGTGTGGGCAGCACTGGCGGCGGTTTGATTTTTGCCGCCTTTGGCTACCTGACGATTAGCTGGCTGAGTATTCTCATCAGCCTGGCGCCGGTTGCCCTGCTACTGCTGCTGCGGGGCAGCCCGTCGCTGCAGCCTGGCCCGGTCACCCTTGATGGGTGAGAAAGGAGCAAACCGTGATTGAGCTATACCGCACCACCGGCAGCGCTGCCGGTGAAGAAATTGAAGAAGCGATCAAAGATTTGGTGCTGGCTCACCGGGTTTTCATCATTGAACCGGGCCAGCAGCCGGCCGCCCTGCCACCGGGCACTCCGCTGCCGGCTCTCAAAGACGAAGGGGAAATCATTACCGGGGCCGTCGCGCTCAAAGCCCATCTGGAAACGCTGGCAAAGATCGCTTTTGAATGGCGCAAATACCAATCGGATTCGTGCTACATTCACGATGACGGCGGTAACTGTTGAGCGGCCAGCAGGGGATACCCCCCAATGCAAGTGACAAAAATCACCAAATATTTGTGACATTTGTCACTACTTATTTTTTGGCGAGTGTGTTACTATGAAGGTGGCATTAGCTGGGGGCAACAAAAACCCCTCCTCCTCTTTTCTTCTAACTCAGAGCCCTTCTCCCGAAGGGCTCTGCTGTTTTTAAAGCCAAAAAGGAGCCGGTACGGCTCCTTTTTTGATTCCCCGGCCTATTCAGAGCGGGACATGTAGGCGCTGGTCTCGCGCCAGGTGTCTCTAAAACCCTCCTCCAACGAGGGATAGGCAAACCAAACCGTGCCAATGCCAAAAATGATACCGGTTAGATTACGCAGAAACACGTTGCTGATGCGCGGCCCAAAAAATTGAAGGTAGGCCAGCCCCAGCAGAATGCCGGCAAAAACCACAACCATCTGCCAGAACATCAACCCCTGTTTGTGCAGTACGAACCAGAAAAAACCCATCGCGGCGATGGCAATGAGCCAGAAGGGCCACAACGGCA
>CAYOXS010000058.1:3452-21945 GCA_964407935.1 uncultured Caldilineaceae bacterium
AACCAGAAAAAACCCATCGCGGCGATGGCAATGAGCCAGAAGGGCCACAACGGCAGCACGGCGGTAATCTCGCTGACAAAGGCCGTGCCGCCATCGAGCGCCATCGGCAGGGCAAACAGCACGTACCACTGAATGGGCAACTGCCGGTAGCGGGCAAAATTAAACACCAGCCCGCCGGCAAACATGGTCACATAAATGCTGATGCAGCGCTCGCACATGGCCACCTGTTCGCCAAAAATAAAGTAGGTACGGGTGGGCAGTTGGTGGCACAGCATGTTGTACACCTGGTAAATGGTGTTGGCCGCGCCGGTAAAACCCACCGCCAGCAAAATTGGAGCCAAAATTGGCAGGCCAACGTAGGTAAAAAAGAAGATGTTGGCCACGGCCAGCCAATGCCTGGCCAGCGACATCATCCGCCGGTTGAGCCAGCCGGACAGACTAGCCGTGAAGTTGGGCAAAGTGCGGGTTTGACCGCTCATAGGCCGTATTCGATGGCGACTTTAACGACGTTATCGGCGTAGTCGGTGTTCAGCGCAAAGGCTTCGGGGGTTTTTTCCAGCGGGAAGCGATGGCTGATAATTTTGGCGGGATTGATGGCCCCGCTCTGCACCAGTTTGATTGAGCGCGGGTAAGTGTGTTTCATCCGCCGGGCCAGCCGGATGGTTAACCCTTTGCGCCGCACCGTGGAATGTTTGAACACCAGGTTGTCATCTTCTGAAATACCAACGATGACCAGCCGGCCGCCCATCCGCACCATATCGGCAGATTGCTGCACAGAATGATCGGCCCAGGCGGCCTCAATAGCCACATCGACGCCGCGGCCGTGAGTGGCTTTAAGCACCGCGGCTACGGGGTCTTCTTTATCACAGTTGATGGGGATCACGTAATTGCTGCGCGCCTGCTCAAGACGCCAGTCAAATTTATCTGAGATAAAAATAGGCTGCGCGCCGGCCAGTTTGACCATTTCTAAAATGCTCAGGCCGATGCAGCCCGCCCCGAGCACGGCCACGCTGTCACCCACCTGAATTTTGGCCAGACTCGCAGCGTGGACGGCGATGCCCAGCGGCTCCAACAGGGCCGCGCTCACATCATCGATACTGTCCGGCAGGGGAAAACAGGCGCGGGCCGGCATGTGCAGCCACTGGCTCAGGCTGCCGGCGTCGGGGTAAGCGCCGCAAAAATGCAAATTGTGACACAGGTTGGGGTGGCCCTGTTCACACATCTCGCAGTGCCAGCAGGGTTGAGCCGGGTCAACTGCCACCCGCATGCCGGGCTTGAGCGGCTGAAAATCGCCGCCGAGCGCGTCATCGCCAACTTCTTCGACGACGCCGGCAAATTCATGCCCCAACGTGAGCGGCGATGAGAGCACGGTATCGCCAATGCGGGCATCTTTGAAGGTGTGCAGATCGCTGCCACAGATGCAGGTAGAAGTTACCCGCACCAGCGCATCGCCGGGGCGGGGCGGTCCGGGGTGAGAAATCTGCTCAACCCGGAGGTCACGCGGGCCGTGCAATCGCACGGCGGTCATGGTTGATGGGTAGGTCATAATTGTTCCTCTGTTTTTTAGTAGCGCCGCCAGCCGCCACTATCAATCAATACCAGAAAGGCGTTATCCAGCGGCACATGAAGGATAGCCCCGCCCTGAAAAAACTGCAACT
Source organism: uncultured Caldilineaceae bacterium (assembly GCA_964407935.1). GTDB lineage: Bacteria > Chloroflexota > Anaerolineae > 4572-78 > J111 > J095. The sequence continues at coordinate 5,111 of CAYOXS010000058.1, forward strand.
CACAGCGCGGGTAGTCCGGGCCGCCCTTTTCCTCTTCCAGCGCGCGGCCCAAATCGACGCGCAAACCGGGTACGGCGCACCACTGCTTGCCAAAGCCGCGGCGAGGGCCAGCGGGCGCGTTGGCTTCGGCTTCGGGGCACCAAAAGTCGGGCGAGCCGGGCCAGTCGTCAACCAACCGATACCATTTTGGGCCGCCGCCGGCCGTTGGGGAATCGCCAACCACACCCCAGATCAGGTTGGGGTCATCCGGCATGTCCACCCAAACCAGACTGCCGCGTTCAAACGGCTGGCGCGCGCAGAGCCGGTCGGCAGCGGCGGCGGCCAGCGGATAGCCAAGAGCATCGGCTTCAACCTGCCAAATTGAGGCAAACTGTCCGGCGGGGCGCAGGCCGGTATCGGCCCAGCGCGGGGTTGGGGTGTCGGTTGGCGTTGCGGTTGGAGTGGGGGTGAAGGTGGCGGTGACCGGCGCGGGCGTGACCGTGGCGCAAATCACCCCGCAGCCGCCGGGGCATGCACCGGGGCAAAAATAGATTTCGTTGGCGGCGCACGGCGGCGGGGTACAGACGGGCGGTGGCGGAGTAGTGACCACCGGCAAGACATCGACCTGAGACGGCGGCGTGACGCCGGGCGATGGCGTGGGCGTGGGTGTATCGGGTGGCGGCGGAACAGTGGCGGTGGGCGAAGATTCGGCGGGTGGGGCGGCGGCCGGCGGGCTGGTTGGGGGAAGGGTGGCGGTGGGGTTAACCGCCAAACTGCCAAAGGTGGGCGGGGGCGGCGCGGGCGGCTGGTTGAAGGCGTAAAACAGCCCAACTCCGCCACAGATAAAAAGCAGCGCCAGCGCTCCCAGCCCCAGCAAAATGGGCAGCCAGTTGGTCTGTTTGGCCGGAGGGGCCGGCTGCGCCGGAACCGGAGCGGCGCTGCGAGCCGGCGCCCGCTGAAACTGGGTGGCATCGGGGTCGGGGGGGATGGGGGCGGCGGCCACGGCCGGTTCGAGCCGCTGCACAGCGCGGTGGAGCGCCTGGGCCAGCTCGCCGGCGCTGGCAAAGCGATGATCCGGGTTTTTGGCCAGCGCCTTGAGCAGCACCTGTTCCACGGCTTCGGGGATGTTGGGATTCATCTGGCGCGGCAGGGGGATGGGGTCGGTGACGTGTTTGATGACCACGGCCATCGGGGTGTCGGCTTCGTAGGGCACGCGGCCGGTGAGCATTTCAAACAGCACCACCCCCAGCGCGTAAACATCGGTGCGGGCGTTCACGGGCCGGCCCTGCCCCTGTTCGGGACTCATGTAGGCCGGCGTGCCAATACCGACGCCAGTGGCGGTGAGGTGAGCCGCGCCTTCGACCATTTTGGCCAACCCAAAATCGCTCAGGTAAATCCAGCCCCGGTCATCGATGAGCATGTTGCCGGGTTTGATGTCGCGGTGGAGGATGCCGCGCTCGTGGGCGGCATCGAGCGCGGCGGCAATCTGGTCAATCAGGCGGACGGCCTCGATGGGCGGCAGGGGTCGGCCCAGCTTGTCGCGCAGGGTGCCGGCGGGCACATATTTCATCACGATGAAGCTGATATCGCCCTGTTTGCCAAAATCGTACACGGGCAGAATGTTGGGGTGTTCCAGTTGGGCAATGGCCTGGGCTTCGCGGGTGAAGCGCTCGGTAAAGCCGGGGTCGTGGGCGTAATAGGGCGGCAATACTTTGATGGCCACGTAACGGTTGAGCGAGGGTTGGAATGCCTTGAAAACGGTGGCCATGCCGCCCTGGCCAATCTGTTCAATAAGCTGATACTGGCCCAGCGTGCGTCCAATCATCGATTCCATGAGGTCAACTCCGTGCCAACTAAAGTGCGTTTACACCACTTTACCGAATAATTGGACAGAACGCCAGTGACAAATGTCACAATTTTGCGGGCTGGGTCAATTGTGGATGACTACTCGACCGGGAACTGCCACCGATTGGCCGGGTCACGGCGAAGCGGGACGATTCGGGTAATCGCTGTCCGGTTGAGCGGGCCGTAAATGTGGGGGAAAAGCACATCGGCAGCCGGGCCGGCGGGTACGCCGGGCGGCGGGATGGGCGGCTCAAATTTGAGGGGCGATGTCAGTTGGTGGGGGTTAATCTCCAATGCCAGCAGGTCACCGGCCAAATCCGCAAAAAAGGTATTGGCAATTTCAAGCAGCAAGTCTGTACCGGCGGTGCAGTGAATAAAACCTTCGGCGGCAAAGGTGGCCGGCCAATAGGGCTGGTCGATGGGCTGGGCGTGATAGTAGGCGGCCGGGGCCAGGTGAAAAATCGGGGCGTGAGTCATCGAACCGGATTTTTTAGGCCAGATAAGCCAGCAAAATGCTGAAGCCGTACAACACCACCAGCGGCAGCATCACCAGCGCCATGTTGAAGGGATCGACGGTGGGGGTGATCATGGCTGCGGCAATGGCGATGATGACAAACGCAAAGCGCCATTGTTTGATGAGAAAACGGGGCGTGACCAGGTTAAGTTTGGCCATAATAAAAATGAGCAGCGGGGTTTCAAAACTGATACCAATCCAGAAAATCAATGAGGTGATGAACGGGATGTATTTTTGCGACTGCCATTCCTGTTTAAAGACATCGGTTTGCCAACTGCTCAAAAAGCCGATGGCCGAAGGGATCATGATAAACCAGGCAAACGCCACTCCAATTAAAAACAGCACAAACGCGGCCGGCACGCCCAAAAAAATATATCGTTTTTCGCGCTGCTCCAGACCGGGCAGAATAAACATTAAAAACTGGTAGATCAACACCGGCATGGCGATAATTAACCCGGCGGTGAGAGCCACTCTAAAATAAATGGAGATGCCTTCGGTGGGGCCAAGCACCTGAAGTTTTTGACCATAGGGGGCGATCAGCAGTTCCAGAATTTGCGGGGTAAAAATAGCCGCCAGCACCGTGCCAATGAGCACGGCAATGGCCGATTTCACCAGCCGGTCGCGCAGTTCTTCCAGATGCCCCAGCAGCGTCATTTCGCCGGGATTTGGTTTTGTAAAACGGGGATTAACGCTCATTCACAGATTTTTCCGGGTCCGTGGTAGATTCAGGCAATGCGGGCGGGTGGTCGGCGCTGTTATCAGCCGTCGGTTCTGCCGGCGTTTCAGCCGGGTTGGCGGCGGGCGTGTCAGATGTGTCAGGTTCGGCGGCGGACGTATTGTTGGTCTGGCTGGGGTTTTGGGCGGGTTTACTCGCCGCGACTAACTGGGGGGGGGAGATGGAATTGACAACCTCGGCGGTTTGCTGCGACACGGTTTTGCCGGCCTTGGCCACGGAATCTCGCGCCTGGGTAAATTCCTTTTTGGTCTTGTTGATTTCTTCGGTGAGTTCGGCGGCGTTGATTTCACGCTGCCATTCGGCCAACAAACCCTGGGACATGTTTCGTAAATCGGCCATAATTTTGCCGGCTTTACCGGCAATTTCTGGCAGGCGGCGCGGGCCAAAAACCATCAGCGCGATGATAAATATAAAAACAAGTTCAGAAAAACCAATACCTAAAATATCCATTCAATCGAAGCCAATCGCTTCCTTGAAAAACCGCTGATAGCTGCCCGGCCGAGCGTGGGGTATAAAAACTTTGAGGATAAACTTTAGACCGGCACCTTGAGCGATTCTCTGATTTTGGCCCGATCTTTGGCCACCAGGCTGCCCAACACGCCGTTCACAAATCGGGGCGAACTTTCGCCGCCAAACATTTTGGCCAGCTCCACTGCTTCATTGATGGCTACTTTAGGCGGGATTTTGGGTTCAAACAAAAGCTCATAAATGGCAATGCGCAACACATTGCGATCAACGGCGGCAATCTGGTCGATGGGCCATTCCGGGGCCAGTTCGCCAACTACGCTATCCAGATAAGTTCGATACGTTTGCACCCCTTTGACCAAAACCCAGGCAAACTTTTGGGCTGACTCCGGCAACAACCGATCCTCGAACCTGGCTTCCAGAGCCAATTTGGGGTCGTGGTCCGTGTAGTCCAGCTCATAAAGAGTCTGCAATACTGCTGCGCGGGCACGTCGTCGAACTTTCATAACTCATATCCCTCTAAAATAATACAGTGTCGCTGGATGTTAAAATGTCAATGTTCAAAACGATACGCGTTACAGCGCATCGATACCCCTGACAGGGCAGTTTGGTAAAATATTTTCTGCTATTATAGCACACGCCCGGCGTGTGGGTAAAGCCGAAAACGACTACTGCATCACCAGGCCGCCGTCAACCGTTAAAACCTGGCCCGTAATAAATGCAGCTTCATCTGAAGCCAGAAATAACACTGCCGCGGCTACATCTTCGAGCGTACCCAGCCGGCCCAGCGGCGTATTTTGCTTAACTGACTCAATTTGGGCCTCTGGCAGCACGTTGGTGAGCGCGGTGGGGATAAACCCCGGCGCAACGGCGTTAACCGTAATATTGCGCGAACCAACTTCTCTGGCCAGCGATTTGGTAAAGCCGATGATCCCGGCTTTTGAGGCCGCGTAGTTGGTTTGCCCCGCCTGCCCGGACAACCCCACCACCGAGGTGATGTTAATAATCCGCCCGCCGCGTTTTTTCATCATTGGGCGCACCACGGCTTTGGAGCAGTAATACACACTCGACAGGTTTGTTTGCAGCACCAAGTCCCATTCTTCGTCTTTCATTTTCATGATCAACTGGTCGCGAGTGGTGCCGGCGTTATTTACAAGTATATCTATTTGACCATAGGTGTCAATTGCAGTTTGAATGAGCCGCTGAGCTTCTTCGCTCTGGCTGACATCGGCCTGAATGGCTACGGCCTCGCCACCTTTTTCGGTGATGGCCGCCACTACGGCTTCGGCCTCGGCGGGGCTGGAGCGGTAATTAACCACCACCCGGGCGCCCTGCACCGCCAGCACCGCGGCGATACTGGCCCCAATTCCTTTGGAACTGCCGGTTACAACTGCAACTTTTCCCGTTAATTCAAACATGCGCCTGTCCGGTTATTTTATGAATTGGCTGTGACCAAAGTGAGTTGAGAGGGAAGGCATTTGGGGGAACTACCCCCAACCCCCCGGTCTGCGGCGCTTTCCTTCTCGTTTTAGTCACACCTTTATGAATTGACGCTGCTCAGAAAGCCGTCAAGGGCCTGCGGCGTGCTGATGCTGTAAACCTGCACCTGTTTGCTGACCCGTTTGATGAGGCCGGCCAATACATCTTTGGGGCCAAGCTCAACAAACGTATCCACCCCCTGGCCAATCATCCACTCAACGCTGGCCGTCCAGTAGACCGAGTTGGTCAGTTGGCCTTCCATTTCCTCGCGGATGGCATCAATCGACGCCAGCGGTGCTGCGCTTATGTTAGCTACAATCGGAGTTTCTGGCAAGTTCAACGGCGTAGCGTCCACCGCCTGGCGGAACTCATCGGCCACCACCCGCATCAATTCTGAGTGGGCGGCAATGCTGACCGGCAGCTTTACCGCGCGGCGAGCTTTGGCTTCCAGCGCCAGTTCAATCCCCCGGTCAACGGCGGCGCTGTGGCCCGATACCACAATTTGCCCCGGCGAGTTGTAATTGGCTACTTGCAGCGTGCCAACATCACCGGCGGCGGTAACTTTTTGGCAGATTTCAGCCACCACGTCATCATCGAGCTTGAGAAAAGCAGCCATGCCGCCGGGATTCAGCTCGCCGGCTTTTTTCATCAGCCGGCCGCGCTCGCGGACCAGCCGCAGGCCATCGCCAAATGAAAATACGCCGGCCGCCGCATACGCCGAATACTCGCCCAGGCTGTGGCCGGCCACAAAATCGGGCTGGGCGGTAAAACCGGCGGCACGCAGCGCGGCCAGCGCGGCCATGCTGGTGGTGTAAATGGCCACCTGGGTATTGATGGTATCGTTGAGCGATTCTTCCGGCCCTTCAAAGCAAAGCTGGCTCAGCAAAAAGCCCAGGCTGGCATCGGCCTGTTCAAAAATGGCACGGGCGGCAGGCAACTCGTTAAAAAACGCCTGCCCCATCCCAACTTCCTGCGATCCCTGTCCGGGAAATACAAATGCAAGTTTGCTCATAGTTTCCTAACAAAATAACAGCCGTGCTGTTTAGGGTTACCAAGCGGCACGGCCGATGATTGATTTGCGGATGACAGCAAGTTCAAATTTAGCTGTTTTTAGCTAATTCTTTGTCCGGCAAAACCTGGGTTCCGTTGTACGTTCCGCATTTTGGACAAACGCGGTGCGCTAAATGCAGCGTATTGCATTGAGAACAGGGCACCATGTTCGGCAGTTGCAGGCGAAGGTAATGCGCTCGCCGCCGATCACGTCGTACTCTGGAAACTTTGCGCTTTGGTAATGCACCCATAATACCTTAATCCTTTCTTGAAAATCCAGATTATTCTTCTATCTCAACTTCTAACAACCCCGACCAGCGTATATCTACGGTGTCTTCCTGGCAGGTACAGGGATTGGTGTTGCGATCCTGACCACAAACCGGGCACAGCCCTTTACAATCTGGCCGGCAATACCGCGAACTCTCACTTTCCAGCACGATGGCCTGCCGCACCACCTCGTACAAATCCAGGGTGTGCAGTTCGTCAATGCGGGTCGCTTCGTCGGCATCTTCCGGCGCGGGTACAACATTGCCGCTAACCAGATCGATGGTTGGGTAAAATAGCTCTTCCAGCTCAATCGAGACTGGCGCTGTAAAAACTGTTAAACAGCGGCCACATTCCCGCCGAATGGTTGTTTGCAACTCGCCGGTCACCAACACATCGGGGCCCGTGCGCAAAAAGTGAACCCGGCCAGAAAGCGGCTCATCAAGCTGAATATCATCGAGCTGCTTGATGCTGTCAACAAATATATTGTAATCACGAGTTCCGCCGGTAACTTCTTTGAGAAGTTGAGAAACGTTAAAGCGTAACTCGTGGGCAATATTAACTTTTTTCTTTGTTTGCATAGTTTTTGCGCACAAAACCAGTATTCTATAACAATGTGGTAAATTTTCAAAATGAGAGGATGCCACACGGAACCCCTAAAGGTAAATGCCTTGGCGGGGCTGCCGGGCCAGAGGGGGGTTATTGTTTGTCGGGCGTGTCGTTGGCTCTGGAACTTACCACCGGCGCGGGTTGTTTGGTCTGCTCGTGCTGCTGGTGGGTTTCTCTGACCAACCGCAGGCCGTTGCGCACGGTGGTGAGGGTTTTCATCAGTTGCTCTTCCAACTCGCTGAGCTGGTCAACAATGTATTCATCGGTTTCAGCCAGAATATCTTCGGCGTGCTGGTGGGCTTCGGCTTCAATTTCTACAGCGCGGTCCCGAGCCAGTTCAACCAGCTCGTGTTCTTCGGTGAGCGACTGCGCTTTTTCCCGCGCCATTTCCACCAACCGGTTGGCCTCTTCCTGGGCCTGGAGCAGCAGGCGCTCCCGGTCGGCTTCGGTTCGTTTGGCCAGCTTCACCTCTTCTGGAATAGAAACCCGCATCTGGTCGATGATGTCTAAAATTTCATCTTTGTGCAAAATCACGTTTGAGGTGAACGGGAGATCGTACCCGGCTTCGATTAAATCTTCCAGTCGATCGATCAGGTGAAGAATGTCCATTGTACCCACCTTGGTTTTATTAATATTTTTGCGGTGCTACCGCCGCTGTTAATCGCGAGCGTGGCCAAAGTGAGTTGAGAGAGGAGAAATTTGGGGGGAACTGCCCCCCAACCCCCGGCCTGCGGCGCTTTCCAACTCGTTTTCGTCACACCCGTTAATCGCGCACGGAAACAATTTTAATGTTGCTGTTGCCGCTGCTATCTACCAGCATTTTTTTTCTGAGCGCCTCAACCACTATCGCCGGCGCCAAATGGTCGATGCTGCCTTTGTTCAGCGCAATTTCTTTGAGAATACTGGAACTTAAAAACGAGTGCTCCTGGCTGGCCATCAAACAAATTGTTTCAATGGACGAATCCAGGCTGCTGTTGGCCAGCGAAAGCTGCAATTCCCACTCAAAATCAGATAACGCCCGCAGACCGCGCACAATGTAACCGGCGCCTTCGTCACGGGCAAAATTTACAGTCAACCCGCTGTATTTTTTTACTTCGATGTTGCCCAGGTGGGCCAGCGCGGCGCGGGTCATCACCAGCCGCTCTTCTGTGGAAAAGAGCAGGCTTTTCATGGGCCGGTCGTACACGCCGACAATCAGCTTGTCAAACAGGCTCGACGCCCGTTTGGCAATATCGATGTGGCCATTGGTAATGGGGTCAAACGTTGCAGGGTAAACGGCAATTTGCATCAGCTTAAATCCGTGGTTCTGGCCCAGAATTCGGCGAGCTGTTTGGCCAGCAGCCGGTGCTGGGGCAGTTCCAGCATTTTATCCTTTTCAAAAATGATGACTGCCTCTTTGCGAGCCAGTTCTAACAACCGGGTATCAGTTAATTTTACCAGTTTCAGGTCCGGCAGCCCACTCTGGCGAGTGCCAAAAAACTCGCCGGGACCGCGCATTTTCAGATCAGTTTCGGCCAGTTCAAAGCCGTCGGTGGTTTGCTCAACGGCGCGCAGCCGTTCTTCGGCTTCCGGCGACAGTTTATCGGCCAGCAGCAGGCAGTAGCTGGCGTGTTCGCCGCGGCCAACCCGGCCCCGGAACTGGTGCAACTGCGCCAGCCCAAAGCGATTGGCCCCTTCTACCAGCATCACCGTTGAATTGGGCACATCAATGCCCACCTCAACCACCGAGGTTGACACCAGAATATGCGTTTCCTGGTCTCTGAAAGAACGCATCATGCTTTCTTTTTCGTCGGCCTTCATTCTGCCGTGCAGCAACCCCAACTTTAGCCGGGGGAAGACCTGTTTTGACAGCCGCTGGTGCTCTTCAACCGCCGATTTGGCCTCGGTTTTTTCAGACTCTTCCACCAGCGGGCAAATAATATAGGCCTGCCGTCCCAGTTCAATTTGCGATTTGATAAAACCGTAGGCCCGTTCCCGCTCGCGGGGGGTGAGCCAGCGCGTTTTGATGGGCTGGCGGCCCGGCGGCATCTCATCAATAACCGACAGGTCAAGGTCACCGTACAGGGTTAAAGCCAGCGTCCGCGGAATGGGCGTGGCCGTCATCACCAGCATATGCGGGTTCATGCCCTTGTCGCGCAGCGCCGCCCGCTGTTTTACGCCAAAGCGATGCTGCTCGTCAATAATGGCCAGCCGCAAATTGTTGAGCGCCACGTCTTCCTGAATGATGGCGTGGGTGCCCACCAAAATATTGATGGTGCCCGCGGCCAGCTCTTCCAGAATTTGCCGCCGGTCGCCGGCGGAGGTGCTGCCGGTGAGCAACTGCACCGAAAACTCGCGTCCCAGCGCCGGGCCGATGTCGGCCAGCAGCTTGCCCATACTTTTGTGGTGTTGTTCGGCCAGAATTTCGGTGGGGGCCAAAATCGCCGCCTGGCCGCCATCGAGCGCGGTTAACACCATCGCTGCCAGGGCCACCACCGTTTTGCCGGAACCCACATCGCCCTGCAACAAGCGGCTCATGGGCACGTCGCGCCGTAAATCGGCCACAATATCGTCCAGCACCTTACGCTGGGCGCTGGTGAGCGCAAACGGCAACGCCGACAGCAGTTGCTCCAGCGCTTCGGGCTGAACATGGATGGGATAACCCTGCTGCGCCTGCCATTTTTGCCGCTGGCGCAGTACGCCCAACTGAATCATCAGCAGTTCATCAAAGGCCAGCCGGCGGCGGGCCGCTTCAAGCGACTCCCAGCTATCCGGGAAATGAATCTGGTTGATGGCTTCGGTCAGCGTGAGCAGTTTGAGCCGCTCCCGTGTATCATTGGGCAGGTGGTCGGGCAGGCGGTCGCTCCAGTAATCGATGGCGCTTTTGGTGCGGCTGCGCAGCCACTTGGCCGTTACACCTTCGGTGAGCGGGTACACCGGCACCAGCCGGCCGGTGTGGATGGTTTCTGTATCCAACTCTTCCCAATCGGGCGAGTTAAAGGTGAGCCGGCCCAGGTACTGGTCAACCGTGCCGCTGATCACAATCTGCTTGCCAACCTTCAACTTGTCAACCAGCCAGGGCTGATTAAACCAGGTTACTTCAATATTGGCCGTCCCGTCAGAAAGCAGGGATTTGACCATCACCCGTTTGTTGCGGGATTCCAGTTGGCGCGTTTCCCAAATTTGGGCAATGATGGTGACATCTTCGCCGTACTCAAGCTGATTGATGGGCTTGAGCGAGCGGTAATCATCGTAGCGGCGGGGGTAGAGCCGCAAAAAATCACCCACGGTATGCACCCCCAGCCGGGCCAGGCGTTTGGCCATTGCGTCTTTAATGCCCGGCAAACGCGTAACCGGCGCATCAAGGCCAAGACTGGCATTGTCGGGCTGAGTCCGGCCCGGTTTGGGCTGCGGACGCTGCGGGCGCGGTTCGGCGGGTTTTGGCGCCGGACGCTGAATTGGCGTCGCCGCTCGCCGAAAAGTTGGCGGCGCAGCCCGCCGGCCATTATCGGCTGCGGCATCCGGCGAGTCAGCCGGCTCCGGCGAGCCGTCCGGCTTACCGGGCTGCTCTGTTTCTTCGGCTTTGTGCAATTTTACCAGAATTTGGTGCAAAAAATGAGGCCGGTCATCGAGTTCAATATCCGGGTAACGCATCAAATCTTGCCGGATTTCTTCGATAAACTGGCGTTCTTCGTCGCGGGTGGCTTCTTCTAGGGCGTCTTTGGCCCAGTTGGGGGCCAATTTTTCCATTCCACCTAAAATGGCTTTATTCTGGTAGCCCAGGCGCCGTTCCTGGACCAACATCCTGATAAGTTTATCAAAACTGGGAAGCATAAGTTCGTCGATTAAAATGTCATTCCTTCATACACCACAATTCCCAGTGCATTAGGGCCAACCCGGGTGGCCAGGTCTGGGCCGTATTGAATGATGGGGAATTGCATGGTTGGGAAGCTCTGCGAGAGCCGCTCCTGAAGGTTTCGGGCTTCTTTATTTGGGTTTTTGCCCCGTTGAATAATAGCAGTTTGCTCCAAATTATCAAATTCAGCCACAAACTCAAATAATTTCTCAATGGCTTTGTCGGTGGTGCGCACTTTTTCAAGGGGGATAATATCGCCATCTTCAATAAAGAGGATGGGTTTGATATTGAGCATCGTACCTAAAATGGCCTGCGCTTTGCCAATCCGGCCGCTGCGTTCCAGATATTCCATTGTTTCCACGTAGAAAATCATGTAGATGTGCGGAATCATGCCGCGCACCAGCCGGACAATATCATCGAGCGAAGCGCCTTCGGCGGCGGCCTGAGCGGCGGCTTTGGCCAGAATAGTCAACCCCATTGAGGTGGTCATCGAGTCAACCACCGCAATCGAGCAGCGGCCCAGCAGCGGGTCTGCCCCTTGTTCGGCCACTGTCACGGTTTTGCTCAGGTGGCTGGACACATGAATCGAAAGAATCTGGTCTGTTTCCTGGTGCAGGCGGGCGTACAGGTTTTCAAATGCCGCTAACTGGGGGGGATGGCTCACCGGAACGCCGCCGCCGTAATTCAAGCGGCGGAACAGCTCTTCGGTGTCGATATCCAATCCTTCCTGAAAACGGCTGTTTCCAAGCTGAATATTCAACGGGACGACGTGAATGCCAAGTTTTTCGGCTTCACCGGGTTCAAAATATGCAGTACTATCTGTGACGATGGCAACTTTTTTAGACAAGTAACCACTACTCCAATGAAATGATATAGTCATAGTGAGGTTGGCCCCCACTGTAAATTTCAATTTCCAACTGCGGCCGGCGCTCTGAAATGGCCGCAGCCAACGCCTGCGCCTCCGCCGCCGTAGTGCCAGCCCCAAAATAGAGGGTCAGCAACTCGCCGGCGGTCTGGTCAAGCTGAGCCAGAATATCCAGCACTACACCGGGTGCCTCCGGGCCGGAGCCGCGCAACTGGCCATCAACCAGGCCAATCACCGCCCCGGACGCCACCTCAACCCCGGCCAGGCTCATTTGCCGCACGGCGCGGGTCACTTCAATGGTGACGACTCTCCCGGCGGCTTCGCGCATGCGGGCGGCGTTGGCTTCGGCGTCAAGCTCCGGGTGAAACGCCACCAGCGCGGCGATGCCCTGCGGCACGGTTTCGGTGGGAATCACCGTAACCGATTTTGCCGACAGCGCGGCGGCTTGTTGCGCTGTTAGCATAATATTACAGTTGTTTGGGAAAATCAACACATTCTCGTTGGGAATCTGCTCGATGGCCGCCAGCAGTTCCTGTGTACTGGGATTCATGGATTGCCCACCGGCCACCACCTGCCCCGCGCCCAAACCGCGAAAGATGGCCTCAAAGCCGGGGCCGGGCGACACCACCACAATCCCCACCGTTGCGGGTGGCGACGCTACCGGGCTGGCCGCCAAAAAATCGCGGGCCTGCCGGTTTAAATCCTCAACCACAACATCAGAGATTGTACCCAGCGCCGCCGCGTAACTCAAGGGCGCGCCGGGATCGTGAGTGTGAACATGCACTTTAACCAGGCTGTCGCTGCCCACCACCACGGTTGACCAGCCCAGCGAGTCGATTTTGGCCCGAATGGCCGCCACATCCAACGGGCTGCCGCTAATCAGAAACTGCACATCGTAGCCATAATCCTCAAGTTCTGAAACAACCACCGGGGCAAGTTCAGCCTCAGCCGCAACGTCAACCGACTGATTATACAGAAATCTCAGCCAGCCTTCAAAAATATACAGCAGTCCCTGCCCGCCCGAGTCGGTGACGCCGGCCTGTTTGAGCACTGGCAGCAGTTCCGGCGTGCTGGCCTGGGCCACGCGGGCGGCCTCGACCACCTGGCTTAACTGGACCACCAAATCGTGAGTGGAGTTGGCGCTGGATTGCGCCGCCTCGGACACAGCGCGGGCCACCGTTAAAATGGTGCCCTCAACCGGCTGCAGCACGCTTTGGTAGGCCTGGGTCACGCCCAGCCGGGCAGCGTGGGCAAAATCGATGGTGGTAAAATGCACCTTGTTGCCCAAACCGGCGGCCATACCCTGCAAAAACTGCGACAGAATGACGCCCGAATTACCCCGCGCGCCCAGCAGCGCTCCCCGCGCCGCCGCAGCGGCAATCGCGCCGGCGGTGTGATCGGCGGCAAGCTCGGCAGCATTCACCGCGGCGCGCATGGTCAGCAGCATGTTGGTGCCGGTGTCGCCATCCGGCACGGGAAAAACATTGAGCCGGTTCACCTGGCCGGCATGCGCTTGCAGCCACTGTTTGCCGGCTGTGAGCAGGTTTTTCAGCCCGACCCCATTACAGGCGGTCACGCTGTTGTCTTCAATTTTAAATCCCTGCCGCGCCAGGTCGGTATAAATTGACATTCAAAAACAGTTCCGGATTTTTCAGCTTTGAACAGGCTGTTTGCAAAAAAAAAGGGCCTGTGCTATAGTTTTTGCTTGCGTTTTAGCGGTTCAGCAATCATCAAAAAAGGGAATGAGCATCATGGCAAAATGTGATATTTGCGGCAAAAAGCCGATGAGTGGTAACAACGTGAGCTTCTCGCAGCGCCACACCAAACGTCAGTGGAAACCCAACATCCAAAAAGTGACGATTGTGATTGATGGTAAGCTGCAAAAAGTGAAAGTTTGCTCACGCTGCCTGCGCACGGCCTCAAAATCGTAATTTGGGTTAAAACGCTCCAATCTCAAAGGCCAGCTTCAGAGCTGGCCTTCTTTTTTTAGCGCCGCCGCTGTAAAACCCGATAATGATACAACGTTCATCCTAAAAAATCAAGGGTTTTTTAAACTTCCGGGATAGCCGACGATTGGCGCTGCTGGCTGTGGGCGTTATGCAGTTGGCCGCAGCCGGCGGCAATATCGATGCCGCGCCGCAGCCGCACCGTGGTGGGGATGCCCGCCGCTTTGAGCCGGTCACGGAAGGCGTACACCCGCTCGTCCGGCGAGCCGCTCCACGGCGAACCGGGCGTGGGGTTGAGCGGAATCAAATTAACGTGGCACAGCAGCCCGTCCAAAAGTTGGGCCAACTGGTCGGCCTGGGCCTCGGAGTCGTTCAGGTGGTCCATCAGCGCGTACTCAAAGGTTACCCGCCGGTGAGTCAAAATAATGTAATCGCGCACGGCCTCCAGCAGCATAGCCAGCGGGAAGCGGCGATTTAGCGGCACAATGGTGTTGCGCAGCGTGTCGTCCGGCGCGTGCAGACTCACCGCCAGCCCCACCTGTTCCGGCTCTTTGCTCATCTGGCGGATGGCCGAAACCAGCCCCACCGTTGACAGGGTCATATTTCGCGCGCCCAAATTAAAGCCGTCCGGGTCGTTCAGCCGGCGGATGGCTTTCCACGTTTCGGCGTAATTGGCCAGCGGTTCGCCCATACCCATAAACACAATGTTGGTGACGTGTTTGCCTTCGGCCCCAAGCTGGTGGGCGTAAATGAGCACCTGGGCCACAATTTCGCCGGCGGTGAGGTTGCGCATAAAACCCATTTGCCCGGTGGCGCAAAAAGGACAATCCATCGCGCAGCCGGCCTGAGTGCTGATGCAGAGCGTATTGCGTTTGTCGTAACGCATCAGCACCGCTTCAATTTCGCGGCCATCCGGCAGGGCAAACAACGACTTGCGGGTGAAGCCATCGGCCGATTCAAGAGCCGTGACCAGGCTGAGCGGTTGGGCCACAAATTCATCGGCCAGCCGCTGCCGCAGCGCTTTGGGCAGGCTGGTCATCTCCTCGACGCTGGCGGCGTGCTGTTTGTACAGCCAGTTTTCAATTTGCACGGCGCGGTACGCCGGCTGGCCCCAGCCGGACAGCGTTGCCGTCAACTGGTCGCGGGATAAATCCAGCAGGTTGGGCCGGGTCATTGGGTTGCCTCCTTTCGCCGGAACAGGCCGATGACTTTACGCGGGACAAACGTGAGCACCGCCCACCCAAATTTTAGCAGCCCGCCCGCCACCCGAAACGCCGCCGCCCAGGCGCTAACCGCCCAGCGGAGATAGGCTCTGCCGCCGCGTTGGGCCGTGTCGCCGGCAACTTTGGCCCCGCTGCTCACCGAGCCGGCCACTTTGCCCGCCCCCACCCACATTGCGCCGCCAGCCGCTTTGCCGGCCTCGCCCACTTTACTCGCACCGACCGCCAGCGCCGCGCCGGTGGTTTTACCGCTTTCGGCCAGCCAGGCCCCAATTTTGCGCTCGTCCAACCCGGAAATGGCTCGCAGGCTGTCACTCCAACTGCCCACCGCCTCCGGCCCCAGCCGAAAATAGGCATCGGCGCGCTGGCCGATAATGTAGGTAGATAACACATTGGTCCCCGCCGAAGCGATCATCCCCACCACCGGAATGGCTTTGAGGATGGTTTTGCTGGCCACGTGCTCGCTGGCTTTGAGAGCGATGTTCTGCCCGGCCCGGCGGGTGAGCAGCGAGGTACCGGCGCTGAGGCCGGTAATGGCCATCACCAGTCGCTTTTTCTCCTCTTCAGACAGCGGATAATCGTACACGGCGGCAATTTCCAGTACCAGTTCGGCCTGCATTTTAAACGTCACGCCGATGTCGGCGGCCGTGCCCAGCGTAATCGCCGCGGCCGTGCCGATGCCCGGCACCAGTCCCGCGCCGGCTGTGACCGCGCCCACCGCGCCGGTTTTCTGGCACTTAAGCGAAATGAGTTTTTGGGCCAGCTCCGCCGGCGACAGATCGGGAAACTGCCGCCGCAACTGTTCAACCCGCGCGGCGGCGGTGTTGATGTCCACATCGCTGACCACGTTGAACATGGTGTTGACAATGGCGTTGGCCCGGGCATCAACATCTTTTTGAATATCAACCGGCCGGCGCTCAACGGCTTCCAAATCGTGATCGATGGCTGTCATCAATTCCTGAGCTTGTTTTTTTAGAGGTGTCTCGTTCATAGCGTTAATTATAACAAAAATTCAGCGCTTGCCCAATGGTTAGGCCGGCGGTATACTACCCAAAACGTTGATTTTGGCGAGGGCCAGTGAACAATTTGCAAGCCTTGATGGCACAGATCGAAAATTTATCGGCGGAGAATCAGGCGCTGGTGAGCCGCTACGTGGAATTTTTGCAGTGGCAGGAGAGCCAACAACAGGCCAGCGCGCCGCAGCAGTGGAGCTTCAGCTTTGTTGAAGCGTTTAAAGACGCGGCGGTATTTGCCACCGACAAACCGGCCGGGATGGATGTCACGCTGGCCGCGGCCACCGTCGGCGGCGACAGCCGGCCGGCGCTGTGGGCCCACCCGCCGGTTATCGGCCAAACGGTGATTGAGTTTCACGTGCCGGTGCCCCAACAGGTACGCAATTTCCGGCTGCGGCTGGCGGTGGGCATTCGCGACGGCGCTGAAATTGCCGAAGATAATCTGGTGGCGTTTGGCGTAAAGTTAAACGGCCTGCGGGTGTGGAGTAAACAAACTAACGAGCAAACATGGCAGCCGGCCGATATTCCCCTCAAACTGGCTGCCGGCGACATCGCCCGGCTGCAATTTACCACCGAGGCGCTGGGCAGCCATCAATGGACGTGGGCGGTGTGGGGCACCCCGGAGCTGGTGGGCACGTCTTAAAAGTTAGCCGCGCGGTTCGTAATCCCGCAAAATGGAGCCGCCGATAAACTCGCGCAGCAGCGAGTTGTCCGGCACCTGGTCGGCCGGGGCCGGTTCAAACCACTGCAAAAATGACAGCAGCCGTTTGGCCTCGATGTGGCCGGGTTTGCCCGGCTCAATCTGCTGCAACAGCGGTTCGGCCAGCGGTTTGATCAGCGCCAGTTCGTACACCAGCGCCGAGTTGAACATCACATCGGCATTTTCCTGGTAGGGAAAAATCCAGGTATGCTCACCGTGGCGCACTTTGGGCCAGCGCAAAATGGTGTCCTGCGCCGAGTAGCCCCGGTGATGGGCATCGCGGATAATGCGCCGCAGCAGGCGCGTATCGGTGGT
>CAYOXS010000058.1:22045-23742 GCA_964407935.1 uncultured Caldilineaceae bacterium
AGCCCCGGTGATGGGCATCGCGGATAATGCGCCGCAGCAGGCGCGTATCGGTGGTGGGAATGCGGTTGTGCCGGTCCAGGTTGAGTTGCGTCAGCGCCGAGACGTAGATGCGAAAAATAGCGTCGACCGGAATGTGCGGCACCAGTTCCGGGTTCATCCCGTGAATCCCCTCGATAATCAAAATATGCTCCGGGGTGATCGACACCGTATCGCCCCACTCGCTGCGGCCGGTGAAAAAATTATAGCGCGGCAGCCGCACCTTTTGGCCGTTCATCAGCGCCAGCAGGGTGGTATTGAACAACTCCAGATTGAGCGCCTGCAGGTGTTCGTAGTCGTAGTCGCCTTCTTCATCCCGCGGCGTTTTATCCCGATCAACAATAAAATCATCCAGGCCGATGGCAAACGGGCGCACTCCGTGGGCTTTCAATTGCACCGCCAGCCGCTTGCTGAACGTGGTTTTGCCGCTGGACGATGGGCCGGAAATGAGCACCAGCCGCACCTGGCCGCTAACGGTGCTCAGAAACGTGGCAATTTGGGCGATGCGCTGCTCCTGCAATGCCTCTGACACCAAAATGGTTTCAAACAGCTTGTTTTGCCGGATGACTTCGTTGAGCGCGCCCACATCTTTAACCCCAACTTTGGTCATCCACTCGCCGTATTCGTTGAAGACGTGGACCAGTTGGGGGTAATTGACGCACGGGTCAAGCACCTCCGGCCGGCCGGTGCGGGGATAGCGCAGCACAAAACCATCGGAATAGCTGGCCAGGGCAAAGGTTTTCAGGTAGCCGGTGGATGGCACCATGTAACCGTGCATGTAGCCGCGATAGCCGTTGAGCGTGTAAATGGTCACATACGGTTTTTTGCGGCTTTTGAGCAGCCGCAGCTTATCGTCGGCATTTTGGGCCTTAAACAGAGTTTCGGCCTTGTTGATGGAAATACGCCTTTTTTCAATGGGCAGGTTGGCCTGCACCAGATCACGCATGCGGGTTTCGAGTTGTTCCAGCTCGGCCGGGGAAAACGGAGGCCGGCCTTCCACCTCGCAATAGAACGCCCCAAAATTCAGGCCATAATCAATGACAATGTTGACGCCGGGGAACAGTTCGCTGGCGGCCGTCACCAGCAAAAACGAGAGCGAGCGGCGGTAAACGCGCATCCCGTCGCTTTCAGCCATTGTTACCACGTGAACATCCAAATCCCGGTCGGCATGGTAGGTCAGCTCGCGCAGTTGGCCGTTAACCAGGCAGGCCACGGGCATCAGCTCGGCCGGAAAGTTGCCAGCCCGGATAAACTCCTCAATCGTCGTGTCAAGCGGCCCTTCGAGCACCTGCCCGTCTGAAAATTTTATTTGCGCGGTCTGGCGGGGTTGCGTGGGAAAAATATCTGTCATCGCCAAATTAATCCAGTTTGATGGGGTCGGCCAGCAGCGCCAGCAGCAAATCGATGGCGTGTTGCACGTCGCTGGTGCTGACCATCTCCGAGGGGGTGTGGACATGGCGGCAGGGAATGGCCAGCCCGCCGGCGGCGCTGCCTTCGTGGGCCAACTGCATGGCCGTGGCATCGGTGCTGCCCACGGTGAGGATTTCCAGTTGGTGCGGAATTTTATGCTTTTTGGCGGTCTCGACCATCGCCCGTTTCAGACCGAGATGGGCCAGCAACTGCCGGTCCATCACTTTGATGGCCGGCCCCTGCCCCATTTT
>CAYOXS010000059.1:0-23053 GCA_964407935.1 uncultured Caldilineaceae bacterium
CTCTCACCTGCACTGCGACCGCAGGGAGAGCAGGCGCAAGTGTCGCTCCCTGCGTCGCT
The DNA here is from genome assembly GCA_964407935.1 of uncultured Caldilineaceae bacterium. Taxonomy (GTDB): domain Bacteria; phylum Chloroflexota; class Anaerolineae; order 4572-78; family J111; genus J095. The sequence continues at coordinate 60 of CAYOXS010000059.1, forward strand.
CAGAGTGACATTTTCACCCGTGCCGGGCACAGGTATTCTCCGTTGCTGTACCGCAGATTCTGTCACACTCGTGTAAAAATCTGCAAATATGCGATGAAAATCATCGCCTGTTGCTGTGTTGTAGATTTCAGTCGATTATCAAAAATTTCGGCGGGAGGAAACGGGGGTGAAGTAGCTGTACTAGATTTCGACGGTGAAAATGGAACCGGCAGGGTGGTTATCTGTCACAAAAATTCGGCCGCCGTGGGCGTCAACAACCAATTTACAAAAGGCCAGGCCCAAACCGACGGGGACATCAGACCTGCTCTTTAACGCAGCGATTTCGTACTTGTCAAAAATCCGCTGCTTGTCTTCGGGGGCCACACCCGGCCCCTCATCAATCACTTGCAGCCGCAGCGAGCAGCCGGCTTCGGCCGGGTATTCGGCGCGGATGGTGATGCTGCTGTTTGGCGGAGAAAATTTCAGCGCGTTTGACAGCAAATTGTCCAGCACCCGCTGCATCAGGTTGGCATCAACGCTAACCAGCGGGAAATCGGCGGGGAGATCCAGAATCAGGCGCAAATCCCTGGATTGAATCACAAAACTGAAACTATCTTCCACCTGCCGAATGAGGTCATTAATATCGGTATCGGTCTGGTTGAGCAGCAGCCGGCCCGACTCCATTTTGGCCTGTACCAGAATATCGTTGACCAGCGCATTGAGCCGCAGCACCTGCCGGTGCAGGCTGCGAATATCGGGGGTATCGCCGGACGGAATGTAACCACCGCGCAGCAGTTCGGTAAAACCGACAATGGCGGTGAGCGGGGTGCGCATATCATGCACCACCATATTGGCCAAATCTTCACGAAGCTGGAGCATCACTGTGAGGGCATCAAATTGATGCTTGATGCGCAACATTGACCGGACTCTGGCGCGGAGTTCAACGCCATTGACCGGTTTGTGCAGAAAATCATCGGCGCCGGCATCAAGGCCGGTCACCAAATCCTGCCGGTTATCCAGGGCCGTCACCAAAATGATGGGCAGTTGGAGCCACTCTTCTCTGGCTCTGAGACGGCGGCACACTTCAAAACCATCCAGGCCGGGCATCATCACATCGAGCAGAATGACATCCGGTTGAAGTTGATCAATATTGGCCAGGAGTTCGTTGCCGCTGGCAGCGTAGAGGATTTGGTGGCCGTCGATACTCAATAATGCGCCCAGTGTTTCCCGCGCCGAGGCCACATCGTCAACAATTAAAACCCGGGCCGGTTTGTTAATTTCCAACTTCGTTTTCCTCTGCAACCGGCAAGAGCAGTTCAACCACCAGGCCGGATTTGTCTTTGCGGTTAAAAGCCCGGCATTCGCCCCCTACTTCACGCACCAAAGAGGCGACCATTGCCAGCCCCAGGCCCATCCCCTTGATTTCGCCGGTGGCGTATTTATCGCCCTGATAGTACGGCGTCCAGATGTTGGCCAACTGCTCCGGCGACAGCCCGGTTCCATCGTCAATAACTTTGAGGCTGATGTGGCGCGTACTTTCCCGGCCAATAACAATTTCTACGTGAGGTTCTTGCCGGGGATGGAATTTTTTGGCGTTTTCAAGAATCTCCCACAACGACAGCTCCAGCGCGCGTTCAGAAAGGGATACGTACACGTCTTTCAATTCTGGCGGGCACGAAATGGTTACAAAATCAATTTCAAAATTGGCGCTGATTTCGGCCACGGATTTTTCCAGATAGGCCAGTTTAAATTTTATGCGGGACCGGGTGGCAAAGGGGGCGCTGAGAAATTCCAGCACATCGCCCATTGAATGATACAGCCGTTCCACATTTTCCAGCGCCAGTTGCGACAGGGCCACCACTTTATCCTGCGGCAGCGACGCGCCAGACTGGGCCAGCAGTTTGAGGCTGCCCAAAATGCCGGCCAGTGGTGTGCGCAGTTTGTGAGAAACCATCATATGAAAACCGCGCATGTCTCGCTCTAAAATCTTTTGCGCGGTCACATCTCGCAACTGCACCACCCAGCCGCCGCTGGGGCTGGGTGGCAGTTTTAATGTTTCAACCTGAAGCCAAAACACGTTGGCCGTGGGCGTTTCTGGCCGCACCAGATATCGGGGCGCATTGAGGCCGCGCCGCGAAGCCTCCGGCCAGGTGAGCCAGGCTTCCTGAGGCTCGTACCGGTACTGCATTCTGGCCAGTTCCAGAAATTTTCCGGTCACCGCCTCGCTGTCGTCAACATTGAGGCCCAAAAAAAGGCGGGCCTGGGTGTTGGCGTAGGTGATGGAGTCATCATCGGCAATTAACAAATAGCCATCGTGCGATTGATCAACTACCCAATCAAACTTGGTCCGCTCCAACATCAGCCGCCGGTAACGATTGAGGCGGGTAATTGTTCTGATCCGGGCCAGCAGTTCAACCCGGTTAAACGGCTTGCTCACAAAATCATCGGCGCCAACGTCCAGGCCGCGCACCCGGGTATCCAGATCGTCCAGAGATGTTAACATAATAATTGGGACTTCGGCCAGCCGCGGGTCATTGCGCAGGCGGTCGCATACTTCAAAACCGTCCATGCCCGGCATCATAATATCCAAAATAATAACGTCCGGCAGCAGTTCGGCGGCCTTTTGCAACCCTTCGGTGCCATTAACGGCAAACACCAGGTTGTAGCCCTGGTCAAACAAAACCGCCTTCAGGGTTTCCCGGGCGCTCAATTGATCATCGATGATGAGAATAGTGTTTGTGTGAGTCATAGTTAACTTTATTCTATTAGCAAAGTTTTATTAAGGCAACACTTTGCAACAGATTTCTGATAGGGTGGCGCTGGATCAAACAGCCAACATGGTTTCAACCGTTAACAGCAATTCTGCAGCCCGAATGGGTTTGGTAAGATACGCCTGTATTCCCAGTTTTTTACCGTACCGAATTTCCTTCTCGGACAGAAATTCGTAGCCGGTCAGAAACACAAACGGAATGGCGGCCCAGCGGGGATTTTGTCGCACACGCTGAAAAAGCTGGTAGCCGCCCATATTGGGCATGCCAATGTCTGACACAATCACATCAATCCGGCACTCTGTGAGCGCAGCCAGCGCTTCAAAGCCATTGGCGGCGTTAAGGGTGTGATAACCGGCCGCTTCCAGCGCCAACGCCATGTTCTCCAAAAAGTCGGGCTGGTCATCAACTAACAAAACGGACACTTCGGCGTTCATCGGTAACTCCTGTGAAAATAGCGAACACTTGCGCCTGCTCTCCCTGCGGTCGCAGTGCAGGTGTTGCGAATGTAGGAGTGGTTCGCGAACCGCCCCTGTCTCAAAATATCATCCCTGGTGTACACTAGCCCCGCACCACCACCGGGATAAACACAGAATACTGCTGCCCGCCGCTAATTTGAATTTCTTCGCTGACGGTGTTGGTTTCAATATAGCCGGTGTCATCAATGGCCCGGGCTTCAACAAGCACGCTTTGCGTTTCGGCGGTGGTCACCGCCGCAAGATTGATCACAAATGGCTCGTTGCTGCTGTCAAATGCACCGTCCTGGGCTGTAGCCGCCTGCCAGGATCCGTTATCCACCCGATATTCAACGCCAACAACCGCCTGGCCGCCGCTGTGGTAGGCCACCCCGGTAACCATTTGCCCGGTTGAGGGGTACAACTCGGTGTTTAGCCCGCCGTCCACGGTATCCTCAACTGCAAATTCCTGGCTGGCGTACACCACCGAAATGTTGCCGGCGCTATCCACTGCGGCAACCTCAAGCGTGTGCAGCCCTACGGCAATATCAGCCAGCGAAAAATCAAAGTCAGCGTTGAGTCCGGTTGCGTCCAGTTGGGTAATAGTCGCTGGCTGCCACGCGTTGCCATCCAGCCGGTACCGGATTGAGCTGAAATCGTTAATGGTAAAACTGTCGCCGGTGGGCGAGGGGAAAGGAATGATTTGCGCCGAGCCGGTGACGGTGATGGCATCGTTTTCCTGCACAAAGTTATCAATGGCCACCGGCAGCGACACATCGAGCGGGTCGATGATGCTGTCGCCGTCGCTGTCGCGCCAGCCGATTTGCCCGGCGGCGTAGGGGTCGATGGCTTTGACGGTGTAGGGATAAATTTGACCGCGCATGATGCTGGCGACATTTGAACTGCAACCGCCGTACTGGCTGTTTTGATTTTCAACCTGCAAATATCCCGCTTTTCTGGTGCAGGATTGGGCGGCGCTGTAATACTGGTCGAGCGCGTTGAAAATATGGCCCATTTCGTGAGCGGCCACGGCATCCATATTGTAGGGGCCATAGCCATTGTTGCCGGAGGTCATCACCATAAACGGCCCGCCCAGATAAGCGTAGGCAAAGTAACCGTCGGCAAATTTGTTGTCGGCGTCATTGGAGCTGTCTACCACAAAAATAGTAAAGGCCCAGTCGGTGTTGTAGGTTTGGCGCAAGGCATTGTTGTAGTTGCGAACCTGGGTGAAATAGCTGTACGAGCTGTACCCCAGAGCGTTCATGGCGTCGCCAATCCAGCGCCATTCGCCGTAGGTATAATCAAAGGAGGCGTGGCGGATGGGTTCGACGCCGGTGGGCAGCGGCGAACTGGCATGGTCATCGTACACAAAGGTCAAACCCGCTTCTGGCTTTAAATTGGTCCACCAGTTGAGCGCGTTGACAATTTCATTGAGCACCAACTGCTTTTCGTCGGCGGTCCAATCCTCGGACGAGGCTTCTACCGTGCCGTTGCTTTCTAACAGCACAATGCCCACCGCCACCGAACCGGCCATAAAGGTGCTGGTATCGTAATAACCGGGCCGGCCGCTGCTGCCGGCGATAGACAGTTCATTGGCGGGCCGGTCCGGGGCGATGAGCAAATCGGGGTGCTGTTCCGGGTGCTGGGCGTCGAGCTGCACGGCGGCGGTCAGGTCAGTTTGGGGCGAAATGAGGTTGTTCCACACTCCGGCCAGCCGGCGAGCGTTAGGGCCAAACGGGTCCATTTCGGCCAACTCTACCGGGCCGGTGCGAACGGCGGCCACGGCTGGCAGGGCGGCAATCTCGGCGGGGGACTGGGCCGGCAGCCGGGCAATCAGCGCCTGGTTGGGGAAAACGTGGGTCACCTGCCCGCCGCTGTCAGCAATCGCGGCTTCTACCGGCTGGCCATCGGCCCCGGCGGTGAGCAGGATAAAGGCCGGGGTCAGCTCGCCATCGGCGTAAGCCAGCGGCGTTATCCCCCACCACGCTGCGCCAATGGCGATGATCAGTGCGATTGTGAATTTGCTGCCCGTTGAGAAAATCCGATTCATTGCCAAACACCCATTCCTGATGATTTGCTTTTAGCGTATCAGGAATGGGCGTTGGCTTATATGCCCGGACTATTCGGGTTTAATTGGGAACTGTTGCCGAGTGTTGGAGATTATTGGGGCACAACCAGCCGGTAGCCAATACCGCGAACGTTGTCAACGTAGCCAGCCTCGCCGGCGGGGATGTTCAATTTTTGGCGCAGCGAAAAAATAATGGGGCGCAGTAGCGAGCCGGCTTCGATAGCGTCGGTGGCGTAGCCGTGGGTAAACTCGATCAAATCCTGCGGCGCGACCACGCCGCCGGCCTGCCGGGCCAAAAATTCAAGCAGGGCAAATTCTTTGGCCGACAGGCGCACTTCTGTGTTGTTGAGCCACACCCGGTGCTGGTCCGGTTCTATGCGCAACTCGCCGGCGGTCAGCACCCGCTGATTTTGGGCGGCGGCCTGCTCAACGTGGCTGATGGTTTGGGTTAACTGCCGGGCGCGGCGCAGCTTGCCCCGAACCACGGCCAGCAAATCGGCGGCGCGGATGGGTTTGGTCAAATAGTCATCGGCCCCCATCTCTTTGCCGTAGCGCACATCGCTATCAAGGCTGCGGGCGCTCAAAAAAATAAAGGGGATAGTCACCCAGACCGGATTTTGGCGCACCCGCTCAAAAAGCTGGTAGCCGTTCATATTGGGCATAGCAATATCTGCCAGAATCAACTGAACCGGCTGGCGTTTGAGCACGGCCAGCGCCTCCACGCCATCGGCGGCGGTGAGCACCGTGTAGTTTTCCGCTTCCAGCGCCAGCCCAATATTGTCCAGCAGGTCCGGTTCATCGTCAACAATCAAAATCGCGGGCGACTCGTTCACAGGTATTCCTCTCATTCCACGGCTTTGTTTTTGGTGAGCAGCGGCAAATACACGGCAAACGTGCTGCCCTGGCCCAAAGTTGACTCAACCTTGATCAGCCCGTTGTGCAGTTCAACCAGATCGCGCGCAATTGATAACCCCAGGCCGGTGCCCCGAATTTTTTGCTCCGATTTGACCCGATAAAACCGTTTGAACAGGTGAGCCAGGTGTTCGCGGGCAATGCCGATGCCGGTATCTTCTACCCGCAGGGCGGCCCATTGGCCCTTCGGCAGGTCAGCAGCACCCGGCCAACCGGGCAGCGGGCCGGCGGGCGGCGCGGCCAGCGAGCGGTATTCGCACACAATCTGGCCGCCATCGGGGGTGTATTTGATGGCGTTGGTCAGCAGGTTTCTGATCACCTGCCGGAGCTGGGCTGAATTGCCCATAACATACAACGACTGGCTGCCCAGCAGTTGCAACGTTTGCATTTTTTGCTGAACCAGCGGCAGCAGTTCGCGGGTTTGCTCCCGGGCCAACTGGCTAAAATTCAGCCGGGCGCGCTCCATCGACACCCGGCCGCTGTCGATTCTGGAAATTTCCAGCACGTCGCCGATCAGATCATTCAAAATCTGGGTGTGTTTTTGAATATCGCGCACCATTTTCAGCCGTTTGGCATCGGGCAGGCGCTCGTACAGCGATTCCAGATTATCGCTGAGCAGGGTGATCACCGACAGCGGGGTGCGCAGTTCGTGCGACACGTTGGACACAAATTCATTTTTGGAGCGTTCTGCCTGTTTGAGCGGGGTAATATCGCGCTGAATGCTGACCAGCCCCACCGGCTCATCGCTGCCGGTTACGTGAAAAACGGGGGCAATTGTCAGCGCGGCATCGTAAGTGCTGCCATCTTTGCGGGTTTTGGTGGCCTGGCCCTGCCAGTTTTGGCCGCGAATTAAACAGTCGACAATTTCCTGGTACAGCTCCGGCTGAATATTTTGCCAGTTGCGCCAGTTTTGGCCCAGAATTTCTTCGGTGGTAAAGCCGGTGAGCCGGGCAGCGGCGGGGTTGGCGTACTCAATCAGCCCGTCGGTGTTGGTAACAATCACGGCCTCGCCCAACGCATCCAGAATGGCGCGAGTGCGGTCGCGCTCAGCCTGGAGAGCAATGGTGTGCATGCGGCGCTGAAAATTAAGGCGGGTGATGGTATTGACCCGCGCCCGCAGTTCGGCCCGGTTGAAGGGTTTGTTGATAAAGTCATCGGCGCCCGCCTCCAACCCGGTCAGCCGGGAGTCTGGGTCATCCAGCGAGGTAACCATAATCACCGGCACTTCGGCCAGCCGGGTATCGGCGCGCAGCCGGCGGCAAACTTCAAAACCATCCATGCCGGGCATCATCACATCGAGCAAAATCAAATCGGGGATCAGTTCGGCGGCTTTGGCCAGCGCTTCATCGCCGGTGGTGGCAAAAACCAGGCTGAAATTTTTCTGCGCCAGCAGGCCGCGCAAAACTTCGCGGGCGCTCAACTGGTCGTCAACAATCAGGATGGTACTTTTATAATCCATTACTCTTGGGTGGCGGGTTGTAGTTGGGCTTCAATGGCGTCCATCAGCCGGCGCAGGCCAACCGGCTTGCTCAAATAATCGTTGGCCCCGGCTTCCAGGCACAGCTCGCGGTCGCCGGGCATGGCCAGGGCAGTCAGGGCAATGATTGGCAGGTTCGACAATTGGCCATCGGCCCGAATCTGGCGCATGGCTTCCAGGCCATCCATGCCGGGCATCTGCACATCCATCAAAATAATATCCGGCCGCTCCTCCGCCGCGCGGGTGATGGCTTCTTTTCCGTTGCGGGCCACAATAACGCGGTAATCCATGTTGGTCAAAAATTCGGTCAGGGTGATCACGTTGGCTTCGTTGTCTTCCGCCAGCAAAATCAGCGGCGGATGTTTGGCCGCGGGGACCTCCTCCGGGAGCGGCAGTTCGGCAACCGGATCAGCGGGCGCGGCATCGGCGGCCGGGGTTTCAACGGCAGACTCGTGCCACGGCAGCGATACCGTGAAGCGGCTGCCCCGGCCCAGCTCGCTTTCTACGGCTACCCCGCCGCCGTGAAGCTCGGCCAGCCGGGCCACCAGCGATAACCCCAGCCCGGTGCCTTCGTGCTGGCGCGACAGTTTGCTGTCGAGCTGCACAAAGGGTTTGAACAGTTCGTTCATGTCTTCCGGCGCGATACCGATGCCGGTGTCCCACACAATAAATCGCACCACCTCGCGCTCGCGGTCTCCCTGCACATACAGGCCAACCTGCCCGCCTTCCGGGGTAAACTTGACCGCGTTACTGAGCAAATTAACCAGAATTTGCTTGAGCCGGCGCTGGTCGGCCTGAATCAACCTGACCCGCTCGTCAAATTGCGACACCACTTTGATCCGCTTTTGCTTGGCCGCCTGCACCACCATGCGCAGGCTGGCTTCGCAGACAAAATCAATGTAGGCCGGGCCAATGTCCAGCGTCAACTTTTCGGCTTCAATTTTGGACAGGTCCAAAATATCTGTGATCAGCGCCAGCAAATGGCTGCCGCTTTCCTGAATGTGTTTGGCCGCGTTAAGTTGTTCGTCATTTAACTGGCCGTAAACGCCGCTTTGCAGCACTTCGGCCATACCTAAAATAGCGTTGAGCGGGGTGCGCAGTTCGTGGCTCATATTGGCCAAAAATTCGTCTTTGAGCCGGGCGGCCCGGGCCAGCTTGGCGTTGGCGGCGCTCAATTCGCTGGTGCGCTCGGCCACCCGCTCCGCCAGCAGCGACCGCTCTCGCTCCAGCGCCAGTTCGGCTTCTTTCCGGTCGGTAATATCAGAGACCACGCCATAAATCATCCGCGAATCGCCACGCGGCTCTACCCGGCCGCTGTCTCGCACCCAAATTACCTGGCCGTCGGCGCGACGCAGCCGGTATTCAGCGGTGCTGGTTAAACCCTGCCGCAACTGTAAAAACTGAGCCGCCGCCAGGGGGCGGTCTTCGGGGTAAATGACCGTGTTTGGCCAAAATCCCCAGTCGGTGATGAATCTTTCGTGCGGGAACCCGGTTAAAACTTCCACATTGGGGGCGATGTAGTGATTGACCAGCTTGTCATCGGCTGTCACTTCGGTTACATAAATATGGGCGCTCACTGAGGCGACAACCTGCCGAAACAGCTCTTCGCTGACATACAAGCTGTCAATCTCGGCCTGATGCCGGACCGCGGATTGTTCCAAAGTGTCAAACCGACGGGCATTTTCCAGGGCCGTTCCAACAAAACCGGCCACAATTTCCAGATGGGACAGATTCAGGGCGTCGAGGGTATGTTGCCGGGTGCTGTAAAAACTCAACCGGCCCAACTCCTTTTCGCCAAATGTAACCGGCAGCGACAATTCAAACGGCGGGGCGTCTGCGGTTACAGCAGATTCAACCGGCCGGGTGGTACCGGGCGGGTAGGGGACAGGCTCGCCGGCCACCGCGCCAACTTCCAGCTTGTCGCCGCTTGGCAGCCACAGGGCCACACCGGCTTTCCCAACCAGCGATTGAACAAGCGTTGTCGAATTTTGGGCTACTTCAACCGAATCCAGGCTTGATACAATTTGCTGGCAGACGTTAAGGATTTGTTCAACGGCAAAAGTCATTAGTGTTCCCAAAATAATTTAAATTCTCGTTCATTATATCATACTTCGGCAACAAGCTGCATCGCTTGAGTTAACATTAGGAGTTCAACCGGATTTCAGGGGGTGTGAGCACAGCCGTAAAACGTAAAGCGTAATTTTGCGTTTTACGTTTTAAGTTGATCACCCCACGGATTCCAAAAGGACCATCTTTGGTAACCCATCGCCAGGTGGGGCGCAAGCCAAACAAAAAGGGGCGCCCGTTGGGACACCCCTGTATTATTACGAAATACTTCGCGGCAGAGTTACATCTTTCAGGGCAGGTAGAGCACCTGGCCCACAAAAATCTGGTTGGGGTTGTACAATCCGTTTGCCGCCGCCAGCGCGTCGGCGGAGGTGCCGTAGCGCATTGCAATAGAATAGAGCGTCTCGCCGGGGGCGACAGTGTGGGTTCCAGCCGCGCCGGGCGCGTTATAATAGCCATTGCCGGGCTGCTGCGGATACGGCTGCTGCGGGTAGTAATTATTGCCGGGCTGCTGCTGTTGATACGGCTGCTGCGAGTAGTAGTCGTTGCCGGGTTGCTGCGGCGGGTACGGCTGTTGAGAGTAATAATCGCCGCCGGGCTGCTGCTGTTGATACGGCTGCTGCTGCGGATATGGCTGCTGCGAATAATAATCGCCGCCGGGTTGCTGCTGCGGATATGGCTGCTGCTGCGGGTAATAGCCCGGAGCCGGCGCGCCGTAGTTGCCGCCGCCCGCCGGAATCATCAACTGCTGCCCAATTTGAATGTTGTACGGATAGTCAATTCCGTTGGCGGAGGCAATCGCTTCAACCGAGCTGCCGTACTGCATGGCAATTCCAAACAGTGTTTCGCCGGGCGAAACCAGATGGAAGCGGTCAGCCGGGCCGGGAACATATGGCTGCTGGTTAGCGCCGGGTTGGTTATAGGGCTGCTGCGGGAAACCGCCCGGTTGCTGGTAGGGTTGTTGGTACCCGTAAGCCGGCTGCTCCTGCGAATATTGGGGCTGCTGCTGTTGATAACCGGGGTCGGCATACGCGCCGGCGCTGCCACCGGGGATACTCAACGTTTGGCCAATCCCTATCATATCTGAGTTGAGGCCGTTGGCGTAGGCAATGGCTTCAACGGTTGTGCCAAACCGCTGGGCAATACTAAACAGCGTATCACCGGGGCGAACCATGTAACTTGTTTCACCATAGGCCGGCGAATAGGAGCCATCGGCCGGATTGGCCGGGGGGTTTGAAGCCACCGGGCCGCCCATCGGCAGATCTTCTGAAGCGTCAACCACAATCGAATCCTGAGAGCCTGGTTCGGCCATCGCTGCCCCTTCGGCGGCGGGGGCGGTATTGACGGGCGCGGCGGCGCCTTCGGCGGTGGTACTATTTATGGCAACAACCACCGAGGTGTCCTGGCTGGGAGCAGGCGCAACCGGTTCCAGCGGATCATCAGCGGTTTGGCCGGGGGCCAGATTGGTTTGGGTCGCGGTTGGTTGAACATTGATGACGGTCGGTACGGCGGTCGCTTCGGCCAGCATGTCTGTTTCCGCCCCCAGCGGAGCCAGAGTTGGCGGCAAATCAGACAGGGGGGCAGGTTCGGCCAGATCGCTGCTTTCTCGCCGGAGTTCGCAGCCGCTAAGCGCCACAATCAGCACCAGCATCATCAGCGCATAAAATATTTTGGGCGATTTTGCCATAGTAATACTCCTCCGCACGGGTTTCAATAAGCTCAGTAAGTAGACATAAAACCTGATTACGTTACATAATATCATAGCTGTATTTCTACGTCAAGTTATCGCAAATTTCTGACACTTGACCTTTTCATTTGGGCGTGACCAAAGTGAGTTGGGACAGGGAAATTTGGGGGGAGCTACCCCCCACCCCCCCAGCCTGCGGCGCTTTCTTACTTCATTTTCACTTGCCGCCAGATTTGGTTTGGTATAAGATAACCGGTATGCCGCTCATCAAACCGCCCCAGGGGCCGCCCGTCGAACTCAGATTATCTCGCGACCTTGTACGGACACTCAAACGGGGTCATCCGTGGGTTTTTGCCGATGCCCTGCGCCACCTGCCGCCGGCCCGGCCCGGTTCGCCGGCAATTCTGCTCGATAATAAAAAAGGCCGGCCCGTTGCCCACGGCTTTTACCACGCCCAAAGCCCGTTGGCATTTAGAGTTTGCAGCCCAAACCCGGACGAACCGCTGACCAACACCTGGGCCGAAGCGCAACTGACTCGCGCTCTGCGCCTGAGAAAAACTGTTGTACCGGCCCAAACCAGCGGCTACCGCCTGTTTAATGGCGAAGGCGATGGCCTGCCCGGCCTCATCTGCGATATTTACAGCGACACCGCCGTGATGCAGCTCGATGGCCCCGGCCCGGCCGGTTTTTGGGACGCTGCCGGGATTGCCCGCTGGCTGGCCGAAGAGTTAGCCTTAAAACAGGTGATGCTCAAACCCCAGTCTCGCAGCAACGCCACAGACCAGTTTTTGGTGGGACAGTTAACGGTAAACCCGGTGCCATTTCTGGAAAATGGCGTGTATTTTGTGGCCGATGTGATTAATGGCCAAAAAACGGGCTTTTTTCTGGATCAGCGCAACAACCGCAAACTGATTGGCGAAATGGCTGCCAATCGCGCCGTGTTGAACGTATTTGGTTACACCGGCGGCTTCTCAGTGTATGCCGGCCTCGGGGGAGCCAGCCGGGTGACTACCGTTGACCTTTCCGGGCCGGCGCTGCAAACCGCAGAACAGCACTGGCGCAGCAACAACCTGCCCCCGGCGCAGCACCGCGCCATCAAGGCCGATGCCTTCTCATTTTTGGCCGACGCCGCAAAAAACAAAGATGCGTGGGATCTGGTTGTTATCGATCCACCCTCGTTTGCCTCATCCAAAGAAACGCTAAAAAGTGGGCTGGCGGCCTACCAAAAACTGATCGCGGCCGCCACTGCGGTGGTCAACGCCGATGGGCTGCTGGCCGCGGCATCATGTTCCAGCCACGTTGATTTGGCGGCATTTCTGATCGCCTGCGAAGAGGGTGTGTCTAAAGCGCGGCGGCGGGCCACGGTTTTGGCCATTGCCGGCCAGCCCGCCGATCATCCTACCCCGCTGGTTTTTTCTGAATTCAGATACCTCAAGTTTGTGCTCATGCGGGTCGAATAAACAATAAATCCAGTCCAAAAGCGAGGAGGCGCATAATGTGGTCCAGAATGTTGACGCACATTTTCTGCTGGCTGCTGGTAATGGTGTTTGTGGCTGGATGCAACCGCAGCGACCCGATTCTTGTGGGCTTTGCCGCCGAACTGACCGGCAAACGCGGCGAACTTGGCGTTGCGGCCAGAAACGGCGCCCAAATGGCAGTCAACGAGATCAACGAGCGCGGCGGAGTCAGCCAGCGCCCCCTGAAACTGCTCATACAAGATGACCAGGGCCAGCCGGAAATTGCCCGGCAGGTTGATGCCGAGCTGATCGCTGCCGGCGTAGTGGCCATAATTGGCCACACCACCAGCCAGCAAACTGCGGCCGTATTTGAGCAGATGAACCAGGCCAAAGTTGTGTTGCTCAGCCCAACCGCTACCAGCACCGAATTTTCGCGCCAGGCCGATTACTTTTTCCGGGTGATTCCCGGCAATGATTTTTTGGGGACGGCCCTGGCCCGGCACGCGTACCGTAACCGGCCGGTGAGGCAAATTGTCGGCATTTATGATTTGAGCAACCGCTCTTTTGCCCAAACCCAATGGCAAGCCGTCCGGGCCGAATTTGAACGGCTCGGCGGAGAGGCTGGCCCGGCGTTTACGTTTACATCCGGCGAAACAAACTTGAAACAACTGATGGCGCAGGTGACCGCTCTTCAGCCAGAAGGGGTGGTTTTTGTGGCCTCGGCTATCGATACCGCGCTAATGGCTCAATATGGCCGCCAGCAGGGGCTCCGGTCGCAGCTATTTTCATCCTCGTGGGCCTATACCGGAGAATTGCTGGAAAAAGGCGGTCAGGCCATCGAAGGCATGGATTTGGGCGCTTTTTACAACGCCCAAAACCCTTATCCGGCTTTTGCGCCGTATCTCAACCGCTTTACTGATTTATACCAGCGCGACCCGGATTTTCCGGCGGCCTATGCCTACGAATCGGTATTGGTGCTGGCCCAGGCTCTGGAACAAACCGGCGGTTCAGCCGATGGTTTACCCCAGGCGCTCACTCAAATCAACAACATGGCCGGAGTACAGGGAGCGATTTCTATTGACCCCTACGGTGATGTTAACCGCGATATTTACATTGTCACCGTTCAAAACGGCAGATTTGTAGTCAAGGCCACCGTTCCGGCTTCGCCCTAGCTTAATTCAGGAGCAGACCACCGTGCCCGCGCAAATGCAATCGCTACGCAGAGCCTTGTTTACCGGCCTGATCCTGCCGGCCATTATTGTTACGGCGCTGATGGCGGCTGTTATCCTGCTGAGTTTCAACCTGATCAAAGGCGGGTTTTATAACCATCAGCAAACCGTTATTACGGCCCTGGCCCGCCAAAGCGACGAATATGTGATAGAAGTAAACCGCTTGATGATGCTGCTGGCCAGCGGCATATTTGAGCTACCTGCCGTGCAGCAAAACCACCTCCTGGCCGATGTCCGCCAAAACTATCCCCAATTCACTGCCCTGTTTTTGCTGGACCACACCGGGCGCGTTCTGGTAGAAAACACCGGCGCGCTCGAACTCCAGGGGTTGGACCTTTCCGGCGAAAGTTACTTTCGGCAGGTTGCAGCCACCCGCGCCGCCTACCTGTCAGACCCGTATATTTCTTTTTCTACCGGCAATATTGCGGTTATTTATGCGGTGCCAATTTTAAGCAACGGCCTGCTCCGGGGAATATTGGTGAGCGAACTGAACCTGGAACAGTTTCAAAACGGCATCGAACAGGTGGATACCCGGCCCGGCAGCATCTCATTTATTGTCGATCACCGGGGGATTCTGGTGGCGCATCCCAACCAGAGTTGGGTTCAGCAGCAGCGACACCTGAACCACCTGCCGCCGCTTGATAACGCCGGCCCTGAGCTGTTTCTGGACGAAGACAGCAACACCTGGTTCATTGGCAGCGCTATGCCCATGTCTGCAACTGATTGGATGGTGGTTACCGCCCAGCCGGCAATGCTCGCCGCCCGCCCGCTGATCATTTTGCTGGTTGTGGCCGCCCTGGCATTAACCCTCAGCTTTGGTCTGTTCTTTTTTATGCAGAATTTCAGCGTCAGAAAAATTACCAACCCCATCGGCCGGCTGGCTCAAAAAGCAGATGCTCTGGCACAGGGCGACTTTGACCAGCTTAGAACGCTGCAAACCAGCCAATACAAAGAAATTGCCAGCCTGGAAGACAGCTTTTTGCAAATGGCTGCCGCGGTTCAGCAGCGCACTGCCGAATTGATTGTAGCCAACCAAACCCTTAACCAGGAACTAGAAGAACGGATTCGTATTGAACAGGCCCTGCGAGAAAGCGAAACCCGCTACCGCCAACTGGTAGAATATGCTCCGGCCGGCATTTACGAGCTTGACCTGATAAACAACAGATTTCTTGATGTTAACGACGTGATGTGCGAATACACCGGCTACACCCGCGAAGAATTTTTGGCGTTGTCGCCGCTCAACCTGCTCGTTGATGCCAGCAAAGAACGCTTCCTCCAACGCGTGCCCGGCATGCTCCGGGGCGAAGGGCTAAACGAACCAACAGAATATCAGATTATTGGCAAAAACAAGCGCAAATTTTGGGTATTGATCAACTCCAGAAGATCGTCCTCGCCGGAATTTCCCCACAAAGTCACTATTGTGGCCCACGATATTACCGACCGCAAACGCGCCGAAGAAGAAGTTCGCATTTTAAACGATGTTCTGGAACAGCGGGTGCTGGAACGCACCGCCCAGCTTGAAGCCGCCAACAAAGAGCTGGAAACGTTTGCCTATTCGGTTTCGCACGATTTACGCGCCCCGTTGCGCAGCATCAATGGCTTCAGCCAGATTCTGCTGGAAGATTATTTCGATGACCTCCCTTCCGAAGCGCAAACCTATCTCAGCCGGGTCAGAAGCGCCAGCCAGCGCATGGGCCAGATCATCGATGATCTGTTAAAACTGTCGCGGCTCGTGCGGAGTGACATGCAGCTTGTCCCGGTCAACCTGTCGCAGCTTGCCGCCGACATTGGCATGTCGCTGCGCCAGGTAGAACCGGCGCGCTGCGTAGAATTTACCATTTGGCCCAATCTCATCGCCACCGGCGACCCCAGATTATTGCAGGTGGCCCTGGAAAACCTGATCGGCAACGCCTGGAAATTTACCCGCAAGCGGCCGTGCGCGGCCATTGAGTTTGGTCAAATCCAAACCGATGATGGCGGCGCCTATTTCATCAAAGACAACGGTTCCGGGTTTGACATGCAGTTTGCCGATAACCTGTTTGGCGCATTTCAACGGCTGCACCGGGACGAAGAATTTGAAGGCACCGGCATTGGGCTGGCCACAGTCCAGCGGATTATCCAGCGGCATGGCGGCCGGGTTTGGGCCAAAGCCGAACCGAATCGCGGTGCTACATTTTATTTCACCGTATCGCCTCAAACTGATTCTTAACCATTTTGTGGGGTAGCAGGTTGCCCCAATTACGGTTTCCATTATACTCAGGACAGAAAAGCCGGTTTTTCATTGCCAAAGCAACAATCCTGACCGCACGGCGCAGGTTTGGGAGCACAATGTGGACAAGCATATTATTCTGCTAATTGAAGACAACCCCGACGACGAGATATTGGCGCTGCGCGCTCTCAAAAAAAATCTGGTAATGAACGAAGTCGTTGTGGCTCACGATGGCGCCGAAGCGCTGGATTATTTATTTTGTACGGGCATCTACGCCGATAGAAACCCGCTGGAAATGCCGCATCTGATCCTGCTGGATATTAAACTACCCAAATTAAACGGCCTGGAAATTCTGCGGCGCATCAGATCGGATCAGCGCACCCGCCTGCTGCCTGTCGTAATTTTGACCTCAT
Source organism: uncultured Caldilineaceae bacterium (assembly GCA_964407935.1). Lineage (GTDB taxonomy): Bacteria > Chloroflexota > Anaerolineae > 4572-78 > J111 > J095. The sequence goes on from CAYOXS010000059.1 coordinate 16,781, forward strand.
CCAACGAAGAACAGGACATAGTAAGCGGTTACCAGTTGGGGGCAAACAGTTACATTTGCAAGCCCGTCGATTTTATTCAGTTTACAGAAGTAGTGCGCCAGCTAAAACTGTACTGGTTAGACCTGAACGAACCGCCGCCGCCAGTAGTAACCTGATCCAAAATCAAACGAATGCAAAAATCATTACATGTGCTGCTAATTGAAGACTCAGAAAACGACGCCCTGTTAATTGACCGTTATTTGCAACGCAGCGGCTATGAAACAACTCTGGAACGGGTTTGGACAGCGGCCGGTATTGAAGCCGCGCTCGATAGCCAATCCTGGGATGTAATTATTTCTGATTACAATCTGCCCGAGTTCAACGGGCTGGGGGCGCTGGAACTGGTCAAACAAAAACAGCTCGACACCCCGTTTATTGTAGTTTCCGGCGCGATTGGCGAGGATTTAGCCGTAGATGTTGTCAAAGCCGGCGCGCACGATTACGTGATGAAAAATAATCTGACTCGCCTGGCTCCGGCGATAACCCGGGAACTGCGCGAAGCCGAAATTCGTCGCCAGCGCAGCCTGGCCGAAGCCGAGGTGCGGCGGCAAAACCGTGAACTGGCGCTGCTAAACCGGCTGATTGCCGCCACCACCACGCTTTCTAACCCAACCGAAATCCTGGCGATGGTTTGCCGCGAACTTATCCAGTTTTTCAATGTGGCCACTGTCACCGCCGTAGAGTTTGACCCCACCCTCAGCGCCGCCTCGGTTGTGGCTCAGCACCCGCCGGCTGCCCACCCGGTCTCGCCCGCCCCAATTCAACTCAACGATAATCCGCTGGTGCAGTATCTTGTAACCTACAAAATGCCGCTGGTTATCAGTTCGGCGCAGCAAGACCAGCGGCTGCAAGATATTCATACTTTCTTTTGCCAGCCCGATATAAACTCGTTGCTATTGTTGCCGCTGCTCAACGACGGTCGGGTTTTTGGCAGCATTTGTCTGGTCTCCACTGAACCGCGAGATTTTACGCCCGCCGAAATCAGGCTGGCCGAGAGCATTGCCTACCAGATATCGGGCGCGGTTGCCAGAGCCAGGCTCGATGCCGCGCACCGGCTGCTGACTGAGGCCATCGAACAGGCCGCAGAAAGTGTGATCATTACCGACACCGCCGGCAATATTGTGTACGCCAACCCGGCCTTTGAACGGATTTCTGGCTACACCGTGGCCGAAATTGTGGGCCAAAATACCCGCATTCTGCGCAGCGGCAAACACAACAGCCAGTTTTACCAAAAATTGTGGGAAAGCATTACCACCGGGCAGGTGTGGCAGGGCCGGCAGGCCAACATCAGAAAAGATGGCGCCATTTACTACACCGAGGTGACCATCAGCCCGGTCAGAGACCAAAATGGGACCGTTGTAAATTTTGTTACAATACAGCGAGATGTAACCCGCGAAACCCAGCTTGAGGAGCAGTACCACCAGGCTCAAAAAATGGAAGCCATTGGCCAGTTAACCGCCGGTATTGCCCACGATTTTAACAACCTGCTCACTGCCATGAACGGCTTTGCCAGCCTGCTCCACACCGACCTGAACACCGCCCCCCAACAGGCCGAATTACTGGAAAAAATTATGGACGCCGGCCAGCGCGCCGCCGATCTGGTGAAACAGTTGCTCATGTTCAGCCGCAAACAGGAGCCGCAGCCCCAGTTGCTCGATCTCAACCGCACGGTGGCCCAGCTGCACAAAATGTTGCAGCGTATCATCGGCGAAAATATTCAGCTCCACGTTGATCTGGCGCACAACCTCAAATTCATCAAGGCCGACCCCACCCAGATTGAGCAAATTATCATGAATCTGGCCGTCAACGCGCGTGATGCCATGCCCGGCGGCGGTCAGCTCACCATGACCACGGCCAACGTGGCCCTCACCACCAGTCATCCGGCGTGCAGCCCCACCGCGGTACCCGGCCCCTATGTGCGCTTTACCATAACTGATACCGGCGTGGGCATGACCGACGACGTTAAAAAACACATATTTGAGCCATTCTACACCACCAAAGAACCGGGCAAAGGCACCGGCCTGGGGTTAGCCACGGTGCAGGGCATCGTGCGGCAAGCCAGAGGCAACATTCTGGTACACAGCCACCACGGCGCCGGCACCACTTTTGAAATTTACCTGCCCTGCCTAACCGCTGCAGAAAAACCTGCCTTTCTGGTGCCGCCAATACACCCCAATACCAACGGGCAGGAAACCATTCTGGTGGTTGAAGACGACGAGTTTGTGGGAGATTTGGTGCGCCGGCTGCTAAAAAACGAGGGCTACACGGTTTTGCAGGTAATGAGCACCCGCGATGCGCTCCGGCTGGCCAGCGACTACGCCGCCCCCATCCATCTGCTGCTCACCGATGTGGTCATCCCCGATGGCGCCGGCACAATTCTGGCCAAACAGCTCACGCAAGCCCGCCCCAAACTTAAAGTGCTGTACATGTCTGGCTACGCCGACAGCACCCTGGCCCAATATGGTCTGTATGACCCCGGACCTGAGCTGCTGCAAAAGCCCTTCAAAAAGAATACGCTCATCCATTCCGTTCGCGCCGCTCTCGACGGTTAAAGTGAGCCAGTCTTTGCCAGCTTGCCCTGGCAAAGGCAGAGAAAATGCCGCAAAAATCAGATACAAGGCAAGCGTTTATGAACCCAGCAGAGTTGCTTCAGTGTTCAGTTCTGGTTGTTGATGACCAGCCGATAAACTTGCAGATTCTCCGGCCAATTCTATCCAAACGGGGCTACCGGATAATAGAGGCCACCAACGGGCAGTCGGCGTTGGCCCGGATTAAACAGGAAGGCATCGACCTGATTTTGCTCGATATAATGCTGCCCGACATTGATGGGTACGCCATTTGCCGCCAAATCAAAGCCGACCCTCACACCGCCAACATCCCGGTTATTTTTATCAGCGCCCTTGACGACGTTCGCAACAAGCTTGAGGGCTTCGACGCCGGCGGCGTTGATTATATCAGCAAGCCGTTTAACGTTGACGAAGTGCTGGCTCGGGTTGACACCCATTTAATGCTCAACAAAATGCAGCAGGAATTGCAGCAGAAAAACGAGCAGCTTCGGCAGGAAGTTACAGAACGCATCAAGGCTCAAAGCGAACTGCACGCCATCAAAGACCGGCTGGAAGAGCATGTCGTCCGGCGCACCGCCGAACTCCAACTGGCCAACGAGCAGCTTTCAACCGAAATCGCTATGCGCCAGGATGTTGAACACCAACTGCGCCGGAGCCAGGAACGGCTGGCGCTGGCCATTGCCGAAACCGGCGGCATTTTGTGGGATTGCCAACTGGACCCCACCCTGGGCTACGACGACCAGCCCAATCTGGATCGTCTTTCGCTGCGGCCGCTGAATCCGCTTGAGCACCAGCTTGAGCCTGAGCCGTCTGCTTTGTGGGAAAATCAGGTTTTGGCCGAAGACCTGCCCGAAAAAAAAGAACGCGAACGCGCCCATTTTTATGGCCTCACCGATTATCTGGAACACGACTATCGCGTCCGGCAGCCAAACGACGAAATCCGGTTTATGCACAGCCGCAGCCGGATTATCAGAGACAAAGAAGACCGCCCCATTCGCTGGGTGGGCATTGATTGGGATGTTACCAGCAGCAAAAATGTAGAACAGGAACTCAGCCAGTATCGCAACCAGCTAGAAGAGCTGGTCAACGCCCGCACCGCCGATTTGATCGCCGCCAATGAAAGGCTGCTGGCGGAAATGGCGGAACGTGAAAAAGCCCAGCATGCCCTGCAAGAAAGTCAGGCTAACTATTTTTTGCTGTTCAACAGCATGCTTGATGGGTACGCCCTGCACGAAATTATTTGCGATGATGCCGGCGCGCCTGTTGACTACCGTTTTTTAGACATTAACCCGGCTTTTGAGCGCCTCACCGGGTTAAACCGTGATATTGTGGGCAAAACCGTGCGGGAAGTGATACCGCAAATAGAACCGTACTGGATTGAAACTTACGGCCAGGTGGCCCTAACCGGCCAGCCGGTTCGATTTGAAAATTACACGCACGCGGTCGATGACAAATGGTTTGAGGTGATAGCCATCAGCCCGCAAAAAAACCAGTTCGCCACCATTTTTCACGACATCACCGAACGCAAACTGGCCGAAGAAGCCATCCATAACAGCCAGGCCGAGCTTGAACGCCGCAACCAGGAGCTGGTTAAACTCAACGCCGAATACATTCGCCTTGATAAAGCCATTGAGCAGGCCGCCGAAAGCATCATCATTACCGATACCAGCGGCACAATTATTTATGTTAATCCCGCCTTTGAACAGGTCACCGGCTACTCGCGCGCCGACGTTTTGGGCAAGAATCCGCGTATTTTCAAAAGCGGCAAACACAACCTGGAATTTTACCGGAATCTGTGGCAAACCATAACTGCCGGGCAGGTGTGGCATGGCCGGTTGATCAACAGAAACAAAGGTGGCTCACTGTTCACCGAAGATGCCACAATTTCACCGGTGCGCGATGAAACCGGGGCGATTTCCCATTTCGTCGCGGTCAAGCGCAATATCACCCGCGAATTGCAACTGGAAGAGCAGTATCATCAGGCCCAAAAGATGGAAGCCCTGGGCCGGTTAACCGGTGGTGTGGCCCACGATTTTAACAACCTGCTCACCGCCATCAACGGTTTTACCGAACTGATCAAACTGCAACTCGGGCCGGAAGACCCGCGCCAACCGATGCTGAACAACATTCTCCACTCCGGGCAGCGAGCGTCTGATCTGGTGCGCCAGTTGCTGGCGTTTAGCCGCAAACAGATCATCGAACCACAACTGCTCAATTTGAACAGCGTGGTCCACCACATGCAAAAGATGCTCCAGCGCATCATTGGCGAAGATGTTCAACTGGAAACCGAACTGGCTCCCGATCTGTGGCCCATCCTGTTTGACCCGGCTCAGCTCGAGCAAATTATTGTCAATCTGGCCGTTAATGCCCGCGATGCCATGCCCGATGGCGGCCGGCTCCGCATCCAAACCGCTAACATCGAGCTAACCCAAAGTCAGCTTGATCAAATACCCGATTTGCAGCCCGGAAAGCACGTTGTCCTCACTATTTCTGATACCGGCATTGGCATGCCCGAAGAAATATTGCCCCACATTTTTGAGCCATTTTTTACCACCAAAGAGATTGGCAAAGGCACCGGGTTGGGGCTGGCAACCGTGTACGGCATTATCAAACAAAACAGCGGCGAAATTCAGGTGCAGAGCGCAATCGGCCGGGGCAGCCAGTTTAGCATTTATCTGCCCCGGGTAGAAATGGCGCTGCCGGAACCGGCCCGGTTAAAATCAGACAACCAACTGCCAGCCGGCACAGAAACCATCCTCATTGCCGAAGACGATACGGGCGTGCGCGAGTTGACCTCGCATATTTTGGGCGGGCTGGGATATCGCCTGTTAAAGGCGGGCAACGGCGAAGAAGCGCTGGACGCCGCCCGGACTTTTCCGGGCCAGATTCATCTGCTGCTGGCCGATGTGGTGATGCCCGATATTGTTGGCCCAAAACTGGCCACTCAATTATTGGAAATACGGCCATCGATTAAAACCGTATTCATGTCCGGCTACACCGACAGTACCATTGCCCGCCACGGGCTGACTCCCGGTAACTTCACTCTGCTGCACAAACCTTTCAGCGCGGTGATGCTGGCCAAAACCATCCGGCAGGTGCTTGATACATAACTCTTTTCCGTCACCAATCAAAAACGGGCCGGCAGGTGTACACCTGCCGGCCCGTTTTTGATTTTGGTCTGTAGTTTACCCTTTGCTGGCCGCCTGCATCAACTCGTAAATACGAGTCACCATTTCGGCGGGGTTGGGATGCAGCCCCTCGGTAACCAGCTCATTGGCGTACAACTGCTCAATCAGCACATCTACCAGCGGGTCGCCGTCACTGGCTGCCAGCCGCTCCGCCAGATTTTGAATGAGCGCGTTGTGGCGGTTGATTTCCAGAATTTTCCTGGGCACCTGATAATCCTTGCCCAGCAGCCGCTGCACCCGCTGCATCGAGGCGTTCATGGCGTCGGCGGGGTTTACCAGCCGGGCCGGGCTGTCGGTGAGCAGTTTGCTTTCGCGCACCGATTCTATCCGCTCGCCCAACACCGATTTAAACCGGGCCACCAGCTTTTCAAAATCGTCGCTGGAAATGGTTTCTTCGGCCAGCGTTTCCTCGTTGGTTTTGTCCTCTTCCGGCAGTTCCAGCCCGGCGTCGTCCACGTTTTTCAGCGGCTTGCCGTTGT
>CAYOXS010000060.1:0-13315 GCA_964407935.1 uncultured Caldilineaceae bacterium
ATGCGCAAAGATTTAATCCAAATGCGCGATGCCACCAACGAAGCCTACGAACTGGTGCGGAGTATGATCGCCACAGCGCTGCCGGCCAATTCAACCAACCTGGCTACTGTGCTGCTGGCCCAGGCGCGTACTGTAGGTAACCGCTCTCGCTTTAAAGTGACGCTTGCCGGCTACGGCCAACCCCAACCCTTAACGCCAATTGTGCAGCAGCAGTTTCTTTATGTATTTACCGAAGCCTTAAATAACGTTGCCCAACATGCCGGCGCTCAAAACGTCAGCATTCAACTGAACTGGGAGCCAAACTACCTGACCATGAAATTAACGGATGATGGCTGCGGTTTTGACACACAACTCCCGCCGCAAAATGGCCACTTTGGCCTGACCATTATGCACGAACGCACGGCAGATATTAATGGCACCCTTTTAATTAAATCCGAACCGAACCACGGGACAGAGCTGACTTTGCGGCTGCCACTGACCACTGCCGTCTGAGCCGTGGCCTGGTTTCGGGATCTCATCCCGGTAAAATTCTAACTGTTTTCACGTAAAGTCCTAACAAAATTTGGGATAATTCATATTATAATATGTTAAATACGGCTTTTTGGGTGTATTCACGGTGAAACTCCTTATTATCGACGACCATATCCTGTTTAGAGAAGGTCTGGTTGGCTTGCTCAGTGGCCAGCCAGGTATTGAGGTTGTGGGCCAGGCCGGCACCGTGGCTGAAGCGGTTGTACTGGCCGAACAGCTAAATCCTGATTTGATATTGATGGATTTTGGCCTGCCGGATGGCTCCGGCCTGGAAGCCACGCAGGCTATTCTGGCCGAAAGGCCGGAAACCAGCATTGTGTTCCTCACCGTCCACGATCAGGACGACCGTTTGTTTGCCGCCATCCGCGCCGGAGCCAAAGGCTATCTGCTCAAAAATGTGCCGTTGTCCAATTTGTTGGCCTACCTGCGGGGTGTGGAACAGGGCGAAGCGGCCATCTCGCTGACGATGACCAGCCATATTTTAAAAGAGTTTTTACGCCTGCGCCCCCCCACCGACTCGCAGCCCGGCGAGGGTACCGAGCTTACCTGGCGCGAGCTGGAAGTCCTCCGCGAATTAGCCTCCGGCGCCACCAACCACGAAATTGCCGAGCACCTGGTGATTGCCGAAAATACGGTAAAAGTCCACGTCCACCATATTCTGGCAAAACTCAACCTCAGAAACCGCCGCGAGGCCATCAACTATGCCCGCAGCCGCGGTCTTGTTTAACCCCTTTTTTTTAAATTTCAATTGCTCCATTATTCACAAATAATTACCCCGCTAATCCTTTGTAATTCTGTGGTAATACTGCTCAATACACAGGCGTAATCCGTTATCTGCTTCGGGCTGTACACCGGATTAATCCCTTCAAATCTTTAAGATAACCCTATTTTAACCCGCAAAGCAATAGGTCGAGCCATAGAACTTTGCCGGCCATCCCCTTACAATTGGGGTGTCACAAAAAAACACCTCCCTTTGTGTATTACCAAAATTTATAAGATCAACCCGTAGTGGTTGAAAACAATACTTGGTAGGATGAGCAACTTGTTACGTGTCCTGATCATCGATAACGATTTGTTAGTGGGCGCGGTTGTCCAAATGCTGCTGGCCGCTGTGGCCAGTCTGGATATTATTGGCATTTCGCCTCACGCCCCCTCAGACCTGGTGCAGCATATTGATCAATATCAGCCCAATGTCATCATCGTCGAAGAAACCAGTCGTTTTGTTGTGCCGATTAAACTGTATCAGCTCTTCAGAGAAACGCCTCACTTGCGGATTATTGTTGTGAGCGCCAACAGCGACATGGTGCAAATTTATGGTAAGCAGGAAATCCTGGTGACTGATCCTGCCCAATTTGTAAACATTGTTTTAAACAGGTAACGCGCGGGGTTATCGGGGGGAAAGGAGGGAAAGTTTGAATCATTGGGTTACCGCTGGCAACTAAGCAAGTCAAACAGCAACCATTTGGTCATCAATTAGAGGAGGATGCTAAATGAAGTTAAGAAAATATGCCATCACCGGCGATAAGCGCTACAAACAGCGCTGGTGGAGTCGCTTTTTTACGGCTCTCACCCTGCTGATTATGGTTGTTGGGGTCATTGGCTCCACAGCCACGCCAGCAGCGCTGGCCGGCCCCGCCCTGGACCAGCCTGGTCAGGGCGATCAAGATCATCAGGGCGACCAGGGTCATCAGGGCGACCAGGGTGACCGGGGTGATAAAGGTGATAAGCGCGAAGTTCCTAATGTCGCCAGTTTGTCTCAAGCCGATGCTGAAGCCGCGCTCAAGGCCGCCGACTTAAAAATCGGTACGGTTACTGAAGCGAGCAGTGACAGCGTGCCGGCCGGGTTGGTCATCAGCCAAACCCCGGCCGCCGGCGAACCGGCCAGAGAAGAGGATCGCGTTGACCTGGTGATTTCGTCCGGGCCGGCGCCTGCCGCCGCCACGGAACCTGCCGTGGCCACGGTTCCCGATCTGACCAACAACACCCAAACCGATGCCGAAGCCGCGCTGACTGCGGCTGGCCTTGTTTTGGGCGCGATCAGCCAGCAAAGCAGCGACACGGTACCGGCCGGCGCGGTTATCAGCCAAAGCCCGGCGGCAGGCAGTTCTGCCAACCCCGGCGCGGCGGTTGATATTGTTATTTCGTCCGGGCCGGCGCAGACCGGTGTCACGGTTCCCGATCTGACCAACAACACCCAGGCCGATGCCGAAGCCGCGCTCACCGCGGCCGGCCTTGTTTTGGGTGCTGTTAGCCAGCAAAGCAGCGACACCGTGGCGGCTGGCGCAGTTATCAGCCAGGCTCCGGCGGCGGGCAGTACCGCGGCGCCCGGTGCGGCGGTTGATGTTGTCATTTCGTCCGGGCCGGCGGTAATCACCGTCACCGTGCCCGATGTGGTCAACCTGCCCCAGGCTGATGCCGAAGCTGCCATTGTGGCCGCCAGTCTGGTTACCGGCACAGTCACCCTGACCAGCAGCGACGCCATTGCGGCCGGGCTGGTTATGGAGCAAAGCCCGGCGGCGGGGAGTACCGTCAGTCAGGGTTCCGCGGTTGATCTGGTTGTCTCATCTGGCGCGGCTCCCATTCTCACCGTCACTGTGCCCGATGTGGTCAACCTGCCCCAGGCCGATGCCGAAGCCGCCATTGTGGCGGCCGGCCTGATCACCGGCAGCGCCGCCCTCACCCCCAGCGACACCATTACCGCGGGGCTGGTGCTGGAGCAAAACCCGGTGGCGGGCAGTACTGTTGATCCGGGTTCCGCGGTTGATATTGTGGTGTCTCAGGGGCCGGTGGCCAATATTGTGGTTGCCGCCGGGCCTACCCCGGTAGATATGACCGGCTGGGTGCCAATGACGCTCAATGTCATCAGCGCCCGCACCGAACCGGCCGCTTTTGATGGGGCCGGTGTCAACCAGGGCGACCCCGTTACCCAGTATAAATACATTATTAATGTGGACAACACCGGTACCACCGACCAGCGCGGTCCGGCCGATGGCTGTTCGCCGGCGGACCCGGGTTACCCGGCCTCCTGCCTGTGGACATCTATTGCCGGCGTACCGGGTTCCAGCCCTATTTTTACGCAGGGCAACCAGGATGATTTTGCTAACGGCGGCAGTATCCTCATCCCCGAAGGCCGGTATCTGATTTCGGTGCTGGCCGATGGTTACAAGCTCGACGGCGCGCACTTTACCATTCCCGCCGAAGCGGGTGTAACGGTTGAGTTGCAGCCCAACCCGCTGCCCACCGCCACTATTCAGGCCGCGATATTTGAGGATAACGCCGTCACCAACGGCGCGCCCGATGTGCCGGTCGAACGCGGTTTGGCCGGTTTCCAGGGCCACATTGTCGATTACCTGGGTGAAATCACCACTAACGTCTTTGGTGAACCGCTCTGTGGTAACGGCGTCTGCCTGAGCCAGTGTTATGTTGTTGATGGTGGGGTTGACATTGGTACGGTGCCTCCCGTGGATGGCGCTGGTCACTGTCCAACTGTTACAGCCGGGAATCCCGGGTTTGCCGACGGGTTGACCGTTGAAGGCAAACTAAAAATTCCTGATCTGGGGACAAACCGTTACGCCCTGTCAGTTACTCCGCCCGATGGCACCAACTGGGTTCAAACCACCACTCTGGAAGGCAACCACGACTGGGATTCCTGGGTGATGGAAGGCGCTACCGGCCTGGACACTGAATTTGTGGTGGCCGGCGAGCCGTTCCCCTTTGCCATTTTTGGTTATGTGCAGCCCAACACCCCCAATCTGGGTGGTTCTGGCCACATCAAAGGTGTGGTGGAAGGGGTTAAAGTTTACGTGCCGGCCAAGGGTGGTTTGGGCCTGCCCGGCACCATCTGGGGCGGGTTGAACGGGGCCAAACTCGATGCCCCCATCGACCACCCCTGGATTTCGCTGAACGACCTGACCAGCGGTGACCAGGCCATTTGGGTGGGCCAGGGTGATGCCAACGGCGCGTTTGACATTCCGAACGTGCCAGACGGCAACTACACCCTCACCTGGTGGGACGAGCCGCAGAACTACATTCTTGATCTGCTCAACGTAACCGTGACCAACGGCGAAGTGGTCGATATGGGCATTCTGCCCTTAACCGGCTGGTGGACCAGGTTTGAAGGCTATGTCTTTAGCGATACCAACCGCAACGGTATAAAGGACTCCGGCGAACCCGGTATCCCCAACTTCACGCTGACCATGCGCAAGCGCGAAAACTCGCTGATGGACCGCGGCGCGACGGCGGTTACCACCGACGCCAGCGGCTATTACGTGATGGAAAACGCCTACCCCATGACCCAGTGGCTGGTGATGGAGGCCTATAATGACCTCTACTACACCACCGGCATCACCTACCAGGCCGATAACCAGGCCACGCCGACCACGGTGCTGGGCGCCGGCGTCGACGTGAGCGTTTTGCCGATCATCGGCCTGTCGGGGACGATGGATTGGGGCGTACACGCCTACGATCCTACCGGCCGCAACGGCATCGACCCGCGCAATGGCGGCATTGTGGGTACGGTCAGTTACGATACCACCCGCAACGAGCTTGACCCGCAGTACGCTGCCGCCGAGGATTGGCAGCCGGGTGTTTCTGGCCTCACGGTTGACCTGTATGAAACGGTCGATTGCGGCACCCACCTGGGTGCGCCCTGTGATGCCACCGACACCTACGAGCTGGCCGCTGATGGCTCCTTCGCCAAAGGGCGGCTGCTCAACACTTACGTTACCGAATCCTGGCAGCGCCCCACCGAGAACTGTGTGCCGCGCGATGTTGACGGCAACCCGCTGGCCTACCCGGCCGATCAGCAGGTAACCAACTCGTCCACCGATTGTCTGGAAGGGCCGCTGATGGGCGTGCAGTTTGGCCCCTACGCCACGGATCAGGGTACCCCGGACGCCAATTTTGGCGCAGCGGTAGATGGAAACTACGGTTTTGGCGATGGCTGCTTCAACGGCACGCTCGATGCCACCGACCCGGCCAACCCTGTCTGTAAAGACACGGCCGGCAACGCGATACCGTTTGACACACTGCCGGGCGGCCGCGAATATCTGGTTGAAGTGGAAACCACCTACGACCAGACCGGCATGCGTCCTGTGTTCCAGTTTACCCGTGAAGAAGACATCAACATTGCCAACGGCGACCAGTTTGTGCCGCAGGTGCCGCCGCCGGCCTGTGCCGGCCCGCTGCACACCGTCGATGTGGCCGGAATGGGTACCGATGGTTACGGGGAAATTATCGGCGATGGCGTCACCTCGTACAATGGCGTGGTGGTTCCGGTCGGCGTTACCGTGTCGGCCTCAACCCCGGCGGATAACGCCACCTTCCTGGATATTGGCGCTTCGCCCTACGAAGGCATGCCACGCCCGTTGTGCAACGTTAAACTGGTGCAGCTCAACAACGGCAAATCGGTTGTGCCGGTCTTCAACGTGTTCACCGATGTGCCGGTGCCGGGCCGTTTTTGGGGGTTGATTGTGGACGACCTCAACTTCTCCAGCAACCCCAAATCGCTGCTCTACGGCGAAAAAGCCGGCGTACCGTTTGCCCCGGTCGGCATTTATGATTATACCAACCGGCTGGTTCACACCGTTGAATCAGATTACAACGGCCTGTGGGATGTGCTGCTGCCATCAACCAACCGTATCAGTTGTCCCACGCCCTCCGGCGTGTGCGCCAACCTGTACCGCTTTGTGGGCAACGATCCGGGTATTCCGGGGCGGTTAAACCCCAACTACAACCCGCAGTTCCGCACCATCTCCGCCGAGTTTGAAGCCTTCCCCGGCCTGATTGTCCCGGCCGACCTGGCTCCGACGCAGGTGGGGGTAACGGTGCAACTGCCCGGTTCGCAGTTTAATGCGCCGGTTTCCTGCACCCTCGATGCAGCCACACCGCAACTGTTTGCCGTGTCGCAGCCGTATGTTACCGGCTCCGGTTCGTTTGGCATTTCCGGCGTTGGTTTTGGCGCCAGCCCCGGCCAGGTCACGCTGAATGGCGTTAGCCTGCCCACTGCCAACTGGACAGACACCCACATCGATGTAACTGTCCCGGCCGGAACGGCAACTGGCCCGCAGCAGCTAAGTATTGAAACGGCCGCCGGGCAAAGTACTATCAACGGCCTCACTTTCCACGTGCGGGGCAGCGGCGTTGTGCCGTTCCCGTCCACGGCGGTGCTGGATAACTTTAACCGGGCCAACACCACCAACGATCTCGGTGGTAACTGGAATGACAACTCGCCAAATGGGGTGTTTGTGGTCAACAGTAACCAGGCCCGGGTGGATACAGGCGGCAATAACAACAGCAATGTGTATGACGCCTGGTGGATTTCTGGCCCCGCCTTTGGCGTTGATCAGGAAGCGTACTTCACCTTTGCTCAGGTTTCGCCGCAATCCGGCGCTAACGAGCAAGGTCTGCTGCTGAAATACAGCGGCGGCAGCAACCCGGGTTCAAACGCAGCCTCGTGGGTTGAAGTAGCGCTCAACAATAACCCGGCCAACACTGTGCGTATCCGCACCAAGTCATCCGGCTCTGGCACCATCACCACCCGGGCCACGCTTACCGGCGTTACCTTTGCCGCGAACGACCAGCTCGGCGCGCGCGCTTTGGCCGATGGCACAATCATCGCCTACAAAAACGGCGTTGAGATTGGCCGGACAACCTACGCGCCCAGCGGTTCCTGGACGGGACGCATTGGTCTTCGCTTTGAAGGTACAGGCAACAACACCACTAATTCCAGCGCTGATGCCCGCATTGACAACTTTGGCGGTGGAAATGTGGCTGCGGCCAGCAGTACCTACCAGCCCACCGTGTACGAAGTTGGCCCTGGCCGAACTTTCAGCACCATCCAGAGCGCCCTCGATCAGAGCGCCCTCGATGCGGCCAACCCCAATTACACGGGTGGTTTGGTGGTGGTTTACCCCGGCCAGCCCGATTTCTCCAATCCCCGGGCCAACCCGCGCGGCGCGTACTACGAAAACCTGATCATCACCTCGCCGGTTAAATTGCAGGGTGTGGGGCCGGGCGGCTTCCAGGGTAACACCTATGTTCCCGGTTCCAATATCGATGGCGGCGCGTTTGGCGGCGATACCGCTCTGGCCGACGCCTGGCGCACCAAAATGGCCAGCCTCACCTGGGACGGCAACCAGACCGTGTACGATGGCGAGATCATCTACATTCTGGCGCACACCGGCCAGTTCACTGCCGATTTCAAAGCGACGATCGACGGTTTTGATTTGCGCGGCGGCGACCAGATGGGCTTCCCCAACAATATCAACCAGATTGGCGGCGGGCCTACCGGCCTGGCCCCCAACGCGGTGACGCAGGGCGGCGCTATCTTTGCCAACGCCTACGTGCAATATCTGCAAATCACCAACAACGTGGTTCAGAACAACGGCGGCTCGTATGGCACCATCCGCATTGGTACGCCCGACCTGCCCGCGCCCGAAACTAACCAGCACAACGAAAACGTGCGGATTGCCAACAACCGGATCATCGCCAATGGCGGCACCAACCTGGCCGGCGGCATTGGCCTGTTTGCCGGCGCCGACAACTACGAAGTGGCCTACAACGACATCTGCGGCAACTTCTCGGCGGAATACGGCGGCGGGCTGAGCGTGTACGGTTACAGCCCCAATGGCAAAATCCACCACAACCGCATCTACCTCAACAGCTCTTACGACGAAGGCGGCGGGATTATGATTGCCGGCCAGCTCCCGGCCGATCCCAACACGTTGTCGCCCGGCTCCGGCCCGGTGGATATTGATGCCAACTACATCCAGGCCAACATGGCCAATGACGATGGCGGCGGGCTGCGCTTCCTGATGGCGGGTAACTTCCCCATGAACGTCACCAACAACATCATCGCCAACAACATTTCCACCCACGAAGGCGGCGGCATTGGCCTGAACGATGCCCCGAATGTGCGGGTGGTCAACAACACCATCATGAAAAACCTGACCACCGCTACGGCGGTAACCAGCAACGGCCTGCCGGCCCCGGCTGGCCTGTCTACCTCGCTTAACAGCAATCAGTTGCAGGCCACGCTGCCCGGCGGCTCGCCCCTCTTCTCTAACCCGCTGCTGTTCAACAACAACTTCTGGGATAACCGGGCCGGCACCCGCGCCGGCGCAACCGTAACCGGTTTGGGCATCGCCGGCGACGCCACCCCAATCAACAACTGGGATCTGGGCGCAGCCGACGGCAGTGGCCTGGTGGCTCCCACCAACTCTATCTTGCAGGTGAATACCGGCGTCATTGCCAGCCCCACCAACCTCCTCACCGATCCGCTGGTCATGACTCCGTATGACATCTCGGTGGCTTTTGCCCCGTGGCGGGTTAACCCCAACTTTGTGGGGGCAACAATGGTGGCCGCGGATCTGCCGCCGAGCCTGATGGGTAACTTCCACCTGCAAACCAGCTCACCGGCCATCAATCTTGGCGCAGCCAGCAAGAGTGGGGTCAATGCGCCCGCCGCCGACATCGACGGCGATACCCGCCCCGCCGGCGCTGCCTTTGACAGCGGCGCAGACGAGGCCGGTGGTGGCGGTGGCGGGGGAAACCCGCCGCCAACCGCGCAGTTGTACTTCTCCACGGCCAGCAGCGCCACCTCGGTGCCGGGTGTAACCGCACCCTACAACAACGCCGATGTCTACGCCTGGAACGGCGGCAGCAGCTACGCCCGTATTCTGGACGCAGTTACGGCCGGCATTGGCGGGGTGAACGTTGACGGCATCAAAGTGGTGGACGCAACCCACATCTACATGTCTTTTGAGAGCAATACCACCCTGCCGGGTGTGGGCGCTGTGCAGGACGAGGACATTGTTTACTACAACAACGGCGCGTGGAGCCTCTTCCTTGATGGCACCGCCAGCGGCGTGGGGTTGGGTAACAGCAGCGCCGAAGACATAAACGCGTTTGATATCCTGCCGGATAACAGCGTCATCGTTTCGACGGTGGGCAATAACGTGGCGGTACCCGGACTGGGCGGCACGTACCAAAACCGCGATGTGCTGCGCTGTGTGCCCAGCGGCTCGCCGATTACCTCTTGCACCTGGAGCTTCTACTTTGACGGCAGTGATGTTGGCCTGGGGAGTTCCACCAGCGAAAACATCACCGGCGTGGCGGTTAAAGGCGGCAATATCTACCTGACCACCGCAGGCAACTTCAGCGTAACCGGGTTAAGCGGCAACAACGAGGACGTGTTTATCTGCAACAGCCCAACGACCGGCACAAACACCAGTTGCGGCAGCTTCACCATGTTCTTTGACGGCAACGTCAACGGCATGGGCGGCAGCCTCGACGCCATCTCGCTGCCATAAGGCAGCCACGCGCTGGCCTCCGGGGGAGTGATGCCTCGGAGGCCAGCGCCAGCGCCGGTTTTTTGACTTTCTTTTGCTAACATCAGGAGACAAATGATGAAAAAAACTTTGACTCGACGTGATTTTTTTAAGCTCGCTAGTGGCGCTGCCTTTGCCGTGGCCGGGGCAAGTGTAATTCCTCAATATCTGCGCAAAACGCTCACCCCGATTGGTATTGCCGAGGCGCAGGGCGCACAGCCAGACCTTTTCTTTGCCGGCACCGATGGTTGGATTTATCTGCCTCCCACCCCGCCCATTTCCTTTTTCCACCCCGATAACCTGGCCCCGGCGCCCTTTACCACCTATATTTTTGGCTTTCGCAACGTGACCGGGTTGAGCGACTCACAGCGGGCCGCTCAAAAAAATAAAGCCCAGCACAATGCGCCGCTGTTCTGGACCAAAGAAGGTGAGGTGTTTCGGTTACAGTTAACTAACCTGGGGCTGGCTTTACGGCCAGACCTGTTTGATGCCCACACCGTTCACTGGCACGGCTTCCGCAATGTGATCCCCTTTTTTGACGGCGAACCCACCGGTTCGGTATCGGTGGGGCCAAGCGCCACCTTTACCTACGTGTACCGCGCCCACGATCCCGGCACTTACATGTACCACTGCCACGTTGAAGACGTGGAACACGTTCAAATGGGTATGACCGGCCTGGTTTTTGTTCGGCCGGCGCTGGGCGACAATTACGCCTACAACGACGCCTCAACCTATTTTGATCGCGAGTTTGCCATGTTCCTGAGCGAAGTGTGGGCCGAGGCGCACTGGGCCGATGCCCACATCCAACTGCCGGAATGGAGCGACTACCGGGCCGATTTTGCCCTGCTCAACGGCCGGGTTTACCCCGATACAATCGCCCCCAACGGTTCCATCGACCCATTTAACCCGGTGCGCGACGCCAATGGCGATCTGATCCCGCCGACCGGCCACCCGGAACTGCA
The DNA here is from genome assembly GCA_964407935.1 of uncultured Caldilineaceae bacterium. Lineage (GTDB taxonomy): Bacteria > Chloroflexota > Anaerolineae > 4572-78 > J111 > J095. The sequence goes on from CAYOXS010000060.1 coordinate 10,823, forward strand.
ATACCAGCCGCTGTCATCGCTGGTGCGCTGCAACGCCGGTGAAAAGGTGCTGCTGCGCTTTGCCAACCTGGGCTTTAAAGAAACCGCGATGACGCTGACCGGCATCAAAATGAAAGTGGTGGGTAAAGACGCCACGCCGATGAAGGGCCGCGACGGCACCGATACCAGCTACGAAACCGAAACGCTGTCATTTGGCGCGGGGGAAAGCATCGACGCCATCTTCACCGCCCCGGCCTTTTCGGGCGGTTCCGGTTCGAGCGGTAACGGGTACGACACCTACGTACTCTACAACCGGACCTACACCCGCGCCGATAACTTGGCGGCTGGTGGCTTTGGCGGGCAGGCGACCGAGGTACACGTTTACCCCAGCGGTACTTTGGGTACCCAGCAATACCCCAACGATTGGGCCTAAACCAACCAGTTCATTCGTTTAAAGGAGCGAAAAAATGCGTACATTTTTACATAAGCCGATTTACTGGGGGGTGGTCCTGCTGGGGGTGATGTCGGCGGCCCTGTTCCTGCCCACCACTCAACCGGCTGCCGCGCAGACCCCACCTCGTATCGGGATTGTCTGCACAACCGGTACCAGTCCCAACCCTACCTTCACCCTCACTACCCAAACGGGTTACATTACGCTGCCTGATGGCAACACGATGTACATGTGGGGCTATTCCGAGGGAAGCCAGCCTTTTCAACACCCCGGCCCGGTGTTGTGTGTGAACGAGGGCGATACCGTCACTGTTATCCTGCAAAACGCCAATTTGCCCGAGGCCGCCTCGATTATGTTTCCCGGCCAGGAAAATGTGTTGGCCAACGACGCGCCGGTTCAGCCGCAGTTTGATGGCGGCGGCGCGCTCACCTCGTTGACTAACACGGCCCCGCCGGGCGGCAGCGTCACCTACAGCTTTGTAGCCTCTCACCCCGGTACCTTTCTTTACGAGAGCGGCACCAACGCCCAGAAACAGGTCAATATGGGCCTGTTTGGCGCGCTGATTGTGCGGCCGGCGCTGGGGGTCAACTTTATGTACAACCGGGCCGACAGCCAGTTTACGCCGGAAGAGGAATTTATGGTGCTGCTGTCAGAGATTGATCCCTACCAGCATCAGGCCGTCGAAAATGGTAAAACCTTCAATATGAACAACTACCACCCGCGTTACTGGCTGATCAACGGCCGGGGCTTCCCCGACAGTGTGGCCGATAATTACGCCTCGTGGCTGCCGGACCAGCCGTACGGCGCGCTGGCCCGCGTCCACCCGTTTAATAACACGCTGCCAACCGGCGACCCCAACTACCACCCCTACCCCGGCGCTATCCGCTACCTTAACGTCGGCAGCGAGGATTATCCCTTCCACCCGCATGGTAACAACGGGCTGGTTATTGGCCGCGACGGCCGCCCTCTGGAAGGGTCTGCCGGGCAGGACCTGTCGTTTGAAAAGTTTGCCATCAATATTGGCCCCGGCCAAACCTGGGATGTGATCTTTAAATGGTACGATGCCGAAGCCTACAGCACCAGCAATCCCGTGCCGGTCACTGTACCGTCTTTGTCCAATGCAGCGGTGATAGGCATGTTCTACAGCGGCAGCCCTTATCTGGGCACCATTGGCACGTTCCCTCCCGGCTTTTCAAACCTTAACCAATGCGGCGAGTATTACATTATCTCGCACAACCACGCCCTGTACCAGATTACCTCCTGGGGCGTAACCATGACCGGTCCTATCACCTACATGCGGGTCGATCCGCCGTTACCCAACAACTGCCCGTAGTCTAGTGGAGACCACAAGGAGAAGCTAATGCACACAAAATTTAGATTTAAGTTTGGAATGGGCGCACGGCTGGTCATCGCAATGATAGTGGTTTTTGCGGCTATCATCGGCGGAGTAATGGCCGCCGCCGCCGCCCCCCTTACCCAGGCCAGCACCGTAACAGTGACGGTGGTTGACACCAACACCACCCTGCAGGTTGGGATTTCGGTGTATGCCTTCAACGGCAGTACCTACACCGGCCAGAGCGGCACCACCGATAGCAACGGGCAGGTGCAGTTCACGGTAGCGGACGGCAGCTACAACTTTCGCGCCGACATCTACAGTTTTCAGTACTTCAGCGGCGGCGCCAGCGGCACGGATAGCTGTACCGTCCCCGGCTGCACCACCGACACGGTGACTGTGCCGGTTTTTGGGTCGGTAGCGGTGACGGTGACCGATGGCACGAGTGGGCTGAGTGGCCGGACGGTGTATGTGTTTGACAGCACCGGTACCACCTACCTCAACCTGTCGGCAATGACCGGTGGCGGCGGGGTGGCGACGTTCAACCTGCCGGCGGGCGACTACCAGTTTGCCTCGGACGATGTGAACAACGTCCGGTACTTCAGCGGCCTGCCGGCTTGCAGCGTGCCTACCTGCACAGCGGCAACGATCACCGAACCGGCTTTTGGGTCGGTGGCGGTGACGGTGACCGATGGCACGAGTGGGCTGAGTGGCCGGACGGTGTATGTGT
>CAYOXS010000060.1:13415-23027 GCA_964407935.1 uncultured Caldilineaceae bacterium
TTGACAGCACCGGTACCACCTACCTCAACCTGTCGGCAATAACCGATGGCACGGGCGTGGCCAATTTCAATTTGCCGGCGGGCGACTACCAGTTTGCCTCGGACGATGTGAACAATGTCCGGTACTTCAGCGGACTGCCGGCCTGTAGTGTGCCCACCTGCACGACGGCCACCATCACCGAGCCGATGTTTGGGCCGGTAGCGGTGACAGTGACCGATACCAACGGGCCGGTGGCCAATCAAACGGTCTACGTGTTTGATGGCGCCGGCACTACCTACCTCAACCTGTCGGCATCCACCGGCGCTGCTGGCGAAGCCGCCGCTTTCAACCTGCCGTACGACGATTACACCTTTGCCGCGGATGACCCCGGCAATGTGCGCCATTTCAGCAGTCCGGCCTGCACCGTGCCCGCCTGCACGGCGGCCAGCATTGCCTTTGCGGCGGCGACAGTTGACCTCGGTGTAACCAAAACGGTGGACACCGCCGCGCCTGCCGCCGGCAGCGTGATAGTCTACACCATCACGGCCAGCAACAACGGTACAATGGCCGCCACCGGCGTCAGCGTGAGCGATGCCCTGCCGGCCGGCGTAACCGCCAGCGGCGATGACAGCGGTGGCGCTTACAGCGGCGGCACGTGGGCCATTGGCAATCTGGCCGATGGCGCTTCGGTAACCCTGCACATTACCGCCACCGTGGCCAGTACCGCCACCGGGACCATCACCAACACGGCGACCATAACTGGGACAGAGACAGACAGCAACCCGGCCAACGACTCGGCCAGCGCGGCCATCACCATTGCCGCGCCCAGCGGCCTGGCCTTGTGCGCCACCACCGGTTCAACCACCATGCCCAATGGCTCGACAGTGCCGGTTTGGGGGTACGTGCCGGGCGATTGCACCGGCAGCCCCACAGTCTCCCAGCCCGGCGGCCCGGTCATCGAGGTAAACCAGGGCGATACTATTACCGTAACCCTGTATAACAACCTGTCCGCCAACACGGCTCTGCTCTTCCAGGGTCAGGAAATTATCCCCGACCTGGTTGGCGCGCCTGCCGGTGGCTCAAAAACCTATGCGTTTACGGCGACTGAACCCGGCACCTTTCTGTACGAGGCCGGCCTGCTGCCCAACGCTCAACACCAGGTAGCGATGGGTCTGTACGGCGCGCTGGTTGTGCACCCCAGTTCGCCCAACGCCTACGATGAGGAAGCCGTGCTAGTGTTGAGCGAGATTGACCCGGCGCTCAATGCCAGCCCGGCCAGCTTCGATTTGCGCAATTACAAACCCCGCTACTTCCTGATCAACGGCAAAGCCTACCCTCAAACGGCGGCAATTAACACCGCCGCCGGCCATACCGTGCTGCTGCGCTACGTTAACGCCGGTTTGCAGCACCACTCAATGGCCACGCTGGGCCTGCGCCAATCGCTGGTGGCGGTTGATGGCAGCCCGTTGAGCCACGCCACCAACCTGGTGGCCGATACCTTCGCCCCCGGCCAAACCGCCGACGCCGTTGTCACGATACCGGCCGGCGCTACCGGTAGCAAATTTGCCCTGTACGATGGCAATTTGATGCTGCGCAATAATACCAGCGCCGGCTTTGGCGGGATGATGACCTTTGTTGTCACCTCGGGTAGCCCGCCCGCCGGCGATATGGTTGGCCCAACCACCAGCGCTGTCACCCTGGTTGGCAACGCCCTGTCGGCCACTATCAGCGATGTTGGCAGCGGCGGCTCCAACGTGACCGCCGCCGAATACTTCATCGATACGATTGGGGCCAATGGCAGCGGCACAAGTATGAGCGGCGCGGGTGGCTCGCCCACGGTCAATGTTAACGCCACGGTCAGCCTGAGCGGCGGCACTCACACCATCTACGTGCACGGGCAGGACTCCGCCGGCAACTGGGGTTCGGTCAACTCGGTGAGCGCCAGCCTGGATCAATCCGGGCCGGCGACAACCGGGCTAACCCTGACTCCCACCCCCACCAACGGCACGGCTGCGGTGGCCATCAGCGCCAGCGCCGATGATACCGCTGCCGGCGGTTCTAACATCGCCGCCGCCGAGTACACCATCGATGGCGGCGCGGCCCAGGCGATGACCCTCAACACCACCAGCGCGCCGGTGGCCAGCCTGTCGGCTACCATTTCGGCGGCAACGGTGAACGCGCTTGCGGAAGGCAGCCACGTTGTTTCGGTACGCAGCCAGGATAGCGCCGGTAACTGGGGCACGCCGGCCACCATCAACCTGATGGTGGACAAGACCGGGCCGACCACCAGTGCGGTTGCTGCCGCGCCCAACCCCAACAACGGCACGCTGGGCGTCAATTCCAGCACGCCGGCGGTGCGGGTAACGGCCACGTTGAGCGACGCCGCGTCGAACATTAGCACCGGCGAAGGCTTCATTGATACCGTTGGCGCTACCGGCACGGGCTTCCCGTTCATTGCCAGCGACGGCAGCTTCGACAGTCTTTCTGAAAGCGCCTACGCCGACATCCCGCTCACAACCGTCATCCAGCTCAGCGCGGGCAACCACACCATCTACGTCCGCGGCAAGGATGCGGCCGGCAACTGGGGCGCAACCAGCAGCACAACGCTGGTCATCGACAAGACCCCGCCGTCAATCGCCAGTATTAACCGGGTTGATCCTAACCCAACCAGTGCGGCCACCGTTCAATTCCTGGTTACCTTCTCCGAAGGCGTGACCGGTGTGGCGAGCGGCAACTTCACTCTGGTACAGGGGGGCGGTCTCGCCGGGGCAACGATCACTTCGGTCACCGGCAGCGGCACGGCCTGGACGGTAACGGCTACCACCGGCACCGGCGGCGGCTCGTTGGGGCTTAACCTCAGTTCTGCCACCGGCATCAGGGATATTGCCGGGAATGCCTTACCCACAACCGGCCTGCCATTTGTGGGTCAGGTGTATACCGTTGTCTCCCCGCCGCTTTACTTCTCAACCGCGGGGAATAGTAACCCGCCAGGCGTGGGTGGTTCAGCCGATGATGCCGATATCTACTTCTGGAGTGGGTCTGCCTTCAGCCGGGTGATTGATGTCTCTACCGCACCGTATAGCCTGCCCGGTGGCGCTAACGTCGATGGCTTCGACAGGGTGGACGCTACTCATTTCTACATGTCCTTTAACGGCAATGTTACCATCCCGATACCTGGCCCCGATCTGGCCGTGGCCGATGAAGACGTTGTGTATTTCAACAACGGTACGTGGTCACTGTTCTTTGATGGCAGCGCCAATGGACTGGGCGGCGGTGGTGGCGGTTTTGACCTGGATGCCATTAGCATTGTGGGCGGTACGCTCTACTTCTCGACGGACAATAACAATGTTCCGCCGGGCGCTGGTGGTACCGGTGACGATGCCGACATCTACCGCTGGAACGGCGGCAGTTCGTACACCCGCATGTTTGATGCCTCGGCCCTCGGTTGGTCCACGGCTAACGTCGATGGCTTTGTGTGGGTAGACGCTACTCACTTCTACATGTCCTACAGCGCGGATACAACTGTACCCGGCCTGGGGGCTGTTCAGGATGAGGATGTGGTTTACTACAACGCCGGTACGTGGTCTGTGTACTTTGACGGCACCGCCAAAGGGTTAACCAGCAACAACCTCGATGTGGATGCGTTTGATTTGCCGTAATCGTTTTTAGCAAAAGAGAGCCGGCCTCGGGCTGATTCAACAGAAACAACCGGGGCCGCTCTCTTTCAGACAACACCTTAAAAATGCTGCGGCGGGGAGAGTTTCGCCTTCCCGCCGCAGTACCGGAGCAAACTTGTAATGCAATCTGTGAAAACAGGCGCTCATTGAAACCAATTGCAGCTAGAAAATACCGAGGTATTTCGCATGAATCTAAATCAGTCCCGTGAAATTCGCTGGCAGCAGATAGCCGTTGTGGCCATCGGTGTGGCTGGCATAATCCATTTGATTATTGCGCCGGGCTACTGGTTGGCCGCGCCCATTTACAGCCTGTTTATGGTGTTGGCCGGCCTGGCCGAACTGACCTGGGCGGCGGTTTATGCGCGCCGGCCTTCGCCGGGCGTGAGCATGACCGGCCTGGTGCTGACCCTGTGGCTGCTTGTGCTGTGGGGCATCAGCCGGGTGCTGCCGGCGCCGTTCAGCGCCGGGCCGGGGGCCGTTGACGCGGCCGGGCTGGCCGCCAAACTGGCCGAGGCTGCCGGTTTACTGGCGCTGGCTGTGGCCATAATTCAATCCTACGCCGCGAGTTCCGGCCGGCCGGCGGCCTGGCGGGCGCTGGTGGGTGTAGCGGTGATCGGCGTGGCGCTGGGCGCGCTGGGGTACGGCGCGGCCCGGGCCAGCGAACCCTACTTTCCGGCACTGGCAGCCGCGCCGCAGTCCGCCGAAGTTGCCCTGGCGCAGGACGACTGGCCGCTGACCAATGAAGCCGCCGCCGCCGCGGCCAAACCGGTTTCGGCCAGCACACTGGAAGAGAACTCCGGTATGCAGGTCAAACTCATCGCCGTCACCATGCTCGGCGGCATGATCGATTTCCGGTTCAAGGTGCTGGATGAAACCAAAGTGGATGACATGATTCACAGCCGGGATAAACAACCGAAACTGGTGGCCGAAGACAGCGGCATGGTGCTAACCCTCACTCAGGAACATTATCACAAGTATGAGATGAAAGAAGGCAACACCTACTTTTTGTTCTACACCAACCGGCAAAATGCCATCCGGCCCGGCACGCCGGTCTCGGTGGTAATTGGCGATATGCGCCTGGAACATCTGACCGCGCAGTAAAGGGATTGGATGTGAATCGTGCCATTTGTTAAAAACCGGAACAGTATCATGAAAATCGCCAGCAAAATCCTGATTGTTGCGGCCTTGCTGTTGGCAGCAGCCGGCCCAATCCACGAGCAATTCCCGGCTGCCAATGTGTCCGCCGCGGCCCAATCCGGCTCGCCGGCGCTGGTGGCCGCAGACGTTCAGGCCAGCCTGCGGGCGTTGCCCGCCGGGCAGATGTTGTCGGTGATTGTCACCCTCAAAGACCAGGAGGATTTGAGCCGATTCCGCAACCGCGACCGGCGCATTCGCCAAACCGAACAAATCCGGGCCATGCGTAATCGCGCTGGCACCTCGCAAAAATTGCTAAAAGCGTTGTTGCAAAGCCGACAGGTTCAGGGCCGGGTTAGCCATATCACCCCGTTTTGGGTTTTTAACGGTCTGGAAGTTACCGCCACTGCCGACGTGATTCAGGAATTGGCGCTCCGCCCCGAGGTGCTGACGATCACCCCCAATGCCACCGTTCAGGCTCCGGCGGTTACCGTTTCCAGCGCCCCACCCGAACAAAATCTGACCGTGATCAACGCCCCCGCGCTGTGGAGTTTGGGGTTTACCGGGCAGGGCGTGGTGGTGGCCAATATGGACACCGGCGTGGATTACACTCACCCGGACCTGGCCGCGCAGTGGCGCGGCGGCAGCAATAGCTGGTTTGATCCCAACGGCCAGCACGCCGCCCCCACCGATCTCAGCGGGCACGGCACTGGAACGATGGGCGTGATGGTGGGCCGCGATGCCGGCGGCAGCTCGATTGGCGTGGCCCCGGGTGCGCAGTGGATTGCGGTTAAAATTTTCAACGATGCAGGCTCGGCCACGGTGGCCGGGATTCATTTGGGGTTCCAGTGGTTGCTGGACCCCGACGGCAACCCGGCCACGGCGGATGCGCCCGATGTGGTGAACAATTCGTGGTCAATAAACAGCTCCGGCTGCAATCTGGAGTTTCAGCTCGATGTGCAGGCCCTGCAAAACGCCGGTATTGTGCCGGTTTTTGCCGCCGGCAATTACGGCCCGGCCGCCTCTACCAATGTCAGCCCGGCCAACTACCCCGAGTCGCTGGCCGTGGGCGCGATCAACAACAATAGCGCCATTTATACCTACAGCAGCCGCGGCCCGTCGGCCTGCGGCGAAACCTCTACCGTTTATCCCGAAATTATGGCCCCCGGCGTCAACATTTACACCACCGAACGCTACGGCCTGTACAATTTGGCCACCGGCACCTCGCTGGCCGCGCCGCATGTGGCTGGCGGGCTGGCGCTGCTGTTGAGCGCCTTCCCCAACCTGACCGTGGCTCAGCAAAAAGCCGCGTTGCTGACTACCGCGGTCAATTTAGGCGTGGCCGGGCCGGATAACACCTTTGGTTACGGCCGGCTCGATCTGCTGGCTGCTTACCAGAGTCTGGCCGGGAGCGGCCCCACTCCCACGGCGACAGCGACGTCCATTCCGCCGACGAATACACCCGTCCCGCCAACAAATACGCCGATTCCACCGACGAACACGCCGGTTCCACCCACGCCGACAAACACGCCCATCCCGCCAACAAATACGCCGATTCCACCGACGAATACGCCGGTTCCACCGACGAACACGCCCATCCCGCCAACAAACACGCCCATCCCGCCAACAAATACGCCCGTCCCGCCAACGAACACGCCCATCCCGCCAACGGCGACCAATACACCCGTCCCGCCAACGAACACGCCCATCCCGCCAACGGCGACCAATACACCCGTCCCGCCAACGAATACGCCGGTTCCGCCAACGAACACGCCCATCCCGCCAACAAATACACCCGTCCCGCCAACGAATACGCCGGTACCTACGCCCCTGCCGGAAAGCGATTTGATTTTTGCCGACAGCTTTGAGTCGGGCGCGCTGAACGCCTGGTCGGCGGTAGTGGATCAAAATGGCGGCCTCACGGTCTCGTCCGCGGCGGCGCTGGTTGGCGGCAACGGCCTGGCTATGTCGATGAACAACAGCGGCTCAACCACCTACCTGCCGTTTGTGGTCAAAAGTATGCTGGCTGCAGCCGCGTCCAAAGGCAGCCTGCCGCCGGCCTACCTGCGCGACGGCTCGCCGCAAAATGAGGCGCGCTATCGGGCCCGCTTTTACTTTGACCCCAACAGTATTGTGATGAACAACGGCGTCACGCACCGTATTCTTACCGCCCGCAGCGCCAGCGCCGATGTCATCGTTCTGGATTTTCGGCGGTCAAACAACATGTACCAGCTTCGGGCCGGGCTGCGCACCGACGGCGGCAAAACTATTTTCACCGGCTGGTACAGCCTGTCTGACGCGCCGCACGCCGTTGAGTTTGACTGGCAAGCCGCCGCCAGCGCCGGTGCGAACAACGGCTACCTCAGCCTGTGGCTCGACAGCGTGTTGCAACAAACGCGCAGCGGCATCGACAACGATACCCTGCGGATTGAAGAGATTTGCCTTGGCCCGCTCACCGGAATTAGCGGCACCGTAAACGGCGCTGAATATTTTGATGATTTTGTTTCGCACCGGGCCAATCCAATCGGGCCGTAATAAAGGAATGAGTGCCAAATGAACCAGCGACAAACGAACAAAATCCAGACTGTTTCGCGGCGGTGGGCGCTGGCGGCTGGCAGCCTGTTACTGGTCAGTTCGCTGGGCTGCTCGCTGGCCCAACGGCTGCACGCCCCGGCGGCGCAACCGCCGCAGGTCAGCATGCGCCGGCTGGAGCCAACCCGCACGCCGCTGCCCACGCTAACCGCCACCGCCAGCCCATCGCCCACGCCGCCGCCAACCTTCACGCCAACAGACACACCGCCGGCGACTGCTACGCCGCTGCCAACCACCCCGCTGCCGGCAACCAGCACGCCGCTGCCTGCGCCATCGCCGCTGCCAACCACCCCGACGCCGCCGGCAGCCATCGTTGCCGTCGCGCCCAAACCGGTCGCGGTCGCGCCGCCCACCGCCACGCCGCTGCCCACCGATACCCCGCCGCCGCCGCCAACGGCCACGCCCAACTACGCCTATCGCGCCGAGGAAATGTACCAGGATCACACCTCAAACCCGTTTCTCACCGGTTATGTGGCCGTGGTTAATGCCCAGGAAATTCCCATCGGCGGAGTCAAAGCGGTCGGCGTTTTTGAACCCGGCGACATTCATTACGAGAGTCCTCTTTCCCAGTGGTTTTTTAATGGCGCCACCGCGCCCGGCGCTGTCGAAAAAGAGAGCAGCGTAAAATTTGAACCGCCGGGCGGCATCCAGCCGGGAACCTGGACCCTCCATCTGGAAGACCCCAACGGGACGCGGTTGTCCGGGGATTGGGCGTTTGCCACCGATCCCCAAAAGCCGGAGTGGTTTTATGTTAAATTCAAACAGCCGCCGCCCACCAGTCCGGCCGGCCCGGCCATAGTCGCCGCGCCGCCGGTCAATCCGCCGGTTGCCGCTCCGGTCGCTGCAGCGGTGAACCCGTCCGTGCTGCCCACGGCCACGGTGGTTGTAGCCGCGGCTGCCCCCGCGCCGCCAACGGCCGGCTGGGCTTTTGCCAACATTCAGGTTATCAACAACGGCGATGGCAGCGAAACCGTGGTCGGCGATATGGTTAACAACACCGGTTCCGCCCAGTTAGTTGACCACATTGCCGGCGCGTTTTTCAACAGCCAGGGCCAGCCGTTGCCCACCCCCGGCGATACTTACGGCTATTGGCCGCTCGATGTGGTGCCGGCCGGCGCGCGGGTGCCATTTCAGCTAACGGCGTACAACACCCAAAACGTGGGCCGGGTCGATATGACCGTGGCCTCGCAGCCGGACAGCCAGCAGCCGCGCCAGAATTTTGAGATTTCCAATACCGCCGCCACCAGCGACGATGGCGCTTACTGCGTAACCGGCGCTATCCGCAACTCCGGCGCGCAGTTGCACAATTATCTCACCGTGGTAGTGGTGCTGTTCAACGATCAGGGACAGGTTATCAATTTTGACAGCGATCAGGCGGCTTCGCCCGACGCGATTGTGGGCGATGGCACCTTTGGCGTCGATGTGTGCATCGATGCTCTGGGGCAGCACGTGGCTCGCTACGATCTGCGTACCTTTGGCCAGTAAAAGCGCCAAACCCAAAACCTCAGTTCGGGATAAGGGAATTAGGACACAGATAAACACAGATCCCACAGATTATGTCAAAAAAATTAAGGGGAAAATCTGTGTCCGATTAAAACTTTGCCGGTTATCCCGAACTCAGGTTCAAAATAATGGAGGAATTTTAAATGAAACTGCACCCCCAATTTCGATGGCTTTTTCTGGCAGCCTTGCTTTTGCTGCTGACAACCGGGCTGGCCGCCGCTCACGCCGGCTACGATCACTCCGAACCGGCCGCCGAAGCTGTGCTGACTACCCCGCCGGCGGAAGTTCACGTTTGGTTTGCCGAAGAACTGTTCCGGCAGGCAGGCGCTAACTCGCTGGCCGTGTTTGGCCCAACCGGCGCCCAGGTAGATCGGGGCGACAGCCGCATTGACGACGACGACCGCAGCCACATGCAGGTTTCTTTGGCGGACAATTTGCCAAACGGCCGCTACACAGTGCGCTGGCAAACGTCGTCGGCGGACGATGGCGACGCAGACAACGGCGAATTTGGTTTTACGGTGGGAACAGCCGCCTCGGCCGTGGCCCAAACCCAGCCCGCCGCCGATGTCGCCGCGCCGGCGGCCAGTTCTACAGCAACCAGCAGCGCTTTGCCCTGTTTGGGGGGGCTGGTGTTTGGCGTGCTGGCGATCGGCATGGCCCTGGCTCCGGGCCAACGCAAATGGGGAGGCATCTTTTAATGAGCCGGGTAATCCGCGACCGTTCAAAA
>CAYOXS010000061.1:0-22275 GCA_964407935.1 uncultured Caldilineaceae bacterium
CAGGTGGCCTACAATCGAGCCAAATTTGTATGGAACAGGATGAATAAAAAATGACCACTCTAACTTTAGGCAAGCTGCGCGGGTTGCAGCAAATTGCCAACGACAAAGGAATTTTTACCATCAGCGCGCTGGACCATCGCGGCACGCTGGAAAAGATGCTGAGCCAGTTGCGCGGCGGCGACTCGCTGCCGTGGGAGGTGGTGGTAGAGGAAAAAGAGCGGCTCACCCGGGCGCTCGCGCCCCACTCCAGCGCGCTGCTGTACGACCCCATTTACAGCGCGGGGCCGATGCTGGCCCGCGGCGCGGTGCCCGGCTCGGTGGGCATTTTGGTGGCCCGCGAACAATCCGGCTACGACAGCACCGCCGAAGGGCGGGTGACGCTTCTCCAGCCCGATTGGAGCGTGGCGGCCATCAAACGGCTGGGCGCGTCGGCGGTAAAATTGCTGGTGCTGTACCACCCCGAAGCGCCCATCGCCCGCCGGCAGGAAGAGATTGTGCAGCAGGTGGCCGAAGAGTGCCGCCAGCACGACATCGCCTTTTTGCTGGAGCCAATGAGTTACACCCTGCAGCCGGGTCAAAAGAAAAGCGACCCCGCATTTGCCGCGCGCAAGCCGGAAATTGTGCTGGAAACTGTGCGCCGGCTGGCTCCGCTGGGCGTTGATGTGCTCAAGCTGGAGTTCCCCACCGAACCGGACTACGAGAAAGACGAGCAGAAAATGCTCGATGTCTGCCGCCAGATTACCGCCACGGCTGGCGTGCCGTGGGTGCTGCTGAGCGCCGGCGTCGATTTTGCCACGTTCCAGCGGCAGGTTGAAATTGCCTGCGAGGCCGGGGCCAGCGGCTTTTTGGCCGGCCGGGCCGTGTGGCAGGAAGCCATGCTCCTGCCGGACCCCGCCGAGCGCGAGCACTATCTGCAAACCATCGCCGTGAGCCGGCTGCGCATTTTGGTGCAGATTGCCAATTATCGGGCCACCCCGTGGCCGGAGCGCGTTGCCGCCGGGCTGCTGCCGCAGTTGCAGGAAGGCTGGTATGCGGCTTTTTAGCCCTGTCCGCCAATCGACGTTAATTTTTAAGGATTGACCGCCGCCGCGGCCGGGCCAGCACTAGCCAGCCCGGCCGTCGGCGTTTATCTATCGCCCCAATCCCCCACATATTTTAGCCCCGTATTGCCACACGCCGCTTCTCCGTTTAAAATGAGAACAGTCCATAAACTGAAGGAGAAGCGGATGAACAGAGTAAAAAACGTATTGGGCGGCGAATTGAAAGATTGTTCGCGCCAGCCGCTGACCGGTTTTTACCGCGATGGCTGCTGCAACACCGGCGCCGACGATATGGGCATGCATACCGTTTGCGCCCAAATGACGGCCGAATTTTTGCGGTTTTCACAGGAAATGGGCAACGATCTGATCACGCCGATGCCCATGTTCAACTTTCCCGGCCTCAATCCCGGCGACAAATGGTGCATCTGCGTTTCGCGCTGGGTTGAGGCGTTTAACGCCGGGGTCGCGCCGCCCATCGATCTGGAAGCCTCTCACATTTCCGTGCTTGAATTTGTTTCGCTGGAAGATTTGAAAAACCACGCCCTCGCGCCCGAATAGGTCACCCGCTTGCGGGGGGCGAATGACGAGCAACGGTTTACGCAACACGCAACACGAATGACGAATTATAAAATCAGGCCGGGAGTCCCCTAATTCCTAATTCCTAATTCCTGACACCTGATTTCTATTTTCAGAGGGAGATGCAATGGCTGGCAAAAATTATGATGACGGCGGCCCAACCATGATTGAGGGCACGCAACGGATGGTCCGGTTGGTGGTAGAGGCCGGGCCGTGGAGCGGGCACAGTTTTTTGCTGGACAAACCCAGCCAGATTGTTGGCCGGGCGCCGGAATGCGATATTGTGCTGGAAGATCGCGAGGTTTCGCGGCGGCATACCCGCTTTTTCTGGCGTACCGGGCAGTTGCTGATGGAAGATTTGGGCAGTGCCAACGGCACTCTGGTTAACGGCGTGCCAATTTCCGGCCCGCACGTGGTGTCGCCGGCGGACAAAATAGAAATTGGCGCATCGACGGTGGCGGTGCTGGGGCTGCTCCCGGCAGCGCAGCCCGTGCTGTCGCCGCTGCCCCCACCGGCGGCAGCCTATGCCCCATCGCCGCAGGCTGCCGCTCCCGCTGCCCAACAGTCAAATACCACGGTGTGGGTGCTGGTCGGCGGGCTGTTGCTGGCTCTGCTGATTTTTGTGCTGGCCGGCGCGGCCTTTTGGTATTTCCGGGCATCATCCCGGCTGGCCGCGGTTAACGCCCCGGCGGTGACTATTGTTTCGCCGCCCAACGGCGCCGAGGTGCCGGTCAACGTGCCTATTTCGGTGCAGGCCACCGCCTCCGATCAGCAGGGGGTGGCGCGCATTGAGTTGTGGGCCGATGGCGCGCTGGTCAGCCAGCAATCCAGCCAGCAGCCGGGCGGCGAGCCGGTGCTGCTGCTGAACATTCCGTGGACGCCCACCATTCCCGGCAATCACGTGCTGGAAGTGCGGGCCTTTAACGCCGCCAACCAGCAAAATCGAACCACTCTGGTGACCATTGTGGCCAGCGCGCCGCCCGATCAGGCTTCTCCGCCGGCGGCCACGGCCGTGGTTGAGGTTGTCCCTTTGGCCACGGCGACGCCGGTAGTTGTGCCTACCAGCCAGGGCGCTGACACGCTGCCAACGGCAACCGTCACAGCGGTAGTGGCCGGGCCAACCGCCACGCCGCAGCCCTCGTTGCGGGCGCTGGCCGGGGTGAACGTGCGCGAAGGGCCGGGCACGGTGTACGGTGTGCGCGGCGTGCTGGCCGATGGCCAGATTGTGCAGCCGTTGGGCCGCAGCCCGGACGGCGGTTGGTGGCAGATTATCTTTCCGCCGGGCAGCGGCACGCCCGGCTGGGTGGCGGCCAATTACGTGCAGCCCAACGAACAGGCGCTGAGCCTGCCTATTATCGCCCCGCCGCCGCTGCCGCCCACGGCCACATTTACACCGCCCCCACCGGCAACGGCCACCAACATTCCTACCGCCACACCGTCGGCCACCGCCCCGCCGCCGCCGGCCAATATCAGCTTTACCGTGGATGACAACAGCCTCAACGCTGGCGAATGCACCACGTTGCGCTGGCAGGTGAAAAATGTGAAGGCCTATTGGGTCGATGGTTCGCCGGGCGTGGGCGACGAGGGCACGCGGCAGGTGTGCGATCCGGTCGGCGTGACCACACACGTGCTCAAGGTGCAAAAACAGGATGATTCCGTGCAGGAATTCACCGTGTCGGTGACAGTGGGCGGCGGCACGGTGCCCACGCCGGCGCTGGTGTCGCCGGACAACAACAAGGAGTTTGATTACTACCCGCGCGAAGTCACTTTTGTTTGGTCGGGGGTGTCTGCGCCGGGCACGGTCACGTATAATATTGAAATTGAGTGGTACGGCGGGATTTCGTGGCAAAATTACACGCGCAGCCAGGGGATGGCCAGCACCACTTACACAATGGACAACTTTGTGGGGGCCAACCCGGGCCGGTGGCGGGTGTGGGCCACCAGTTCAACTGTGGGCGATGGCTCCAAATCGGACTGGCGCTATTTTAGATTTTTGCGCTAGCGAGGGGAAATTGGGCGCTGGTCGCGGTGGAAAATCACACCGGCGGCAACTTGCGCTCTTGAAGATCAGCGAATTGCGAGTTACGAGGGGTAGGGGCGCTTCGCGAAGCGCCCCTACGAAAAATTTTCACCCGTTCCAGATAACAGGCATTCTCGTTGCTGTGCCGCGGGTAGAGTTTGCATCGTCTGTTAATTTTGTAGCGGCAGGGTGCGCAGGTAATCATCGTTTTTGATGTAGGGGTGTTCGGTGCTGGTGTAGCGCGCCGGCCGGGGCAGCACCCCGCGCTCGATATCCTGCTTGAGCATGGGCGCCAACCCCTCAAACACCGTCCAGGCCCGGATGCGGCTGCCCAGATAAGTGTTGTGAATGGCGTCGTCAAACAGATCGGGCTGTTTGGGCATTTGCCCGGCCACATCAATGAGCGGCACGCGGTTGTCGGCGGCCCAGCGCCTGAAAACGCGATTCTGGTAATCAGCGGCGCGGCGCATATTTTCATAGGTGATGGGCCACTGCACGCGGTTGATGTAGCTGTACAGGTTGCGGTGGCGTTGGGGATCGAGCACCATGCCGGGGTAGACAAACCAGTTAAACGTGGTCATCACCATTTTTACGTTGTTGGCCTCGGCTTGCTCGCGGATGGCGTCGAGATCGTTTTGAATCCGGCGCAGGTCGAGCGCGTCACCGGTGTGGGCGCGGTCGGGGTTCATTTCGTCCTGGCCGCCCGGCAAAAAGAAAGTTTGCTCCGGTTTGGGCGGCTCTTTGCCGGTGACCAAAAACATTTCCACAATCGAGCGCGCCCGGGCGGCAATGGCCGAATATTCGCTGAGCATATCCAGAATTGATTTGTCGTCCGACTCGACGTTGTTGAGGTTGGGCACCAGCCCGGCGGGCGGTTTGCCTATTGTAAATTCCGGTGGAAAGCTGACAACCGTTTCGGGGTGAAACTGGTTGGAACCTTCGTAGTAAATGATGTAATCGATGTCCAGCGGCAGCAGCTCGTATTCCACCACTTTAACCAGATCATTGGAGTTTAACCCCTCGCGGCCGGCGTTGATGACTTCAAACTTAACTTTATAGCCGTTTTCTTTGGCCCAGATGTTGAGCCAGTTCTGCAAAAATTCCGGGTAGGAATGGGCCAGCGAATGGCCGCCCACAGTGGTGCTGGCCCCCACGGCCGCAATGCGAATGGTGTTGGCCGGCTTGCGCAGTTCGATTTGCGGGCCGCGCCAGCCAAACTGGTTGGTAGTGAGGCCGGTGGGCAGGGTAACGTTGGGCGGGTAACGGTAGCGCGGCAGCACCGACCCCCACGGCGCGCGGTAAACCCGCACCTGCGGCGGCACTTTGCCGAAAATCCCCCCGTACAAAAAGTAGTCGTCCCCCAAATTTTCGTTCCACAGGTAGTTGGCCCGATAGCCGTACGTATCGTCGATGGTTTGCATGTCGGCAGGCACCGGGTATTTTTTTACTTTGTCCGGGGTTGAGGTCACCCACTGCGGCTTAACCTCCGGGCTAAAGGTGTGTTCCTGCACAAAGGTGTCCAGCGAGTACTCCGGCGGAATGCCACTGGGCGGGGGCGGTGGCGGCGCGGTTTCAACCGGTGGGTTTGCGGCGATGATGATTTCGGCCTGAGGGGCGGCCGGAATGCACAGTTGCCAGCCGGTTTCAATTACATCGGGGTTGACAATTTGCGGGAACGAGGCGTCAACCTGGTGCTGTTGGTTGGTGGCCTTAATAATGGCCGGAAAGGCGTAGATGTCGCCCAGAAATTTTTCGGCCACCTTGCTCAGCCAGTCGTTGGCCTGCACGGTGTAAATTTCGGCGCAGACAACGGCCTGCGGGTGCAGCGACGCGCCCGCCAGCGACGGCCGGCCCGCGGCCAGCAGCAACAACACACTCAACGCGAGTCCACCAAGAAACAGTCGCATAAATTTCCCTTGAAAATTGATTATTTATCCAGCGGCGCCTGGTTAACACCCTGGTCCAGTTCGATGGTTGACAGCCGGTAACCATCCCACCAGCGCATACCCGCTTCGGCCACCGCCAGCATAATCACGGTGGCTACAATCAAAATAATAATATTGATGATCCATTTTTTGGTTGTTGACATGGTACACCCAAATTTGAAATCATGTTCCAAACATTCGCCCAACCCGCAGCAAACGATTACCCGGCGCAGCCAAAACCGAGGAATATTATACCCAAATTGCTCAAAACAGACGATTTGGCGCGATTAGACCGAATAACGGTCGCCGGTTAACCCTGCTGGCCCGTGAAGATTGTAGTTGGGCGGGCCGGATAATTCAATCAAATCGCCGGGGCGTGGCCAAAAATTCATCAGAATCTCATTTTTGGTTTTTATGATGGGGGCGATGTGCGCCGTTCACCAGCGTCGATTGAAATGTGCCGTCATCAACAAAACCCACTCGCACTGACAACTTGATGAGAAAAAAGAGGAGATGCCGTGATGAAACGATTTGTCCTGCTATTGTTTGTGTTAAGTCTTGTTCTGGTCGCCTGCGGCCCCGGCGAAACCCCAACCTCGGCCCCACCCGCCGATACCCCGGTTCCGGCGGCCCAGCAAGCCCCCACCGAACTCCCGCCCACCGAGCCACCGCCAACGGCCACGCCGCTGCCGCCATCGCCAACGCCGCCGCCGGCCGAGATTGCCGTTGAGCCAACCTCGGAGCCGGCCAGCCAGCCGGCTGAGCCGGTCAGCTCGGTGCGGACGTTTGCCGTGGTTCCGGAGCAAAGCCGGGCCAGCTACATTGTGGCCGAGGAGTTTTTTGGCGGGGCGCTGGATTCACTGGGGATTCAGCCGGGGCTGGTGGATACCATTGGCAGCACTCAGGAAGTGACCGGCCAGATGCAGCTTGATCTGGCCAACCCGGCCCAGCCGGTGGTGAGCAGCCAGTTTACAGTGAATTTGCAATCGCTCACCAGCGATCAGTCTCGCCGGGATAACCGCATCCGCCAGGCCAATCTGGAGTCAAACACCTATCCGCTGGCCACATTCACCATCACCTCCATTGAAAACGGGCCGGCGGCCTACACCGAAGGGCAGGAAGTAACATTTCAGGCCAATGGCGACATCACCATTCGGGAGGTGACTCGCCCGGCTGTGTTTGAGGTGACGGCCAAACTGGAGGGCGGTGTTATTTCCGGGGTGGCTACAACGCAGCTCAAAATGACCGATTTTGGCTTTGAGCCGCCCAATTTTGCCAATTTGTTTTCGGTGGCCGATGATTTTACGGCCAAAGTTGAGTTTGTTTTTCAGGAATAGTAAGCCAACAAAAAACGCGCCCGCGGGCGCGTTTTTTTATTCGTCCAGATCTTCCAGTATATCACCCAGCTCCCGTTCCCACACGTCGTCAAGCGGCATAAACGATTGCTCCTCAAACCGCTTTGACAGGGCGTCCATGTATTCTTTTACTTTAACGCCCGGCGTTTTCTTTTCCAGTTCGATGATTTTGGCGGCCATGGATGCGGCCAAATCCTCGCTTTTTTGGGCCAGATCAGACAGATCAAGGTTCAGATTAAACATGTGGTTGAACCGGGTCATTAAATCGTACCAGGCTTTGAAATCATTTTCAATACGCATGCCTTGCAGCAAATTGGATAGCTGCGACAGGTCGTAGGCGGGCACAAAGGCGTAAAACACAAAAAACTCCAGATCGCGCTTTTCGGCCTGATCCAGCATGTAAGAACCGATGGTGGCCCCGCCTTCGTAATTAGAAAATCTGACGGCGTATTGGGCCAGCTCGTCTTTGAGCCGGAGCAAGCTGTACGCGCACGATACTTCGCGGTCTTTATCGTACGGCATCGAGCCGTACACGCCGCCCACGCCGCCCACCCGTTTGATGTTGAGCGTTTCAACCAGATCAAAAAAGGCGGCGGTGTACTGGTCTACATTGAGATGCGGCTCATCGCCCAGAAAAATGAACAACCCGTCGTCGTTGTTGCCAGTGTAAAAAATCTCGTTTTTCTTCACCCGCAGTTCGGCCCGGTAGCCGTCTTCGAGCTTGATTTCTGGCCGCAGATAATGATGCGTGCCGGGAAATTGAAACAGGTAAAACCCGTTGGGCCGGATCTCGCCAATTTTTATGGCGCCGGTCTGCTCAACCAGATAGCGCGGCAAACCAGAAGAAATGGAGCCGGCATCGGCCCACTGCCGCCAGCCGGCGAGCATGCAGGCATTTTTGGGAATGGGTTTTTCGTATAGCTCAAGCAGATTGTTCATGGTTTATCTCCGCATCTGGCCTTATGGTATCACTCTAGCATACTCGCGCTATGGGGTCAAACAGAAATTGCAATCCCTCTTTTTTTGCGATAGACTTGACATAGTCAATTAAGATGAAGTTCGCGTCAATGAAGATGTGTGAGTGGCGGGTTACAAATGGCAGAGTCCCAGTCGCGCTACAAGCGCGACCTGCGATTTCTGCCCCTAATTCCTAATTCCCGACACCTGATTCCTATACTTAGAGGAGAGAGCTATGGCTAAAAAAATCATAATTTTGATGGTGTTGGTTTTTGGCGTGCTGCTGGCGGCGTGCAGCGGCAGCTCCGAACCCGATCAGTTGCCGCCCGACGTGCAAACCGCGCTGCCACCGCTGAGTAATGCCCCGGATGCGGCGCTCCAGGCGCAGGCGGTTCAGCCCGGCCGCGAAGCCCAGATCGAGTCGGTGGAAGTGGTCATTTTAGAGTCGTTTCCGGTGCAGGTGCAGGTACTCATTCGGGGATCGCTGCCTAACGCCTGTACGCTGCTGGATCAGATTAACCAGGCCAATAACGGCGCTTCCTTCGATATTGCCGTTTCTACCGTGCGCCAAACCGATGTGATGTGCGCCGAGCAGCGCCAGCCATTCGATCAAACCGCAGCGCTGGATGTCGTCGGCCTGCCGGCCGGCACTTACACGGTGAACGTGTCCAGCGCCAACACGGTCAGCAGTACCTTTGCCCTGGCCCTCGATAACAAACCGGTCCAACCGCCGCCGTCGCCGGAGCTGGTGGGCGGCACCATCAGTGGCGTTGTCTGGCAGGATGACTGCGCCACACAGGCCGATGGCGCGCCCGGGCCGGGTTGCATGGCCGATGCCGGCGGCGCGTATCAGCCTGACGGCGCGTTTGACGCCGCCGAACAGCGGCTGGCCGGCATCGAGGTTCAGCTCAACTCCGGCGAGTGCGCGGCCGGCGGCCCGGGGATTGGCAGCGCCGTTACCGACGCCAGTGGCACGTATCTGTTTACCGGCCTGCAAGCCGGCAGCTATTGCGTAGCCATCAACCCGGCGCTGATGCAGAACTCGACGTTATTGCAGGCCGGCGCGTTTACCTACCCCGATGACGGGCAGGGCCGGGCCTCGGTAACGCTGCCCGAAAACGGCTATCAAACTGCTGATTTTGGCTGGAGTTTTGAGGCTGGCCGGCCGCAGCCGCTGCCCAACTCCGCGCCGGCGGCGGCGTGCGAAAACGCCGCCGAGTTTGTGGCCGACGTGACCATCCCCGATAACACCGCGGTAGCGCCGGGCGAAGCCTTTGTGAAAACCTGGCGGGTGCAAAACAGCGGGAGCTGCACCTGGGGGCCGGAATACCGGCTGATCTTTTCCGGTGGCGAGCAGATGGGCGCTGCGGCCAATGTGCCGCTGCCGCAACTGGTTGAGCCGGGCGGCGAGGTTGAGGTGTCGGTCAATTTTACGGCGCCGCAAGAATCCGGCAGCTATCAAAGCGACTGGCTGCTGCAAAGCCCGGACGGTGTTACCTTTGGCAGCCGGGGCGATTACCCACTGTACGTGCTGGTTGCGGTTTCAAATTAGAGGGGAGATTTTTGGCGAAGTTGGGCGCGGCCAAACTGCGCCCAACGTCGCTATTAAATTTACTGCATCTGTGGCAATACTTCTTCAAGCAGCATAGCCCGCACGCCGGGCTGGTCCACGTCGAGCACCTCGATCATAAAATAGTCCACGCCCAAATCAATGAACTGCTGCAACTGTTCCACCACCTGTGCCGGTGTGCCAACCAGCGCGTTCTGGTTGGTCCAGCGACTGCCGCCGCGCTGCCGGGCTTCGGCGTCGGTGCGGCCCAGCGCCATCCGGCCAAACCAGGTCAGTCGCAAACTGGCCGGATCGCGCCCAACCGAGTCACACTGCTGGCGCAAAATGTCAACTTTGGCGCTGTAATCGGCAATATTGGCATCGGGTAAATTCCACCAATCGGCGAATCTGGCGGCCAGCCGCATGGTTTTGCTGCCGCCGCCGCCCACAATGATCGGCGGGACGGGATTGGGTTTCGGTTCGCAGTAGGCGTTGGTAATGGCGTAGTGTTTGCCCAGGTAAGTGACCTGGCCCGGCTCGCGCCACAGCCGGGTGATGATTTCCAGCGAGTCTTCCAACTGCTCAACCCGAACGCCGGGGCTGGGGTAAGGAAAACCGTAGGCATGGTATTCGTCCTCTTTCCAGCCGGCGCCAATGGCCATAATAAAGCGGCCGTGGCTGAGGGTTTGCAGGGTGGCCGCCATTTTGGCCAGCAGCGCCGGGTTGCGATAACTCTGCCCCAGCACCATCGGCCCAATATCAAACTGGGGCCAGCGCGCGGCCACAAAGGCAATCACCGTCCAGGCTTCGTGGGTGGGCGCATCGCCCCAAAAAAAGTGGTCGGTCATCCACAGGCTTTTGAAATGCCCTTCCAGATGGGGCAGCACGGCATCCATATCCGTTAAAAATTTGTCGAGTTGCCCTTTGGGCGGGCCGGCCGGCAGCGACAAACCGAAATCAACAGTCATAATTAAAGTCTCCTTTGGTGTTGGGTGTGCATTTCAGTAGGTCGGGCTTGCAGCCCGACAGTCACGCTACAAGCGTGACCTACGGCTCCGTTGAAAATCAGCGAATCAGCGAGACTGCGAATTGCGAATGACCAATGACGGTCTACGCAACACGCAACACGATTTACAATTTACGCATTACATCAGTCAGCGCCTCTTCCAAATGAGGGTAAACCAACCAGACGGTGCTGAAGCCAAACAGCGCGCCGGTCACCGTTCGGCGGAGCAGGTCGCTCTGGTATGGGCCAAGAAATTGCAGGTAGAGCAGCCCCAGCAGCCCCGCGACAAACACTGGCAGCCAGAACCAGCTCAGCCGGCCGCGCCGCCGCAGCGCCACGGCCAGCCCGGCCATTGCGGCCAGCCCCAACCCCCAAAAAACAGCCAGCGGCACATACCGATTCAATTCCGAGACAAGCTGCGTGCCGCCGTCAAAAGCCATCGGTAAAATCAGCAGCAGATACCAGCCGGGACGCAGCGGGTTGAGCCGCTGCCGCAGCAGACCAAACAGCAGCCCGCCCACCAACATCGACGCATAAATGGCGACATCGCGCTGGCAGATGGCCACCTGTTCGCCGGCTAGGTAAAAAGCCCGCGAAGGCAGTTGGTGACAGGCCAGGCTGTACAGCCAGTAAATGGCGTTGGCCGCCGAGGAAAACCCGGCCGCCAGCAACAGCGGGGCCACAAACGGCAGCCCCACGTAAATCAAAACCGCGCCGTTGGCTACCGCCAGCCAGTGGTGAGCCAGCCCGCGGCCCAACTGCTCAAAAAAGTGACTCATCCGGGCCAGCGCGGGTGACCGGGTTTGCACATGTTCGGCCATAAAAGTGAAGCCCCCTAGCGGCGCAGCACGCCCCAGCGCAGCGTTTCGGCGCTGGTTTGGGCCTGATCGTGCAGCCGCCAGGCCACCAGCGGCAGGCTGTCGGCGGCGATGTCCAGCCGGAGCTGTTCGATGACGTTGAGCAGCGTCTCCAGGCTGGCCCGGGCGGCGCTGACCGCGATTTGCTGCGCCTGCCGGTATTGCTCCACGGTAAAGGGTTGGGCCAGGGTTTGTTGCAGTAAATCTGCCGCCGACTTCATCTGGCCGACCAGCGCGGCGCAATCGCGGCCCAGTTGCGCCAGCGCCGTCTGCGCGGCAGAGTCAAAAATGGCGGCGCTCACGGTTACGCTTTCGGCGGCGGGGCGGGGCGGGGCGCTTTCACCTTTGCCCAAAATGGTGCCGAAACCGGCTTCCAGCCCGCCAATCGAAGCGGCTGCTTTTTTGAGCGCGCTTTCGGCCCGGCTCAGCCCGCGCCGCGCCTCGGCGATGGTGTACGGGGTAGTGACGCCGGCGGTGGGCTGGGGCGATGGCTGGCCATCGGCCGGGCTGGCGGTGAGCGCTTCGCTCAGCTTTTTGGTTTGCGCGGCGCTCCAGACCAGCGCCAGCCGCTGCGCCGCCAGCAGCCGGCGCAGGTGGTCGGCCAGTGGGCCGGCGAGCAGCGCGGCCGGGTCGGCCAAATAGAAAATCGAATCGGCCGGGCCGGTTTCGCCGGCGGCGCGAAAATCGGCGCGAAGTTTTCCCCGCGCCACTTGCGGCGGCTCGGCGGCCAGGCTGCCATCGAGATTGAGCCGGAAAGCGGCCGGTTTGGCCCCGGCGGGCAGGTCGATTTTTTGCTCGCCGGTTGGGCCGGGGATAACCCAGCCGCCGCCGTCAAGCCCGGCCAGCAATACGGCATCGGCTTGCGTTGCGGCGGGCAGCGCCGCCTGCCATAGTTGCAGGCGGGCGGCCCAAAACGACTCGCGGGGCGCGCCGTCGGCGGCGAGGGGAGCGTCATCGGCCCACGACAGGCCGCGGCAAATATCGGGCGGGCAGGGATCGATGTGGATGGGGCCGGCCAGCGGTTTGATGTCCGGCAGGGAGTCAAACGGGTGAACCGGCGTTTGCCAGCCGGCATCGGCGAGCGCCTGCTGGAACTGGTTTTGGCGGGTGTGCTCGGTTTCGTCCAGAAAGGCGCGGGCATCGGCTTGCAGCGGGGTGGGCGGGTCTGACCAGTGCTGCGGAAATTCCACGTCGCTGACGGTGCGGTAGCTGGTGTGGTAGGCCTGGTTGAGCGCGTCGATGCTTTGATAGCGTTTGCGCAGCCAGATGGGCCATTTAACCTGGGTTAGCTGCGGGCTGTAGCCGGCCGGGGCGGCGTTGGCCGGCAAGTTGAGCCACAGCGCCGCCAGCGGGCCGGCGGGCCACTGTAGTTTGACCAGCGCTTTGGCCAGCGCCGCCAGCCAGCGGCCGGTTTCGGTTTCAATTTGCTCCGGCGCGGCGGCCGACAGCCACAGCGGCAGGCCATCGTTGAGCAGGCCGGTTTGGGGCAGGGTTGGCCCGGTGCGCAGCACACAGCGAAAATCTGCGCCGGCGCATAGTTTGAGCAGCAGAGTCAGGTTGCGGCGCGGGTCGGTGGCCCCGTCAAGATCGATGGAATCTGGCTGCAACTGGTGAAAACTCCACGGCACGGGCAGGATGAGGTGGCTCAACCCAAGTTGGGCCAGCCGGGCCAGCAGCAACGGCCATTTTTCCGGCGGCAGCCGGAAATAATCAAAATTGGCCGCGGTCAGCGGCAGGGGCGCGGTTTCAAAATAGTCTGGCATGGCCTCCTCCTTTACCCCAGGCTTGCAATCCAATTGGCGGTGACGTGCTCCAACCCGGCAACCACCCGATCAGACAGGCTGAAATCCAGGCTGCGGGTGACGTGGGTGGGCACAGCGACAACAGTCATTCCGGCGGCTTTGGCGGCCTGCACACCCACCAGCGAGTCCTCAAAAACCAGGCAGCGCCGCGGCCAAACGGCAAGCTGCTCGGCGGCGTGCAGATAAACATCCGGCGCGGGTTTGTTGTTGGCCACGTCATCGCCGGTGGACAGGGATTCAAAATAGGCAAGCAGGTTGAATTTTGTCAGCCAGCGGGTGGCCCACGGCCGGTCAGACGCCGTCGCCACGGCCAGCCGGTATCCTTCTGTACGTAACTGGGGCAGCAACGTTTCAACGCCCGGCATCAGTTGGGTATTTTCCAGCGTAATGGGCCACAACTGGCGGATACGCCGAAACAAATCGTCGCGGGTGAGATGATTTTTGCCGTGCCGGGCCAGCAGGTCGTCAAACAACTGGTTGTAGCCTTCCATCCGGCCAACGACGCTGGCAGCCCACTGCTCCACCGACAGCTCGAGGCCGTGTTCGCGGCACAATATCTGGCAGGCTTCAAAATCCGGCGTTTCGGTATCGATGAGTGTGCCGTCGTGGTCAAAAATAATCGCGTCAAAGGGGAGTTTGTTCATAGTTTCGTAGATTTATTTATTCGCCATTTGTAATTCGTAATGCGTAAATCGTGTTGCGTGTTGCGTAAACCGTCATTCGTCATTGGTCATTCGTCATTGGTCATTCGGGCCTGGGCTGTCTGTTTGTGATGAAGGTATTGTACCATTGGCCGGGGGAATTAGAAATTAAACCCGGCGGCCGGTTGGGCGGGGCAAGTTTCAACCTGAGTCAGTCGCTTACCATTTGGTAATCGGGCAGAGTTGATTTACCATGAGGCAACCGGGCTTGAGGAAATTGAGTGGGAGACATAGGTCTGGATTTAGGATTGCAGTTTGAAAAATGCGAATAATTTCCAAAAACGACTGCTGGTTTGGTTGGGAGTAGGCTTCCCAATTTTGGCGCTGCTGCTGTTTGCCGGCGTTAGCGCAATTTTTGGAACGCTCACCTTTACCGGCTGGCTGGTTTTGGGCGCTGGCCTGTTAGCCGTGGGCGGACTCTTTGCGTGGCGCGCGTTGCGGATTATGCCGTCACCCGCCGAGCTGCCGGCCGGCAGCCAACAACCCCCGCCTGCACCACTCCCCGCTGAACCTGCTCCACCGCCCGTGAGCCGGCAGCCCGCCGCAGCATCACTGACCGAGAGTCTGTATCAACACCTGGTGGCGCTGTCGCCGGATGGTATCACTGTGGTTGACAGGGCGGCCAATATTAATTTCATCAACCCGGCCGGAGTTGCGTTGTTGGGCGTAAATTCCGCGGAGCAGCTTGCCGATACACCCATTACCCGGTTTTTCCCCGGTGAAACGCAGGCTGCTGTTACCCGCTGGCTGAGTGAAATTTGGGCGGGGAACAACCCTGCTCCCATCGAGCAGAAGTTAGTGGGGGCCAACCACGTTGAAATTTATGTCGAATTGGTGGGGATTCCGTTGCAGCTTGACAATACCCCGTTTGCCCAATTACTGATCCGCGACATCAGCGAAAGAAAAATCACCGAAGCAGAAAATGCCAAACGCCACCGCGAGCTGACCGTGTTGCAATCGGCGGGCGTGGCCATTACTTCCCGGCTTGACCTGCGGTATGTGCTGGATACCGTGGCTCAGGAAATGACCCGGCTGGTTGGCGTGGAACGATGCGTGATTTTTGAATGGCTAGAAACCGAAGATCACGTCACTAAAATCGCCCAGTTTGGCCCCGAAGGCTGGTGGCGGCCCCAATCTGTGCCCGAGCGGCTGGATTTGGCCGGTTATCCGCTCACCAGAGCGGTGCTGGAAGAGCAAATCCCGGAGCAGATGATGCTCAACCGGTTGGGGGTTGATCCGTTTGAGCGGGCCTACATGCAGCAGGTCAACATTAAAACGCTGTTGATGCTGCCAATGGTTTTTCAGCGGCGGGTGCTGGGGTTGGTAAAACTGGAAGACAGCCGGGTGGAACGGGAATTTACCTACCAGGAAATTTCTATGACCCGGCTGCTGGCCAATCAGGCCGCCAGCGCCATAAAAAACGCTCAGTTGTTTGAGCAGGCGCGGCACGAAATTGAAGAACGGCAGCAAGCGGAGTCGGCGCTGGAGCAGGAACGGGCCATGCTGGCCCAGCGGGTGCAGGAACGCACCGCCGAGCTGAGCAAAGCCAACGCCGAACTGGCCCGCGCCTCGCGCCTGAAAGACGAGTTTTTGGCCGGCATGAGCCACGAACTGCGCACCCCGCTCAACACAATTATTGGCTCGTCTGAAATTTTAAAAACAGAGGTTTTTGGGGCAGTCAACGAGAAACAGAAAAAATACGCCAGCAATATCGAGGAAAGCGGGCGGCATTTGCTGGACCTGATCAACGATATTTTGGACCTGTCAAAAATTGAGGCGGGTAAGGTTGAACTTGAAATCCAGCCGGTGGTTATTGAGCTGGTGTGTAAGGCCAGTTTGCGGCTGATAAAGCAACTGGCCCATAAAAAGCAGATACAGGTGTCAACCCGGTTTGAAAATTCAAAAACTGCGCTGGACGCCGACGAGCGCCGGCTCAAACAAATTTTGGTCAACCTGTTAAGCAACGCCATCAAATTTACGCCGGAAGGGGGCAAAATTGGCATTGAAGTGAGCGACGATGACCGGCAGGAAACCGTCCATTTTTGCGTGTGGGATACCGGGATTGGCATTTCGCAGGATGATATGCGCAAGCTGTTTCAACCGTTTGTGCAGTTAGACAGCAGCCTGTCGCGGCAGTACGCCGGCACCGGCCTGGGGCTGTCGCTGGTATCGCGGATGACCGAACTCCACGGCGGGAGCGTATCTTTGGACAGCACGGTGGGCCAGGGCAGCCGGTTTACGGTGTCGCTGCCTTATGTTCGGCCCGGTCTGCCCGCTGATTTCGCTGCACCGGCTGAACAGGCGCTTGCCGCGGCCGCCGGCAGCGACGGCCAAAAATCGCAATCCGGGCCGGCGCTGATTTTGCTGGCAGATGATAATGAAGAGAATATCCACATGCTTCTGGATTTTCTGCAGGTACAGGGGTATCAGGTTTTGATTGCCCGCAACGGTAAAGAAGCGGTGCAGCGGGCGCGCGAGCAGATCCCCGATATTATTCTGATGGATATTCAAATGCCCGACATGGACGGGTTGGAGGCCACCCGTATTATCCGTACCAGCCCCGCGTTGGCCAAAATTCCCATCATCGCCCTGACCGCGCTGGCCATGCCCGGCGACCGGGAAAGGTCGCTGGCTGCCGGGGCCAATGAGCACATGAACAAACCCATCAGCCCGGCCCGGTTACTGCAAACAATTGACCACTACCTGAATTTGACTCACTAATGAAGAAATTATCAGGAGGGCCCCACCAGTGCCAACGGTATTGATTGTTGATGACGAGCCGATGGCTCGCGATATTATTGAAGGTTTTTTGGCCAGAGAGGGTTATACGCTGGCCTTTGCGGAAGATGGGCCGGAAACGTTTGCGTATCTTAACACCAATCCGGTCGATATTATTTTGCTCGATGTGATGCTGCCCGACATGGACGGGTACACCATTTGCCGGCGTATCAAAACAGATGCCCGCCGGCAGCACATTCCCGTTATTCTGGTTACAGCTCTGGGCAGCAAAGACGATTTGGAGCAGGGATTTGAGGCCGGCGCGGATGATTTTTTGACCAAACCGGTCAGCGATGTTGAACTGAAAGCGCGGGTTCGGTCTATGCTGCGCATCAAACATCAATACGATGAACTTCAGCGCGCCCTCAAATTGCGGGAGGATCTGGCGCATATGATTGTCCACGATATGCGCAGCCCGATGACGGCAATTATTGGCTACAGTAACCTGCTCCAAACCAAAGGTTCGCTGTCGGCGGAGGATACCGAGGATGTGAACAAAATTTATTCTCACGCCCGCCGGTTGAATTCGTTTCTCAACGATATGCTCATGGTGGCCAAAATGGAAGATGCCGGGGAGATGATTTTGTTTCGGACTCGCCAGGATATTAACCAGCTCATTACCGAAGTGATCACCGAACAGCAAATCGTTGCCCGCCTCAAATGGTGCGAACTGGTGGTGCAACTGCCGGCGGAGGGGCCGCGGCTGGCGGTTGATGCCAATCTGTTCCGGCGGGTGCTGGATAACCTTATCTCCAACGCTATTAAATTTTCAGGTCCGCAGGGCAAAATTATTGTGCGGCTTGTAACGCTGCCCCCTCGGCAGGGGCTGGAATCCGCGGCCAAAATCCGGCTTCAGGTGATCGATGAAGGCCCCGGCATTGCCCCCGAAAACCGCGAGCGCATTTTTGAAAAATATGAGGTGGTCTCTTTAAAAAAGCAGGGCGACTCGCAAATTGGCCTGGGATTGGTATTTTGCCGCATGGTGGTTGAAGCGCACGGCGGGCGGATAGCAGTGACGGAAAATCAACCTGCGGGTTCGATTTTTACAATAGAGTTGTAGAATGGAGAATGCTGATGCAAATAACAATGTTGCTGATTGATGATGACCCCACGTTAACCCAGTTTTACCAGCAGGCTCTCACTCGGGAAGGTTTTATGGTGCATGTGGCCGCAAACGGACCGCAGGGGATTGAAGCCACGCATAACCTCAACCCGGATGTTGTTGTGCTTGATCTGATGATGCCGGAAATGAGCGGCTGGGAAGTATGCCGCCAGCTCAGAACCTTTTATGAAGGCCCCATTTTAATGCTCTCCGCCGCTGTCGATTCGGCCGGGGTGTTGCAGGCGCTCAACGATGGCGCCGACGATTATCTGGTAAAACCCATTCCGCATAATATGCTGGCCTCTCGTTTAAAACGGCTGGTGCGGCAGGCGCGTATTGGTTATCAGGGGCAGCCCTCAATAGAATAAATGGCCGTTCTCCCCGTTTTAAGATCCCCTTTTCTCCAAAAACTAAAGAATGTCCTTTTCTGTGCCGATGTAATAGGATGATGTACCTATTAAATTTCTCACAGCAATAATGGTTTTTTTGGTATAATAAAAGCCAAGGTCACTGCCACTTTTTTACTATCGACCCCGTTTATTTATTGCAGCAAAGGCGCAACCATGTGGTTACAAGTTCTTGTCCTGCAATCCGACCCAAAACTTTCCGAACAACTGAGCAGTTTTTTTACCGAATTGGATGATGAGGTTTGGGCGGCCCGGTCTGTCGCCGAGGCGCAGTCAATCATTAAGCAGCACGAACCGGGGCTGGTTGTTGTTGATTCGCGGCTGCTCAGCGAAGGCTGGCAGGAGCTGATAGTATCCCTCAAACGAGATTTGCCGGGCGCCAAACTTCTCTTTACCAGCAGTTACCCCGATCCTCACCGGGAATCGCAGATAAAAAGGGATTTTGGCCCCCAAATTTTTTTAAGAACCCCCTTTACCAGAGCCGGCCTGGAACAGGCCATCCGTGATCTGGAGGGCGACTCGCCGATTATTGAGGATACAAAATTTAAGGCGATTCTGCCCAATATCAAAGTTCCGGTTCGCGCCAAAATTACTATCCCCTACATCATTCTGGCATTGGTGCTGGCTATTGCCGCCGCCTACGTGGTTAACCGGATTGTGCTGGATACGGTTGAGGAACGATTTACAAACCAGCTCATTGAAGCCGGCAAACTGGCCAATGATTGGATGATCAACGAAGAAGACCGGCTGCTGGATACCCTGCGGCTGATTTCGTACACCAACGGGATTCCGCAGGCGGTCAGCGCCGGTGACGCCGAAGGTCTGCGCGAGATTGTATTGCCGCTGGCGGTCAACTATCGTGAAGAAGCCGTAGAAATTCTGGACCCGCAGGGCACCAGCCTGTTATCGCTGCGGCATATTACCGGCAGCACCGCCGAAGATTACACCACCAATCGGGGCGAGACAGTTTTTACCCAATGGAAGTTTGTGCAGCGCGTGCTTCAGCAGCAAAACGGCCAAAATCAGGACAAATTCGCCGGTATGGCCCAGGCCCCCTGGGGCGATTACCTGTATGTTTCCGGCCCCATTTACGATGAATCCGGTAATTTGGCCGGGGTCATTTTAATCGGCAAGTCGCTCAGAACGCTGATCAGACAGGTGAGAAGCGACACGCTTTCTCACGTTACTATTTACACCCTGGCCGGGCAGCCGCTGGAATCGACGCTGCCGGCTTTGGACTCTGCCGAGCTGGTGCTTGAACCGGAGTCTGTGGCTGATGTGTTATCCCACCAGGATGAGTCAAGCCTGGTTCGCTCAGCCCAGGTTGCCAGTATCAATTACAGCGAAATCATTGGCCCGTGGGAGTTAAGCAGCGCCGCGGTCTTACCCGCCTCGCCAACGGACAATGATCTGGGACTCATTGGCGTGGCTCTGGCCGAGACGTTTTTGGTGCGGCCCGGCCAGATTACGCGCATTCAGATTTTTGCGCTCACCACAGTTGCTATTTTGCTGGTGATATTTTTGGGCGTTTATGTAGCCAATAGAATTAGCCGGCCGCTGCTGAAAATGGTGGCCGCTTCGGCGGAGGTAGCCAGGGGCAATCTGGATGTGCAGATTGATGCATCGGGCAATGATGAAGTTGGTGTGCTGGCTCATTCGTTCAATGAAATGGTGGCCGGGTTAAAAGAAGGCTCGGTCTATCGTGATTTGCTGGGCCGGACGGTTTCGCCGGAGGTTAGAGAGCAACTGCGGCAGGGCTTTGCTTCCGGCGATGTTAATCTGGAAGGCCAGGAAGTGATGGCCACGGTATTGATAACGGATATTCGGGGCTTTACCACCATCGCCGAAGCCGAAAACCCCAGCACAGTGATGACCTGGCTCAACGAATATTTTGAGGAATTGGTGCCCATTGTTAACGACTACGGTGGGGTTATCAGCAAGTTTGAAGGCGACGCCATGCTCGCCTTCTTTGGAATTTTGCCGCGGCCGCTGCCCGCGCAGGAAAGCGCCCGGCGCGGCTGCCAGGCGGCCCTCGATTTGATTGACGCCGTGAACCGGCTCAATGTGCGCCGCGCCAAACGCGGCGACCCTCCCTTTAAAACCGGCATAGGCGTTAACACCGGCCCGGTCACGGCCGGCGCGTTGGGCAGCGCCGACCGGCTGCATTACACCATTATTGGCGATACCGTTAACGCCACGGCCCGGTTAGAAAGTTTAACCCGGCAGTTCGGCGAGGAAAGTATCGCTGTGATCAGCCAGCACACGTTGTTTGCTCTGCGCGAAAAACACCACGACTTTCAACTTGAGTCGATGGGCGCGCATAACATCAAAGGCAAAGTGGAACAACTGATTGTGTATCGCCTGCTCCCCGCCGAGAGCAAAAGTAAAGTAGTCATCTGACCGGTTTTCTGGGCCAGATAAATTTTTGCGGGTTACATGGGTTGGTGGATAGTGTTTAATTTCACAACGCGGCAAAATAAAAAACAGGGGCCTCGCTGGGGCCTGGGTTTGGTTTTGCTGGCCTTGTTTGGTGTGGGGCTGCTGGCCTCGCTGTTGTTTTTTCACGATCAATCCGGCCAACGCTTCGATTTTATCCCGGTTAACCTTCATTCCCGGCTTCAGGCCGATCACTCCCCCAATCCCCGGATTACCCCGGTGCCGGCGGTCAACATGGGGATTATCTGGGCGGCAATCAGAGACCGCGAGCCAAACGCCGCAGATTTGCAGGAGCGTCAGTCGGTCCTTGAGTCCAAATTGCTCACCCCGGTTCCTACCGTTGTCCCGTCTTTTGTCAACTGCCAGGGTATTCATTTTGTGTATGCCGGCCAGGATAGCTGGATCGACTCCGCTGCCCCGGCCGTTTTTCACGGCGAAGAACCGCTGCTCCAATTGGGCCAGACCGGCGGGCAGCGCAAGCAACTGCTGCTCTATTTCCCGCTGAATGACGTAATCTCCAACAACACGCTGATTCACAGTGCCCGGCTGGAAATGGACGTTGAACAGGTCACCGGTTCGCTGCCGCCCAACGCGCTCAGCCTGGCCGGTTTGAACCAACCCTTTTCAGAGATAGACACCAACTGGGCTAATCAGCCGGCCTCAGGCATGCCGTATAAGGCCCCGCTGGTTCTGGCCGATGGCGTTCACGCCTGGGATGTTACCGATATTGTCCGCGACTGGTTGTCTGTCCGGCTGCCCAACCTGGGGTTAACCATCGCGCCCCAGCCCGGCGTTGATTTTCTGGTAACCTACTACAGCCGCGAAGTGATTACCGGCCAGAATCAAAATTCGTTTGGCGCATCCCTGCCGGTTGGCCCGCGGCTGGTCATTAATTGCGGCGGCCAGTTGCCCAAGGCGGTGGCGCTCAACCCCAACACGCCCACCCCAACCCCCGCGCCGAGCCAGCCGCCGGCTGGCTCAAATCCGGCCCAACCGGTGGATAAGCCGCTGCCTGCGCTAACGGTTATTGCCATCCCCACCCTCGCCGTGCCGTCACCCGCGCCTACCGTACCGCTGCCCGTTTCCACACAAGCGCCGGTTTTACCGACAGCACCGCCCACCAGCCCGCCGCCCACCAGCCCGCCACCCACCAGCCCGCCACCCACCAGCCCGTCGAAACCCAAACCAAAACCGACGGCCACGCCGCAGGCCAACCTTGCACTCAATTTGTCCGCTTCGCCCAATCCCATCGCCGCCGGTAACCGGCTCACTTACACGCTGACAGTGACCAACACCGGCCCAAATAATGCAACCAATGTGATCTTAACTGACACCCTCCCGCCGGGTGTCAGTTTGGTTTCGGCCACGTCCAGCCAGGGGAGCGGTTGTGGCGGCGGGAGTCCCATTTTGTGCAATCTGGGCACGGTGGCGAGCGGCAGTGCGGCCACGGTCACCATTGTTGTCACCGTTGACCCGGCCACAACCGGCACGCTCACCAACGCCGCCGCCGTTTCTGCCCGTGAGTTTGACGCCAATCCGGCCAACAATACCGCTGCCGCAGCCACTTTGGTCAATTCTCAGGCCGATGTGCAGCTCACCAAAACCGACTCGGCCGACCCCATTGTGGCCGGCGGCGCGTTAACCTACACCCTCACTATTTCTAACGCTGGCCCCAGCATCGCCGCCGGCGTGGTGCTCACCGACACCCTCTCCGCGAGCACCACCTTTCGGGCGGCGACTCCCGGTTGTTTGCACTCGGCCGGC
>CAYOXS010000062.1:0-18570 GCA_964407935.1 uncultured Caldilineaceae bacterium
TGGGCCAGATTGGCCCCGGTTTTGTGATTTTGCTGGGTGTTACCCACACCGACGGCCCGGCCGAGGTGCAAAAACTGGCCGAAAAAACGGCCCACCTGCGCGTATTTGAAGACGAGCAGGGCAAAATGAACCTGTCGATGCTGGACACGGCTGGCGACGCGCTGGTGGTTTCTCAATTTACGCTGTACGCCGATGCCAAAAAAGGGCGGCGGCCCAGTTTCACTGATGCCGCCGCTCCTGATGTTGCTGAACCGCTGGTGGCTCAATTTGTCGCGGCGCTGCGCCGGCTCGGGGTGAAAAACGTGCAAACCGGCAGCTTTGGCGCGCACATGGTGGTGCGTATTGAAAATGACGGCCCGGTGACCATCATTTTAGACACCGCCGCGTTGTAATTACTCCATGCTTGGCACGTACAGGTCGGTAGTGTAATCCTTGATCATGCGGGTCATGCTAAACTGCGGCGCTACGGTGCGGATTGACTCTTTAACAAATTCCAGCCATTGATGCGGGATGCCGGACGCGTCGCGGAGGTAATATTTGGGCACCACTTCGTTTTCCAGCAGCTCATAAAATGAGGTGGCGTCGGCGTGGTTCTGGTCGTACTCGCTGGCGTATTCCGCGTCGGGATCGCCAATGGCCCAGCCGTTTTTGTGGTTAAACCCTTCGGCCCACCAGCCATCCAAAATAGAGAGGTTGGGGCTGCCGTTAAGGCCGGCTTTCTGGCCGCTGGTGCCGCTGGCTTCCATTGGCCGGCGCGGCGTGTTCATCCACACATCAACCCCGGCCACCATGTGGCGGGCCACATTCATATCGTAATCCTCAATAAAAATCAGGCGTCCGGCCAGCCCGGCTTCGTGGGAGCGATGGTACACTTCACGGATAAAGGTTTTGCCGGGTTCGTCGGCGGGGTGGGCCTTGCCGGAAAAGATAAACTGCACCGGGCGAATGCCGTTGCCGTAGATAATCCGTTTGAGGCGGTCGGTATCGTGGAAGATGAGTGTGGCCCGTTTGTAAGTGGCAAAACGGCGGGCAAAGCCGATGGTCAAGCTGTTGGGGTCCAGCAAATTGGCTGTAGTCTGGATGTCGTTGGGGTGATAATTGAGGCGAGCCATACGCTTGCGGGTGCGCATGCGCACAAAGTTAACCAGTTTGCCCCGCAGCTTGTTCATCACATCCCACAATTCTTCGTTGGGGATTTTGGTGACATCGTCCCACACCGCCGGGTCGTCGATGTGCCGGTGCCAGTTAACCGGCAGATATTTGTCAAACAGTTTCTTTAAATCCGGGGCCAGCCAGGTTTCGGTGTGGATGCCGTTGGTGACATAGCTGATGGGAATGTCTTCAATCTTTTTATTGGGCCACAGCCAGCTCCACATTTTGCGCGAAACTTCGCCGTGCAGTTTGCTGACGCCGTTGTGCTTGCCCGACATTTTCAGGGCGAGAACCGTCATACTAAAGGTTGGCCCCCAACTCTGATCCTGGCGGGCCAGGTTGAGGAACTCTTCGCGGCTGATTTTTAGTTTTTCGTGCCAGTGGGGGAAGTAGCGGTCCATCATGTGGAACGGGAACGCATCGTGGCCGGCGGGTACCGGCGTGTGCGTGGTAAACACCGATGATTTGCGCACGATTTCTTTGGCGGCCTCAAACTTCATCCCCTGCTCTACCAGTTCGCGGGCGCGTTCCAGCACCATAAACGCCGAGTGGCCTTCGTTCATGTGGAACACGGCCGGGTGGATACCCATTGCCCGCAGGGCGCGCACGCCGCCAATGCCCAGCATCATTTCCTGGGCCAGCCGCATTTCCTGGTCGCCGCCGTACAGCCGGGCTGAAAGCTCGCGGTCTTCGGCGGCGTTGGGGTGAATATCGGTGTCCATTAAGTACAGAGGCACATTGCCCACCATAATCTGGTACACTTTGGCGTACACCCGCCGGTCGGGCAGGCCGTTGCGGGCCGGCAGGTCAATGGAAACCACCACTTCTTTGCCATCGGCGGTGAAGGCGGGCTGAGATGGCACTTCGGCAAAGCGAACTTTTACGTAATGGGCTTCCTGGTCGCCGTTGTTGTTGATGGTTTGGCGGAAGTAGCCCTGCGGGTACAAAAAGCCAATGCCGATAAAGGGCAGGCCCAGATCGCTGGTTTCTTTGGTGTGGTCGCCGGAGAGCACACCCAAACCGCCGGAGTAGATGGGCAGGCATTCGTGCAGGCCAAACTCGGCGGAAAAATAGGCGATAGGTTTGTTGATTTTGTCGGGGTAGGTTTCATTGAACCAGGTTTTGGTATCAACCTGGTAAGCGTCAAATGAGGTTAGCACTTCGTAGTAAGCTTTGATAAAATCGGCGTCGGTGGCGGCCTGGTCTAACGATGACTGGCGCACTTCTCGCAGAAACAGCACCGGGTTGTGGTACACGTCTTCCCAAAGTTTGGCGTCGATGCGTTTGAACAGGTTTTGGGCTTCCGGGTGCCAGCTCCACCAGATATTGTACGACAGATCAACCAGACGGTTGATTCGTTCCGGGATTGGCGTAAAGCCAACGGATTTCATAGTTCTTTCTCCTCTTTCATTACTAAATAACCGCAATAATGGGTCATATGAATCCTGCTGAGATTGTAGTCGATTCGGGATATTTATCAAATAGGGGATGATACTAGATATAGGGTATCTTATCAGTTATTCTACTATATGTTGGGGTGTTTTAACAAACCAGGGGATTGTAAGGGTCACAATGGCGCGAATTTGGCCGGCACAGCCGGCCAAATTCCCAGGTCAGTAAAGTTGTGGGGCTGCAACCTCAATCGTTCTTTTTGAGCGACTCAAGCGTGTTCAGCTCTTTTTGCAGGTTTTTCTGGCGGCTGACCAGGCTGTAAACATATACCAGAGTCACGCCGATAAACACGGCATAGCCGGCAATCAAATACGTCATTGGACCCATAGTAACTGACCTCCTTTATTGGTACAACAGGTTTTGTTTGATGGCCTCAACCCGCCGGGCCAGGGTTTCAAGTTTGACGCGATGCACCATTAACGTGATGTAAAACACGGTAAATGCCAGCAAACAAAACAACAGCGTGGTGGCGATGCTGGAGGTCATGCCAAAGCCGCCCACCGAATCGGCGTTTTTGCCGGGCAAAACCACCGCCGGGTGAATGGTGCGCCACCAGCGAATGGCCATCCAGTTGAGCGGCAGTGACATCGCTGCAATCAGGGCGTAAATCGCGCCAAAGCGGGCCTGCCGTTCCGGGCTGTCGATGGCGCCGCGCAGCATAATGTAGCCAATGTACAGCAGCCAGCTAATGGTTGAAATGGTCAGGCGCGGGTCCCACGTCCACCACACATTCCAGGTGGGTTTGGCCCAGATTGGCCCGCTGAGCATAACCATTGTAAAAAACGCCAGCCCAATTTCCACCGAGGCCAACTCCCAGATGTCCCATTTTTCGTTGCGGGTGATCAGATACAGCACTGCCGTGACCGCGGCCACAATAAAGGCCAAAAACCCAATCCAGGCCGCCGGTACGTGGAAGTAGAAAATACGCTGGGCAAAGCGCTCGGCGGGAGCGGTGAGGTTGCCAGCATCGGGCACCCAGACCAGGGCCATGTAGAGCGCCGCCAGCATCATTACCCCACTGGCAATGGTTAAGCCGTGAATCCAGCCAAATCCCCGCGAACTCTGCGCGGGCTGTGAAACTGCGGTTTGGGTGGCCATAAATGCTCCTTTGAAAATAGGATTCAGGAGTTAGGGGAATGCCCGGCCCGACTCCCCGGAAAATCAGTTAGGTGGGTTGGCTGCGTAATGCGTGTTACGTGTTGCGTAAACCGTAATTCGCTATTCGCTACTACTCTTCTACCACAAAATCAAACAGAATGTACGATGCCGTGACAAAAATCACATCAAAAGCGACCAGCAGCGCCAGCCAGTGGCTCACATCGGCAAAGGGCGTGCCATCTAAAATGGCCACGGTCAGCCGCACCGCGGCCAGCATCAGCGGCACAATCACCGGGAAAAGCATAATCGGCAGCATCACTTCTCGGGCGCGGGTGTGCACCGCCATCGCCGAAAAGAGCGTGCCCACGCCGGCCAGCCCGATGGTGCCCAAAATGACCACGCCGATGAGCAGCGGCAGGCTGGTTAACGACTGGTTGAACAGCACTACAAAAACGGGCAAAATAAAAATTTCGACAATGCTGATGAACAGCACGTTACCAATCATTTTGCCAAAATAGATGGCGCTGCGATCAACCGGGGCCAGCAGCAGCCCGTCGAGCACGCCGCGGTCGCGTTCTAAAATAAAGCTGCGGCTCAGGCCCAGCATGCCGGCAAAGGCGATGGCGACCCACAGCACGCCGGGCGCGAGCGTTTGCATATTTTCGGCGCGCAGGTCAAAGGCAAAGTTGAAAATAAAAATGATGAGCAGCGAAAAGACAAACATGGCGCTGATCATCTCTTTGGTGCGGATTTCGGTGGCAATATCTTTGCCGACAATCGCGGCTACTTTGCGCAGGTAGCCGCTCGCGCCGCCGGTGAATGCCGCTTGTTCGGTTGGGACGGTGTCCGGCAGGGATTTCACTTGTTCGGTCAAAATTAATTCACCGTAACGTGTTGGTAGTACAGGTCGCGGGCCTGTTCCAGGCTGGTGTCCTGGCGGGGGGCATCGTACACAATTTTGCCCTTGGCCAAAATGACCATGCGGTTGCCCAGCGATAGCCCGCGGTCGAGGTTGTGGGTGGTCATCAAAATGGTGCGCTGGCTGATGCCCACCGCTTTGAGCAGTTCGCCCAGCAGGCCGGCGGAGTGTTGATCCAGCCCGGTGTCCGGCTCATCGAGCAGCAAAATGGGCGGGTTGTGCAAAATGGCCCGGGCAATGGCCAGCCGCTGCTGCATGCCGCGCGAGTAGGTGCGCACCGGATCGTGGCGGCGCTCCCACAAATTTACCTGGTTGAGCACCGTTTCAATGCGGTGTTTGGCCGCCGGTACATCGTACATTTGGGCGTAAAAGCGCAGGTTCTGCTCGGCGGTCAGGTCATCGTACAGCAGCGTTTTGTGCGATACCAGCCCAATAAAGCGGCGCAGTTGGCTGCTGGCTTCGGCCATGCGGTAGCCGTTAATCAGCACATCGCCCAGAGTGGGTTTGCTGAGATTGGCCACAATGTGCAGCAGGGTGGTTTTGCCCGCGCCGTTGGCGCCCATCAGCGTCACAAAATCGCCTTCGTTGATAGACAGGTCTACCCCGCGCAGTACCGCCCGGCTGCCAAAAGTTTTGACCACCTTCTTGACCTGAATCATCAGCCGGCCATTTCCAGCAGGTCGGCCAGTTCGGCTTTGTATTTGGCCCGCGCCCGCTGGTACACATCCTCATCGAGTTCGCCGTTTTCGTACACTTCGTCCAGCCGGGCCAGCGTCAGCAGCAGTTTTTGGCGGCGCGTTTCGGGGGTATCGCTGCTGGGCGCGGCCATTTGCGGCCGGCGCATGGGGTAAACCACGGCAGCCACCACCACGGCCACCAGCCCCAGCCCCAGCACAACCCACCTGGCCAGTTCCTGATCAAACCAGACCGTGCTGGCCGGCGTCGATGCGCCGGACGGAGCATCCGGCGGCGCGGCAAAGGTGAGGTCATCCAGGCCGCTCAGGTTGAGCGACACCACCTGCCCTTTGGGGACATCTTTGCGGGTAAATACGGCAAAACTGTTGCCCTGAAACTCCTTGTTCTCCACAAAATCGACCTGACCGCTGGTGAGCGTTGCGCCCTGGTCGGTCATCAGCACGTCGAGGGCTTTCACATGTTCGGTGAGCGGAAACTCGATGGTTTTCTGATCGCCGCTGAAGGGAATATCGTAAATCGCGGCGATGGTCAGCCCTTCTTCGCCGGGCATCACCGGTTCTGAGTCAAAATAGGTGCTGCCATCCTGGCTAAAGCGCTGGCCGGTATCGTTTTGAAAACGGACGTTGGTGGCATCTTTGGGGATGGCAAAGCCAAATGTTTTGCCATCCTGGCCGATGAAGGTTTTGTCGCCGCTGTTGCTTACCACAAAAATTTGCAGCACGTTGATGACGCCGGGGTTGAACGATAGCAGGTAGTGCAATTGGGTCACATCGATGGCGTCGCTGGTGGTGGTGGTTTCGTACACGGTCAGGTCAAGCTGAACTTCATTGGAGTCCGGCAGGAACATGCCCGGCTCCTGGGTAACGTAGGGCACATCCTGATACTTGCCCTCAACCACGTAAAAGATGGTGTGATCGGTGAGGAGTTTGTTAAAAGTGTACACGCCGCTGGCATCGGTTTGGCCGGTGAGCGATTCCAGCGGCGCGCCATTTTGAAAAGCGTGCAGCGCTACCGGGATATTAGCCACCGGCTGTCCGGTGGCGGCGTTGATGACCTGGCCGGTGAGCGTGCCGTTGCGAGCCGGCAGCGCAAAAGAAAAGCCGCGCACGTACTCCAGCGACGCCCAAATGTCGTCATCCGCCAGGTTTTTCAGATCGGCGTGCGCGCTGCTGGCGCTGTAATTGGCCAGCAGACCGGCCTGGCTAAGCTGGACCATCTGCTCCAGGTTGGTGAAATCGTTGATGTCGGGGCCGGCCTGCGGGCCGCTGCCGCTGCCGTCGTCGCCGTGGCAGGCGGCGCACTGTTCGGCGTAGATTTTTTCGCCGGCGGTTAACTGCTCGGTGGGCACCCCCAGCCGCCAGACGTAGGCCACCGCGTCCCAAATCTGTTCATCGCTGAGTTTGTTTTTCCAGGGGGGCATCATTTTGTCCATCCGCCCGTTTTTAATCACGTCAAAATTCTGGGCGGGAACATAGTTGCGGGCTTTTTCCGGGTCGGTGAAGTTGGCCGGCGGGTTGGGCAAACTTTGGGCGGTGGGGCCATCACCCTGGCCGGTTGCGCCGTGGCAGGGCATGCAATTTTCGTTCCACAGGGATTGCCCGCCGGTTACGGATGGCTCCTGGGTAGGCGACTGGGCCGGCGGGGCGGCTTGCGCCGGGGCGCTCAGCAACAAGAGGCCGCCCAAAACAACGGCGGCGCTGAGCGCGAACAAAAGCAGATTGAGTCGCTGGGGCTGAAACAAGGAGGAATAATTTTTCATCATCAAATGGCTGATAGCTCTCCGTAGGGCATGGTCATGGGGTCGAGCGGCGCGCCGCAACTGGCGCAGAAGGCGTCGCCAGGTTGAACCGGGTTGTGGCAGGCGGTACACTGCTGCACCGAGGCGGCTTTCATCGAGACTTCGTCGAGGGTGTGGCCGCAACTGGCGCAGTAAGCATCACCAAGCATAACCCGGGCGCGGCATTTGGGGCAGGTGGTGATGTGGCCGTTACCCTGGGCAACTTTAAGCCGCTCGATGCGGGCATTAATTTCTGTGAGCAGCGCGGCGCTGCCGTTGTTGTGCTGTAGCTGGCTGCGCGTTTGGGTTACCAGCGCCTCAATTTCGGCATCGAGGCTGGGCGACACGCCGTAGGCGGTCAGCCGGTCAATTTCTTTGCGGATTTGCGCCGCTTCCTGTTTGGTTTTGGCCAGCAAAATGTTGTAATCATCCTGGCTCATTTTGCCCATTTCAAAATCAAACATCAAATCTTTGATGGCGGTCAGCGCGGCCTGATAGCGAACTTCAAGCTCGGCGGCGGTTTGGCCAGACGCCGAAGTTCTGAGCGGGGGCGATTTTCGGTTTTGCAGAGGCAGCAGGATGAGATAGAGCGCGCCGCCAATCAGGGCTGCACTGGCAGCAATGGTTACAATTTCCATAGGTCAACTTCCCGGTTCGGCTACAAGTTGGTTTAGCAGAGTATAAAGCGGGGTGCGTTCGATGGGGCCAATCTGCACGTGGACAATGTTGCCGTTTTTGTCGATGAAAAAGGTTTCCGGCACGCCGGTAATGCCGTAGGCTTGCGAGGCTCTATCGCCCATATCCGGGCCGGAGGGGTAGGTGATGCCGTATTTGGCCATGTAGGCCAGGGCTTCCTTTTCGGTGTCCAGATGGTCAATGCCGATAAAAATTACGCCCTGGTCTTTGTAATCCTGCCAGGCCTGCTCAAGCAGTTCGGCTTCTTTGTAACATTCTACGCACCAACTGGCCCAAAAGTTAACCACAACCGGCTGGCCGCGCAGTTCGCTCAGAGTGATGCTGTCCTGTTCAAACTGGTCAAACAGGGGGATGGTAAAATCCGGGGCCTGCTGGTTTTGCAAATCGACCGACTCGTGTTTTTGCAGGTTAACGGCCATCATCGCCACCAGGGCCAGTACCGCCAGCAATCCGCCAAAAAGAACAATATTGCGCAGCGGCGACGCTGGCTTGGGTTGGGTCAGGGTTTGTTCCATAGGTTTCGTCTCCACTCAATCAAAATCCAAATCTTTTTCCACCTGGCTCAGATAATCATCGGAGGCGGCGGGGCTGGGGGCTGCCGCGACAGCGACCGGGGCGGCGGCCGGGCTGGCCCATTTGCGCATGGTATAAAACAAAATGCCCGCCCCCAAAATAATCATCGATACCGGCAGTACCCACAGCCACAACGTGAAGCCGCTTTTGGGCGGTTCCTGTAGCACCTGAGAGCCGTACTGGTTTACAAAATAATCCAGCACCTCATCTTCAGTCATCCCTTTGGCCAGCAGATCGCCAATCTGGTCGCGCCATTGGGCGCAGGTTTGGGTGCGGCAGTCGGCCAGGTTGATGCCGGTGCAGGTGGGGCAGTTCATTTTTTGGGCAATGCGGTTGATGGCGTCGTAATCCGGTT
The DNA here is from genome assembly GCA_964407935.1 of uncultured Caldilineaceae bacterium. Classification (GTDB taxonomy): domain Bacteria; phylum Chloroflexota; class Anaerolineae; order 4572-78; family J111; genus J095. Next base: position 8,719 of record CAYOXS010000062.1, read on the forward strand.
CCTGGGCCAGCGATGGCCGCGCAAGCAGCGCCAGCGCTGTAACCAGAACAGCGGTGACAAAAATCAGGTTGATGAAAAATTTGGGTCGAGCCATTGCATGTAAGTCCGTTTATCGATTTATTTGCCGGCTGGCGCGGCCGCGCCCGGCAGTTGCACTTTGGCTGTGGCCCGTTCTTCTTGTTCCTGGGCGGTTGGCCATGCGGCAATAATGGTGCCGAGGATAAACACAATGCCGCCAATCCACAGCCAGCTTACCAGCGGGTTAATATAGGCTTTAAAGGTGGCCGTTTCACCGGTGCCTTCCCAGCCGGCCAAAATAATGTACAGGTCATCAGCCAGGGTGCTGCGTTTATCGGGGATGGTCATTGGCTGCTGCTGCACTACAAAAAATTCGCGCACCGGCACCAGTGAGCCGACGGGGTTGCCGTTAAACGTCACGTCGAGCACGGCTTCGGTGATGATCCGGTCATCCGGGCTTTGGCCATCGCGCAGGCCGCGATAGGTGAGCTGGTAATCGCCAATCACCGGGCTACTGATGGTCATGCTCTCGCCAACAGCCAGATTTTGCTGGGTTTCCACCTGATAAAAGCGGCTGCCGACCACGCCAATGGCTACCAGCACCACGCCAATGTGAATAAAGTAACCGCCGTAGCGCCGGTGATTGCGGCCAACCAGCCGCCACAGGGCCACAAAGTAGTTTTCGCCGCGGCTTTTGCGCCGTGCTCTAACGCCGCGCCAGTATTCAATGAGCGTCGCGCCCAGCGTAAAGCCGCACAGGCCAAAGCCAATCAACGCGCCAACAATGCTGATACCCACCACAAAATAGAGCACAGCGGCGGTCGCCACGCCCCAAACCAGGGGCCACAACAGTTGGTCCGCCAGCTTTTTGCCGGAGGCGCGCCGCCACGGGATCAGCGGAGCTATGCCCATCAGCAGCAAAATAATGGCAAACAACGGGCCGGCGCTCTGCTCAAAAAAGGGCGGGCCAACAACAATCTTTTCGCCGAGCAGGGCTTCGGACACCAGCGGGAAGTGGGTGCCCCACCACACCACCACGCCCAGCCCCAGAAAAATGAGGTTGTTTAGCAGAAAAATCGACTCGCGGGAAAAGAACGAGTCGAGTTCGTTGTCAGATTTAAGGATTTCCCAGCGGGTAGCAAACATGTACAGGGAAAAAACAAACATAATAGCGATAAATACCAGAAAGAGCGGGCCAATGGCGCTTTGGGCAAAGGTGTGCACTGAACTGATCACCCCGGAGCGGGTTAAAAAAGTACCTTCGATGACCAGGGCAAAGGTTAAAATGATGAGCGCCATATTCCAGCGTTTGAGCATACCGCGGCTTTCTTGCATCATCACCGAGTGCAAAAAGGGCGTGCCCACCAGCCACGGGATCAGCGAGGCGTTTTCAACCGGGTCCCAGCCCCAGTAGCCGCCCCAACCCAGCACATCATAGGCCCACCAGCCGCCCAGCAGCAGCCCCAGGCTCAAAAACAGCCAGGCGGTGAGCGTCCAGCGGCGGGTGGTGCGAATCCACAGGTCGCCGGTTTGCCGGGTGACCAGCGCGGCAATGGCAAACGCGTAGGGGATTACAAACGACACAAACCCAACGTACAGCATCGGGGGATGGATGATCATGCCAAAGTGGCGCAGCAGCGGGTTGAGGCCGGTGCCGTCGGGCGGGAAGAAATCGAGCTGTTCAAAGGGGTTGGCCACAAATACAACCAACATCACAAAAAAGGCCACCGTTATCTGCGTAACGGCAACGACGTAGGGCATCATAATCCGCATTGAGCCCCACTTTTTCAGCAGAACCAGCGCGGCAAAAATGGACATGAGCCACGACCAGAACAACAGCGAGCCATCCTGCCCGCCCCACAGGGCCGTCATCCGATAAAAAATTGGGGCGGCGCGGTTGCTGGTTTCAAACACATACTTGGTTTGGTAGTGTCCGGTAATCAGCAAATATTCAATGATGATCACGGCCAGCGTTAAAAACCCGGTAACACCAAAAGCGGCGTTGCGGGCGCTGGTTACCAGTTCTGGCACGCGCCGCTGAGCGCCCACCACCGCGACAACTGCGGCGTACACTGCCAGCGCCAGGGCCAGGGTCATTGCTACATATCCAATATTTGGCATAAGCTATACCTCTTCTGAAAATAGGAATCAGGAGTCAGGAGTTAGGGGGCAGGGCTTAGTTGTCAGCAAAATTGGTGTGATGCGTGTTGCGTGTTCCGTCATTCGTAAAACGTAAAACGTAAAGCGCAATTCGCTACCCGCCATTCGCTATTCGCAGACTCGCTGATTCGTTCAATCGCAATTGGCAATTCGCCATTGGTCAGGGAGTTACTTAACCGCTTTAACCTGAACTTCTTCGATGCCCTGCTCTTCGTAGCGGCTGGGGCATTTTAGCAGTAGTTCTTTGGCGGTAAAAGCGTTGCCATCGTATTTGCCTTCAATGATGGCTTCCGCGCCTTCACGCATCTGGTCGGGTTTGGGGCCGTTGAACATCACGTGCATTCGTTCGCCGGTTTCGCTCATTACATCAAACTGAAGCAGGAGGTCGCGGTTGTTAAAATCGATGGTTGCGGCATCGACTTTGCCAGAGATGCGGACTGTCCGGTTCAGCATAGTGTCGCCTTTGGCGTACAACTCGTCGATGGTGAGGAAGTAGGCCGCGTTGCTGGCAATACCGGCGTAAATTAAATAAACCACCGCCAGCGCTACCGCCACGCCGCCAATAACAAATTTGAGTTTCTTGTTGGCCGCTTTCCCGGCCACTTTTACAGTCGGAACAGTTGTTGATTGAGCCATCGGGTCTCCTTTTTTCTGTTTGCAGAGCTAAACTATAACTACAGCCCCAGCGCGTAGCCCACCGCGGTGAGCGCTACCGTGAGCAGGCCGTAGGCCATTTCCTGAAATCCAACGATTTTGGGTGCAACTGCCTGCCGGTACACCGACAACCCGGTCAGGGCGCGGCCCAGCAGCAGCACCAGCGCCGCCGCCGCCAGCCACGGAGCCAGCCCCAGCAAAGCCAGCGCAGCTACCGCCAGCAATCCTGTGCCGTGAGCAGCCCACACCGGCGTTTTATTAACGGTCTGGCCGCGTTCGAGCCGCAACCGCGCCCGTACATACACAATCGAGCCAAAAGCACGGGCCAGCAAAATAGCCCACAGTGCCAGCGCCAAAGCCAGTGGCCAGCCGGCGGCCAGTGCCGCCGCCGAAGCTACCGCGCCCAGCGCGCCCGCCCCAAACAGTTCCGGGATAAATTCCCGGCCGCGATTTTGGGCGTCAAACCAGAGCTGCACCAGCGCCAGCGGCGCGGCCAGCCCAATGGGCAGCCAGAACGGCTGGCTGGCGGTGAGCCAGGCCAGGGTGATGCCGGCCGCCGCCGTGCCCAGATACAACACCGAAAATCGCTCGGCCCACACGCTGCGCGGATACCGCCGCTTTTTGCGCCAGTCGGTGAGAGCCAGCTTGAGCGGTTGTTGGGCCAAAAACGCGCCCAGCGCCGCCACGGCTAACCACAATCCCGCCGCCGAGGGGGCAACCCACAGCCCCAGCAAAATCGGCTCCAGCAAAAACCCCCAGCCACCGTGCGAGGCAGGCAGGGCGATATTTTTTAAATTGACGCGCGGCTGGGCGGTAACAGCGTTCATTCGCTATGCCTTTAGCCCATCATCGGCGCAGCTTGTTTTTCACTCAACCGGGCTTCCAGTTCCGCCTGAAAGGGGAACGAGCCGGGTTCGTAGGTGCAGAACGGCTCTTCGGCCAGCGGGTCGCCGGTAACAGCGTAAGCCCGCGAGCGCGAACCACCGCAAACGCCTACAAATTCGCACAGGCCGCAGCGCCCTTCGTACTTGCTGGGGTCGCGCAGGTCGTTAAACAGGGGCGCTTCGCGGTAAATATCAACCAGCGATTTTTCTTTAACATTGCCCACGCTGATGGGCATAAAACCGCTGGGGAAAACATCGCCGCGGCGGGAGATAAAAACAAAGCCGTTGCCGGCGTTGATGTGCATGGGCGTGCGGAAAATGGTTTCGCGGGGTTTAATGCCGTGTTCGGCGACAATTTTTTCCAGTTGGCCGCGCAGTTGGAAATAGATGGGGTGCAGATCAAAGTAATCTTCGTGGTTAAGCCCTTTTTCATCCAGAATGGAACGCTGGAGCACCACCCGTTTGTAGTGATGGCCTTCGGTGGTTTTGGCGCTGATGTACTTGGAGCAATCGTACAAAAAGTGCATCACCGCTTCGTATTCCGCCGGCGAAACTTCGTCCTCGGCTTTGCCGCGGCCGGTGGGCACCAAAAAGAACACGCTCCAGGTCATCGCGCCGTATTCCAGCACCAGTTTGAAAATGTTGGGCAGGTCGTCAAGATTGTAGCGGGTGACGGTGGTGTTGAGCTGCAATTTAAGGCCGAGTTCGCGGGCGGTTTGCCAGCCGCGGGTGGTCAGCTCAAACGAGCCGGGTACCTGCCGAAAGTCGTCGTGGCGGGCCGGCGTTGAGCCATCAATGCTGAGCGAGATGGCTTTGCCGCCGTTTTCTTTGATTTTACGCAGGTTTTCCCGGTTGAGCAGGGGCGTGCCGGAGGGAGAAACGGCCATCGCCAAACCCAGTTGGTTGCCGTAAGCCATCAGCTCAAACAGATCATCGCGCTTGAAGGGGTCGCCGCCGGTAAAAATGAAGATGGGCCGTGGCTTGCCAAACTGGTCAACCTGTTCCAGCAGCCGTTTGGCCGCTTCGGTGTTCAGGGTGAGGGGATCGTGGTGGGGGATGGCTTCGGCGCGGCAGTGGCGGCAGGCCAGATCACAGGCGTGCGTGGTTTCCCAGATGATCATGAACGGTCGGCTGTTCACATCGTAACTGGGTTGGCGTATCAGTTGTTTCATGCAGAACTCCTCCTGTCCTCAGAGTAGAAATTTTAGGTGAACCGCCAGTAATTTCCAAAAAATCAGGTTCAATTTTGACGCTGTTCCGCGCCGCAGGCGTGGCAAAACACCGCCTGCGCTCGCAGCGCCGAGCCGCAATTGAAGCAATAATTTGCGGCAGCCGCCGGAGCAGCATTTGTGCGACCGCGTTTGTTTTTGCGGCCAGGCTGGCGGCGCGAGTCGGCGGCGGGCGTGGATTTTTTGTTTTGCCGCCACCAGTAGCCGCCGGTGCCAACCAGCAGCAGCACGCCCACACCCAGCAACCCGTAGCCCCAATAGGGCGACGCGGTTGTGTTTTCAGCCTCGACGGTTGAGCCGGCAGGCGGCATCGCCGCGTTAGCCGGGCTGCTGGCCGGCAGCATCTCGGCCGACAGCGTGTCTGTGGGGCGCTGGTAGGTGGCGAAAATGGCAAACTCGTCGCCGGCGGCCAGATTGCTGGCGACCAGTGAGCTGTAAGTTAGCCCGTTTGCGCCGGCAAAGGTGTTGCCGGCGGCGGGTGTCAGTTCAAACTTTTCCGAACCGGCCGGCTGTTGAATTTCAAAATCAATGGTGGTCAGGTTGGCCGGCGCAATAAATTTATAATTGAGCTGGCGGGTAACGCCATCTTTAGTCAGAATAAAGGGATCATAATATTCAAGCTGGATGCTGGCTTCGGTGGCGGGAAAGGTTAAAAACAGGTCATCGCCCTCGCGCCGGTAGTTAATCTGCTCGGGGGCAACGTTCAGCAACTGGCCGTTGTTTTCCACCGCGACGGCGTACATTTTTTCAATATAACCGGGTAATTGCATCGTAATTTGGGTGGGAAACGTGGTGCCCGGGGCGAGCTGCATGTGCGTAACCACCAGCACGTCGGGCTGGTCAAATTCTGGCCAAAGGGCCACGCTCATGCTTTCGATTTGCGGTTGGGCAGGCTGAGCCAGCCCTCTTGCTGCCGGCAACAGCAGCAGGGCAAATAGAAGGGCAACGAACGTCTTTGGCGGCACTTTTTTTAGCATTGAAACAACTTGGCAAATAGTTGATCGCGACATGGTCAATATAGTTTAGTTTAATGAGATTTAGCTTAAAACGCCGTGACTTTTATCACAAGGGGCTGTGGGTCATCTTGAACCAACATCAACATTGTAGCCTGCCAATCTCCAATCGGCTAGTGACATTTGTCCTTATTATTTATGACAAATATCATAAAAAAAATTTATACTGTGGCAGATTTTGTTGGCGCGGGAGCGATTGCTGCGCCGGGGAAATATCCCTTGAATCGGAGAAAATAGAGCAAAAGGCGTGGTAAATTAATGGCCGGCGGGGCTGTTTTCAAGGGCAAACAAATGGCTGACAGCTTTAAAGTAGAATTCACCGCTGCCGTTGGCGGCTTGCTGCTGCAAACAGAGCGCCGGCTGTTGCAGAATTTGGTGGATAAGGCTATAGCTCATGGCGATGACCAGGCGTTGTTCCTGTTCGTCCAGATTAATGCGGTTGAACAGCCGCTGTAATTCTGATTGGCCAATTTCTTCCGATTGCCGGCGCAGCGTGGTGATGAGATTGTGCGCCAGTTGCATATCTGGCGCGGAAGAAACGGGCCGTCCGCCCAATCTGTTCGGCGGCGTGTGTCCGTTTGTGTTCATAGCATCTCCGTAGCAAAAGAAAATATCCGGGTATCGATCCTCCATTATCCTAATTGGGCTTGATGAATAAGCCGTGAATTGACGATTAAAAAATTGTCACAAATTTAACAGGTTAGCCGAGTTGCCGCTTAACCGTGAAACCCCGGTGAGGCCATTACCCGCTGGGCCTGATTGAGGTGCAGCCTTTCGTGAGATACCAGAATTTGGCAGCAATCTTGCAGGCTGTAGGTGATTACCTGGCTGACCACCGGCGAGGTGATGCGGATTTTGGCCCTGTCCAGCGACGTGGTGGCCCGCATCAGCGCAGCAAGCTGCTGCTGCGTGGCGGCAAAGTCGGTGATGATGCTCAGCGGAATCTGGCTGGTTGATGGTTCGATGGTTTTGAACGTTTTGGTTTTCATGGTTGAATCAGGGGCCAGCGCCTTTTTCAGCATCCAGCCAAAAAAGACCGGCAGCAGCGGCGCGCGAGTCCACGGATTGGGACTCGGTTCGCCGCGAATCACCCGTTCAAACTCCGGAAAGTAGGCCCGGTTGCTGAGTGTCAGATGATCCAGACACTGGGCCACGCTCCACTCGCCGGGGGCGGGTTTCCAGTTAAATGGCCCGTCCGCCAGCGAGCCAAATTCCGTTTCCACTTCGGTGGTGATGGCGGCCAAATCGTCCACAAGCTGGCTGATCGATGTAATTGACATAAACTGTACTTCCTTAAAAATGATTGTGCTGGAGTCCAAAACTACAGTTTTGGACTCCAGGGATTTGTCGCCAACGTTATCCCGGTGCAGGCCGACAGGCTCCTGTTACTTGCCTTTGACCAGATGACTCAATTTGAGCAGTTCCTCGTCCAGTCCCATCGCGATAAAGGCTGTGCCGGGCAGCAGCCGGGTGTCCGCGTTGGGGTGGGCATACACCCCCTGGCCGGGGTGATCAACCGCCAGCACCACCGCGTTCAGCCGGGCTTCTCGCAGGGTTTGGCCGGCCAGCACCGAATTTTGACCCACCACAAACTCTTCCAGCCGCATCTGATGGCCGCCAAACTCCAGCACGCCGTCTAAAAAACTGGTCACGTTGGGGTGAGTGATCATATGGGCAATGCGTTTGCCGGCGATGGTGTACGGCGAAATGACCGTTTCTGCGCCCGCTTTTTGCAGTTTGGGGATCGACGCCTCGGAATTGCAGCGCGAAAATATGTGTAAATTAGGGTTGATGCTTTTGGCTGTGAGGATGATGAACACATTTTCGGCATCCGACTTGGTGGCCGCCACCAGCGAACTGGCCCGCTCGATGCCGGCCTCGCGCAAAATCCGGTCATCGGCGGCGTTGCCCTGAATGGCCGGCAGCCCGCGCTTTTGGCAGCGTTCAATGGCTTCATCGGCCACGTCAATGGCCACCACATTGGCGCCCCGGCTTTGCAGCTCGGCGGCCAACGAACTGCCCATGCGCCCAAAACCGCAAATAATGCAATGATCGCTGATCTTCTGCAAAATTCTTCGCCTCCTGCGGTTGCGCAAATCTGTCAAAAACCGTTCCGACGTGAACAATTCAATGCCAACCGTCGCCGCATACGAGGCGGTGGCCACGCCCACAAAAATCAGGGCAATGGTGAAAATCCGGCCGCTGGGCGACAGGGTTTTGACTTCGCCGTAGCCGATGGTTGACAGGGTGATGGCCGTCATGTACAGCGAGTCGAGCAGATCCCAGCCTTCAATCACCATATAGCCAATGGTGCCAAAAGTCACCATGAACGACAGCAGGCCAACTACGGCCAGTAGCGGATTCTTGAAAACACGCTGCGCCAATCGCACGGGATCGTACGCTGGCAGCGTGTGGCGGAGGGCGGCAAAAATATTCTTCATGCCGGATTTCTGTTTTTAGTATGAGTTACGCAGTTGAACCAATTAGGAAAAAATTGGACACAGATTTCGTAGATAAACACAGATTTTTCAATATTTTTTGACATAATCTGTGGAATCTGTGTCCATTTATGGCCAACTGCGTAAGCCCTAACTGGTTGGTGGTTACTCAATAATACCCAGCGTGTGCGGCGGCGGCGTGACCGGCTGGTTGCTCCAGGTGATGGCTGCCAGCAGCCGATCCGTGGCGGCGGCCAGCGACTCGCGGTTGTTGGCGTGCAGGGTAAACAGCGGGTCGCCCTGGGCCAGCCGCGTCCCAACTTTGGCGTGCAGCACAATCCCCACGCTGTAGTCGATGGGGTCGCCTTTTTTTAGTCGCCCGCCGCCCAAATCGACGCTGGTTTTGCCAGCTTCGGCGGCATCGATGGCGGCAATGAAGCCACTCTGCGGCGCGGCCACGGTTTCAATAATGGGCGCGGCCGGCAGCAGCTCCGGGTTTTCAAGCTGGCGGAGGTCGCCGCCCTGGGCGGTGATCCATTCCACAAACTTGGCCCAGGCCTGGCCGTTATCCAGCGAATTGGCCAGCAGTTGTTTGGCCGCGTCCAGATTGGCCGCCTTGCCGGCCAGCTCAATCATTTTGCCGCCAATGGTCAGGCAGTGCTCCCGGAAATCCGCCGGGCCGCCGCCGCGCAGTGTCTCGATGGCTTCGCGCACTTCCAGCGCGTTGCCAATGGCGTTGCCCAGCGGCTGGTTCATATCCGACAGCACAGCGGCGACTTTGCGGTTGACGCCCCGGCCAATGGCCACCATCAGTTGGGCCAGCGCGGTAGCATCCTGCATATTTTTCATAAACGCGCCCTGCCCCACTTTAACATCCAGCGCAATCGCGTCTGCGCCGGCAGCGATTTTTTTGCTCATAATGCTGGCGGCAATCAGCGGCAGGCTTTCGACGGTGGCGGTCACATCGCGCAGGGCGTAAAATTTGCCGTCGGCGGGAGCCAGGTCGGCGCTCTGGCCGGAAACCACCAGCCCGTGTTTGGCCAGCATGGCCATAAATTGCTCGGTAGACAGGCTAACGTTGAAGCCGCTGATGCTTTCCAGCTTGTCAACCGTGCCGCCCGAAAAACCCAGCCCGCGCCCGCTCATTTTGCCCACCGGCAAACCCTGGCTGGCCACCAGCGGCGTTACTACCAGGGTGGTTTTGTCGCCCACGCCGCCGGTAGAGTGCTTGTCTACCACAAAAGGGGCAATGTGGTGCAGATCCAGCGTGTCGCCGGAGTGAGCCATGTGCAGGGTGAGGGCGGTGGCTTCGGCATCGGACATCCCTTTGAGCAAAACAGCCATGCACCAGGCGCTGGCCTGGTAATCGGGGATGTCGCCGTGGGTGTAGCCATCGACAAAAAATTTGAGTTCGTCGCTGGATAGTTCCAGCCCGTCACGTTTTTTGGCAATAATA
>CAYOXS010000062.1:18580-21800 GCA_964407935.1 uncultured Caldilineaceae bacterium
GAGGTATTCTCCTTTGAAAATAGGATTCAGGAGTCGGGGGGTCAGGATTCAGGGGGGAACTCCAAACCCGACGTTCAAAAATTGTGACCGGAGTCCAAAACTCCAGTTTTGGACTCCGAAAAATTCAACATTCAGAGACACTTCGGTTGAGGCTGGACAAATTTGTGATCCTACTGGCCGGTGTACAAATACATCAGCGGCGAACCGGTGTTAAAGTGGAGCAGTTGTTGCAGCTCATCAACCGGGCTGGGGCGATTGAAACTGGCCCCCAGCGACTCGAATAACGTTGGCTCGGTGCCGTATTCAATCACTCGCGGTTCACCGCTGATGCCGCCCAGTTCGGCGGCGCGGTCAATGGCATCCTGCTCGTAGCCCAGGTTATCCACCAGGCCCATCGCCCGCGCCTGCTGGCCGCTGCAAATACGGCCATCGGCCACGGTGCGCACCTGTTCCTCGGTCATGCCGCGGCCATCGGCCACAATTTTTACAAACGCGGCGTAGGCTTCGTCAATTAAATTTTGCCACAGGGTGCGATCGGCCTCGGTAAATTCGCGGAAGGGGTTGCCGGTGTCTTTAAATTGGCCGCTTTTAACGGTAACGGCGGTAATGCCCCACTCTTTGGCAAAACCTTCCACATTTAAAAATTGACTGATCACGCCGATGGAGCAGGTGAGCGTGTGCGGGCTGGCCCAGATTTCGTCGGTGGGGGCGCTCACGTAGTAGCCGCCCGACGCGGCCAAACTGCCCATCGAGGCGATCACCGGCTTTTCCATCGCCTTGATTTGCAGGGCAATCTCGTCTGAGGCAAAGACGCTGCCGCCGGGGCTGTCAACAGCCAGCACCACCGCTTTAACGCTGCTGTTCGCATCGGCGCGTTTGAGCTGGTCGATAATGGTTTTGCTGTAGGCCATGCCGGCGCCGGTTTCAAACAGCGTTGGGGGCGGCGATTCGCCGGGGACAATGGCGCCTTCAACCCGCACAATGGCCACGGCGTCGCCAATTCCCAGGCCGCCCGAACCCATTGTGTTGGCCAGCAGCAGTCCCAACCCCATAAAACCGCCACAAATCAGCAGGACCAGCAGGATAATTCCCAGAGTCCAGAATAATGTTTTACGTTTCATAAATTAGCTCCTTGATGGCTGACACACTGAGGGCATTATACCACAAACTGCTTTGCCGGCAGGTTCAACCGAGACCTTTTGGGCCAGCCGGCAAAACCGGTATAATCTCACCCAAATTCAGCGTGAAAGCGAACCCGACGCCATGGAAAAACAGCGCACCCCCGCAGAAATCCAGCAGGAATTGCACCAGGAAATCAGCCAGATTCTCCGCTCGCCGGAGGTGAAGGTTGACCCCAAAAAGATCGACGCCAGCCGTTACCGCAAAGTGCGCTGGTTTTTTGCCCGGGCTTTTGCCCACGTCATCTTTTGGGACATCATCCTCAACCGGCCCATTTTGCGCTGGTTCCGCACCCCGCCGCTGCCGCGCTGGCAGAAAATAGCCCGGCGCTACCGCGCCCTGGCCGTAGAAATGGGTGGCGTGCTGATCAAGCTGGGCCAGTTTTTGAGCATCCGCGTCGATGTGCTGCCGCCGGAAGTGACTCGCGAATTGGCCGGTTTGCAGGACGAAATTCCGCCGGAGCCGCTGGAGCGGGTACTGGCCCAGGTGGCCGAAGATTTTGGCTGCCCGGTGGCGGAAGTGTTCGATGAGTTTGAGCCGGAGCCGCTTGGCGCGGCTTCGCTGGCGCAGGTACACATTGCCCGGCTGCCCAGCGGCGAGCGGGTGGTGGTAAAAGTGCTGCGGCCCGGCATCGACGTGCTGGTAGAAACCGACCTGGCCGCCATCGCTCTGGCCCTGCGCTGGCTCAAACTGTACCGCCGTGTCAGCGACCGGGTTGACCTGGACTGGCTGGCCAAAGAGTTTACCGCCATCACCCGCGGCGAGCTGGATTTTGAGGCCGAGGCCGAGCATGCCGAACACTTTGCCCGCGATTTTGCCAACGACCCCGGCGTGGTTGTGCCCAAGGTTTACCACGATTACTGCCGCCCGCGCACGCTCACGCTGGAAAATGTGAGTTTCATCAAAATTGGCGATCTGGCGGCCATCGAGGCGGCGGGTATCAGCCGGGCCGATGTGGCCAAAAAATTCTACGGCATTTATATGGAACAGATTTTTGTAACCAACTTTGTTCACGCCGACCCCCACCCCGGCAACGTGTTTGTGCGCCCGCTGCGCCATCCCGATGAGCCGGAAGGCACCGTTTTCCGCCCCGGCGATGTCGCCCCCAACCGGCCCGGCCGGCCGTTTCAGGTGGTGTTTGTTGATTTTGGCATGGTTGCCGTGATCCCCGACCGGCTGCGGGCGGCGCTGCGCGAGTACGCCATCGGCGTGGGTACCCGCGACGCCCACCGTGTGGTCAAAGCCTACTCCGACGCCGGAGTGCTGCTGCCCAGCGCCGACATCAAGCGGCTGGAAGAGGCCACCGCCGATATGTTTGGCCGGGTTTGGGGCGTAAAAATGGGCCAGATTAAAGACCTGGCCGAAACCGAAATGCGTTACTTTGTCAGCGAGTACCGCGACATTGTCTACGAAATGCCGTTTCAGTTTCCGGCCGATATGCTGTTTGTGATGCGCTCCATCGGCATTTTATCCGGCATGGCCACCAATCTTGACCCCAATTTTGACCCGTGGGCGCAAACCATCCCCTTTGCCGAGCGGCTGGCCCAGGAAGAGCTGCGCCAAAACTGGCGCGGCTGGCTGCAGGAGGCCATCAACCTGGCCCAACTGGGGCTGCGCCTGCCCGGCCAGCTCGATAAACTGCTGATCGATGCCACCCGCGGCAGCCTGACCCTGCAAACCTCGCTGGCCCCGGATGCGCGCAAATCGGTGCAGCGGCTGGAGCGGTCCGTCAACCGGCTCACGTGGATGGTGGCCGCGGCGGCGCTGCTGGTATCGGGGGCCAATTTGCAGGCCAGCGGCAGCAGCTTCGGCGGCTGGCTGATGGCGGCGGCGCTGGTTGTCGGCGCGTGGGGCGTGTGGGCCGGCGAGTAACGTTTTGGCTTGCACCAAAATTGTGCTATGATAGCCGCCAGGATTTTTTGTAAAAATTTTTATCAAAAATAAATAAAGCGCCCTCTCACCCCCATCCCCTCTTCCCCAGCGGGGGAGAGGGGAGTTAAATAGGCTGTCACGTCAGTCGCGTAGCGACTAGATAACATTC
>CAYOXS010000063.1:0-21713 GCA_964407935.1 uncultured Caldilineaceae bacterium
TGGCCGAAAATGTACGCGGCGGGCTGCAAGCCATCCCCAAAGGGCAGTACGAAGCAGCCGCCGCCATGGGGCTGAGCACTGCCCAATCGATGCGGATGATTATTTTGCCACAGGCGCTGCGGCTGGTAATTCCGGCCATCGTGGGTCAGTTCATCAGCCTGTTCAAGGACACGTCGCTGGTTGCAATTGTTGGCCTGTTCGACCTGTTAAAAATTGCTCAGGTGGTGGTGGCCCAACCAGACTGGTTGGGGTTGCAGCGCGAATCATACGCCTTTGTGGCGCTGGTTTACTGGGTTTTTGCCTTTACTATGTCACGCACCAGCCAGCGGCTTGAGAAAAAACTTGGCGTTGGCAAATACTAGAGGAGAAGAACTGATGGCAAAACAATCTGACAAAGACATCATCATCTGCGAAGATGTGCACAAGTGGTACGGTGAGTTTCACGCTCTGCGCGGCGTGACCACCACGGTAAAAGAGGGTGAGGTGGTGGTCATCATCGGGCCGTCCGGCTCCGGCAAATCGACCTGGATTCGGACCATCAACCGCCTGGAAGAACATCAAAAAGGGCGTATTGTGGTTGACGGCACCGAACTCAACAACGACCTGCGCAATATTCAGGAAATCCGGCGCGAAGTGGGCATGGTCTTTCAGCAGTTTAACCTGTTTCCCCACCTCACCGTGCTGCAAAATGTAACCCTGGCGCCCATTAACGTGCGCAAATGGAGCCGGGACCGGGCCGAAGAAGAAGCCATGAAACAGCTTGAGCGGGTACAAATCCCGGAACAGGCCAACAAATTTCCGGGGCAGCTTTCCGGCGGCCAGCAACAGCGCGTGGCCATTGCCCGGGCGCTGGCCATGCAGCCCAAAATTATGCTCTTTGATGAGCCAACCTCGGCGCTTGACCCGGAAATGATTAAAGAAGTGCTCGACGCCATGCAGGAGCTGGCCGAATCTGGGATGACAATTATGGCCGTGACCCACGAAATGGGTTTTGCCCGCAATGTGGCCGACCGGGTTATCTTTTTTGACCAGGGCAATATTGTGGAAGAAAAAGCGCCCATCGATTTTTTTGCCAACCCGGAACACGAGCGCACCAAGTTGTTCCTCAGCCAGATTTTGCACCACTAAACAAAAAAGCCCCGGCCGGTTGGCCGGGGCTTTTTTAGTGGTTACTTGCTGGCTACCGCCGCAATCGAGTGGTCAATAATCGCGATAGCTTCCTCGGCCAGCGCCAGAGGCAGCATCAGCGGCGGCATAAAGCGGATGGTACTTTCGCCGCAGGGCAGCAATAGCAGCCCATTGAAAAAAGCCTCGTGAATCAGGCTGGCCACAAACTCTTTGGCCGGCTTTTTGCTGTGGCGGTCTTCTACAAATTCCATACCAATCATCAAGCCTTTGCCCCGCACCTGCCCAATGATGGCATATTTTTCGGCCAGCCGGTTCATTTCGGCCAGCAGATAGTTGCCCATTTTGGCGGCGTTGGCCATGTAATGCTGCTGCACCAGTTCAAGCGTGGTGAACGCGGCGGTGCAGCAGAGCGGGTTGCCGCCGTAGGTGTTGCCGTGCGCGCCCGGCTTCCACTGCTCCATAATTGATTTCCGCGCAATCACCGCGCCAATCGGCATGCCGGAACCCAGCCCCTTGGCCGATGTCAGAATATCGGGCTGCACGCCCCAATGTTCCACCGCCCACATTTTGCCGGTACGGCCTACGCCGCTCTGCACTTCGTCGGCAATGAGCATGATGCCGTGCCGATCGCACAGTTCACGCAGACCGGGCAGAAAACCGTCCGGCGGCACCAGATAACCGCCTTCGCCCTGAATTGGCTCCAGCAAAATACCGGCAACTTCTTTGGCCGGGACAATGCTTTTGAACAGCACGTTTTCAATGTAATTGAGCACTGCTTCGCCCTGATCGGCTCCGGCCAAAATGGGCCGATAGTTGTTGGGATACGGCACGTGCGTGACGCCCGGCATGGTGGGGAAAAAGCCGGCTTGCTGGGTGTATTTGCTGGAAGTAAACGCCAGCGAACCCATCGTGCGGCCGTGAAAGCCGCCTAAAAAGCCGATGAATCGCTGCCGGCCGGTTACGTAGCGGGCCAGTTTGAGCGCGCCTTCCACGGCCTCAGTGCCGGAGTTGGCAAAAAAGGTCATCACCGGCTCGTCCATCGGCGCAACTTCATTGAGCTTCTCACCCAGTTTTACCTGATGCTCGTGATAATAATCCGATGAAATGTGCAGAAATTTGTCGGCAGCCTGCTTGATGCTGTTGACCACGGCCGGGTGGGCGTGGCCGGTTGAAGTTACGGCGATGCCGGCGGCAAAATCGATGAACCGGTTACCGTCCACATCCCAAACCTCGGCGCCGTGGCCGTAATCCATCACAAAGGGATAATCGCGCGGGTACGATGGCGACACCACGTTGGCATCTCGGGTTAATAACGCCTGAGCTTTGGGGCCGGGCAATTCAGTAATAATTCGTTCGGCGGCGATTGATAAAGTATCCATAAAATATTCTCCTAAAAATTGAATAAGGGTTGGTACGAAGTGATTATGATTAGTGTCATGAGTTTTTCGCCACCGCTATTTTTGTTAGTAATTCGCGTTGCGTGTTCCGTTAAACACGGGTGGTTTTATACAACACGCATCACAGAACACGTGCATACCAAAAAGATGGCGAAAATCAAAGGACACTTACAGTTATGTAATTAGGACAAAAATAGGGAAAAGGGTGTTTAACCCGCACTGGCGCGGGCAAACGCAACAAACACCCATATAAAAACAGCAATTAAAAGTGGGTTAGGTCCAGCAGCCTAAAGCCGGGGGAAACAACAACCAGGATTGAATTCTGAGGGTTACACTTAAATACAGCATCAACTACTTTCCGGGTTAGCGGCGTCCCAAAATTGTCGCCACTTCACTGCGCAGGCGGTTCAGATCGTATCCGCGTGGGTCAGATTTGCGGCCAGGTGGAATGGCAATATCCAGATGGCCCATAATATCATCGGGGCTAACATTATATTTTTGGGCCAGATAGGCCACCAACCCCACGTTGGCCCGATGCTGCGTTTCCGGATACGGATCCGCGCCATCGTTGAGGTTGACTAATTCTATGCCAATTGTGTAATCGTTGCAAGATTCACGCCCTTTCCAAACGCTGCGCCCGGCGTGCCAGGCGCGGTGAATATCCTGCACGTGCTGAACAATTTCACCATCTTTGCCAATGGTGTAATGGGCGCTCACCTGGGCGGTGGGGTTGTTGAACCACTCAACCACCCGCTCCAGCGAATTGTTGGCGGTGGAGTGAATAACAATGCCGGTAATATCATCTGGCCGGCGGCGGTTGTTAAAATTGGGCGAACCCACCCAACGAATAGCTGGTTTGGCCGGTGCTCCCCTCACCGGAGCCGGCGCTGCCGGGACAGGTGCGGGCGCCGGGGCCGGCGGCGTGGCCGGAGCAACGGGAATTGGCACAGGCGCGGGCGGCGGCGTCGCCACAGGCATTGGCGCGGGCGCGGGCGGTGTTGTGACCGATGGCTGGGCCGGCGCAACACCGGCTACCGGCGGAATAATCAACACCTGGCCCACCCAAATCCGGCTGGGGTTGGCAATGTTGTTGGCGCGTTGAATAACCGGGTATTTGCTGGCGTCGCCGTAAAAGCGGGCGGCAACGCGGCCCAGGGTATCGCCGCGTTGAATTGTGTAGGTTGTCGGCGCGCCGGCCGTGGCTCCGGCGGCATACTGGCTGACAAACTGGGCCACAATCTGGCCAATGTCTTTGCCCTCGCCGGTGGCCCGGTTTACCGCCGCCTCAAATACGGCATCATCCATATTGAACTGCACATTGCGAATCGCCATACCCTCTCCTTGCTACGGTACATACAAAATGCGGCCACACGCGCCGCAATACATCAGTTCAGTCCCGGACCGGGCCTGCCGCACTTTGTTGGCCGAGGCGGTCATCCCACAGCCCTGGCAGACGCCATTTTTTACCGCAACCACAGCTCGGCCGGCCTTTTTTTTGCGCAGATTCTCATAAATGCGCAGCGTCTCGGCCTCGATTTTGTCCAACACATCGGGCCGTCTTTCTTTTAAGGCCGACAGCCTGTTTTGCAGTTCACCCTGAGTTTGCTGCAACCCGGCCTGCCGGGCCAGCCACTCGGCTTCCGTCGATTCACGGCTGGACTGCACCGCCGAAAGCGCCGCTTCGGCATCTTCCACTTCGACCATCGCTTCCAGCAACTTTTCTTCGCGGTCGCCTTGCCGGCGTTTGAGCGAGGCTACCTCATCCTGCAAATTGGCCGCCTCTTTGGCGCTGAGCGCCCGGCCGCTGTACAGCAGTTTTTCCTGGTTGGCAATTTTGGCGGTTAAACTCTTTAATTCCAGGTCCAGGTCCTGCATTTTGGCTTGCAGCTTGCGGAACTTAACTTGCGCCGCCTCAACCCCGGCCCGGGCCTGTTTGAGCGCATCGCTTTCACCCAGTTGAGCGGCAATGGCGGCCAACTGGTGAGAAATTTGATCTATTTCACTATCTAGCGACTGCAATTGGTAAAGTTGAAGTAGTTGAACCACTACTGACCTCTATCCTGGGGTTGGGTTTGGGTCGAGAAGAATAATCCCATTATAACAGAGTTATGGAAAGTGGTAAAGTAAAACTTTGCCAATGGGTGCAGGTTGCTTTTGGGCCGAAAAACCGTCACAACTCAAAGTTCGTGCCTGCGCTCAGCTCAAACTGCGCCACGGCCAGGCGAGCAATATGCTGCCCGATGCTGAGCGAGGCCGTTGCTGCCGGAGATGGCGCGTTTAAAACGTGGATCATCCGCGGGGCGGGCACAATCCGAAAGTCATCGACCAGCCTGCTGCCGGCCTCCAGCGCCTGGGCGCGCACCCCGGCTCCGGCGGGATGCACGTCGGCGGGGGTTAATTCCGGGATGAGGCGCTGCAAAGCCCGCACAAAAGCGCGCTGGCTGAACGAGCGATAAAATTCGCCCAGGCCCATGCGCCAATGCCGCCGGGCCAGCGCCCAAAAACTGCCGTAGCCCAAAATTGCGGCAGCATCGCGGATTGAAAAGCTAAACCGGCTGTAGCCCTCCCGCCGAAAGGCCAGCACGGCGTTGGGGCCGGCCTCGATGCCGCCGTGAATCATCCGCGTAAAATGAACCCCCAAAAAGGGAAAGTTGGGGTCTGGCACCGGGTAGATTAAATTTTTAACCAGATACCGTTTCTCCGGCGACAGCTCAAAATATTCACCTCTGAACGGCACAATCCGCAGCCCCGGCGACACCCCGCACAGCCGGGCCACCCGGTCGGATTGCAGCCCGGCGCAGTTGATGAGATACCGGCAGTGCAGCTCGCCCCGCGAAGTGGCCAGCCGCAACCCGTTGGCCTCGCGCCGGCAGCCGCGCAGCCGCGCGCCGGTTTGGATTTGGCCGCCGGCCTGCTGCACCAGTTGGGCAAATTTGGCGGCCACCTGCCGGTAATCGACAATGCCGGTATCCGGTACCCACAGCCCATCGATTCCGGCGGCGTGCGGTTCAATTTCTCGGATTTCCGCCGGGCGCAGCCGGCGCAGCCCATGCAAGCCGTTGGCCCGGCCGCGCGCTTCCAGATCAACCAGCCGGGGAATCTCATCCGGGCGGGTAGCAACCACTATTTTGCCGCAGCGCTCGTGGGGAAGTTGATGCGCGGCGCAAAAGCGGTATAGCGCCTCGCGGCCGGCCACGCAATTTTGGGCTTTGAGCGAGCCGGGTTTGTAATACAGCCCGGAATGGATTACGCCGCTGTTGTGGCCGGTTTGGTGGGCAGCCAGTTCCGGTTCGGCTTCAAGCACCAGCAGCCCGGTGACGCGGCGCTCAACCAGGGCCAGGGCCGTGGCCAGTCCAACAATTCCCCCGCCAATAATGGCAACAGCGATGGAATTGGCGTTGGCTGTGCTCATTTTGGCTGTTCCTCCTCTAAAAACAGGATTCAGGAGTCAGGAGTTAGGAATTAGTTAGTGTCACGAATTTTTCGCCACCACGCATTTGGCTGTGGTCAGTAGCGAGTGGCGAGTGGCGAGTGGCGCGTTTTTACCCGCCATCCGCTACCCACCACTCGCCAAATTTTACCCCGATTACAGCTAAAACCGGTAATTTTGCATCGGGGTGCGGGCGGAGCAGGTACCAATTATTGCCTTGCCAAACATTGACCGAAAATACCGGCTGTACCAGATAATTCAGTACAACTGCTTTTTTTCTGCTTTTTTAGCGCAATTGGCACGCTTTCGGAGCAAAAGGCACACGTTACCACCACCGTTAAATCGATACGGGATTGCTGAAATGACTGGTACAGCAGGTCAGCAAAGGGTACCGAGACACTATTTTGAACAAGTTCCCTTCCCCCTCCCTCCCCTCGCCGAGCAGCGGCGCATTGTCGCGCGGGTGGAGCAACTGCTGGCCCTGTGTAATAACCTCAAGGCCCAGTTGGCGGCGGGGGAATCGGTGCGGGCGGGGCTGCTGGCCTCGCTGCTGCACGGGGCGGCCAATGGCCAGGCTGAAGACTGAAAAAAGGCAACCGGCGCGGCCGCCGCGCCAACCCCAACACTTGAGTTGTGCCGAAAAAGAATGCCGTTGATCATAGCCAATTTGGCAAAGGGTGCAATCTCTCGCTGATCCAGCCCGGCCAGGCTAATCTCGCCGCCAGGCACGCAGGCCAAAGCCTAAACAGGCCAGAGCCAGGGCCGATGCAACCGCCGAAACGATCCCGACCCCTGGCAACCCGCCCATTGCCCACACCAGTCCCCCGATGAGCGCCCCGGCCATTCGGCCCAGGCTCAAGGCAGCAAACAGGGCCGATATCATGGTGGCTCTGGCTTCGGGCAGCACTTCCGTAAAAAGCGACAACGAGGCGACCACCGAAAACTCGAAAAAGAGAAATAAGATAAACAGAGAGGCTAACGCCAGCGGCAAAGTTACACCCACCAGCGGTAAAAGCAAATAGCTCACCGTGGCCAAACTCAAGCCAACCAACACAGCCCGGTGCAAACCGATGCGGTCGGCCACAAAGGCGGTGCCCGTTTCGCCAACCAGCTCCGCCACCCCAATCACCGAAGCGGCCAGCCCTACCGCGGTGAGGCTCAAACCAAAGGACTCCAGCCACAGCCCCAATACCACAAACAAATTGTCATTGGCCATGCTGATCAAAAAACCAAAACCCAACGCAGCCAACGCCATTGGACTCTGCCTCAGTTGCTGCCAGGCTTTTTTAAAGCTCGTTTTTTCGGCGGCATGGTCCCGCCGCCCGCTGGCCGGAGGCAGCAAAAAAGCCAGGCCGGCCAGACACACCAGGCTCAGGCCGCCCAGCGTTAAAAATGGGGCTTGCCAACCCAGGCGGTCAATCAACACCCCGACCAGGGGGATGCCCACCAACGACCCGGCAGCCCAGGCAAACTCGGTGATCCCGATCACCAAACCCCGCCGGTGAAAGGGCACCCGCTCCCCCAGATAGGCTAGCAACGCTGGATCAAAGATGCTTTTGCCCAAGCCGGCTAAAAATAAGGTGATCATAATAATGCCATAAAGCGGCAGCGCACCGCTGGCAAACATCGCCACTGCCAGCATGCCCATGCCGGCCAGCATCATCATCCGGTAGCCCCAGCGATCACTGACCGGACCAAAAAAAGGGCTGAGCAAACCGGTGGCATGGTTGATGGCGATCAGGGAGGTGATGGCCGTGAGCGGCACCCCCAACCCCCGGCTCAAAGCCGGGGCAAAGGGATAAACAAAGCGGCGGGAGATGTTAAAGACAAAACGACTCAGAGTGGCGACGCCCACCTGCAAGGCCAATTCACGAGAAATAGACCGAGTCTCAAGGCCCAAAGGGGTGCCAGACATCCAAGGGTTCCATTTATTCTCCGTTTGCGAGATGTCAAAAGTTTTGCGCACGCCAATCTTAAAGCCATCATCTTTAGTTTGACCAACCACCCAATCGTCAGTTGATGTATCTGTCATTGGGGCACCTCCTCAAGTATAATTTGATTTTACTATCAAATGCGGACACAATCGGTCCTAATAAACTTCGGACTTAGACCAATATTTCGCCAAGAGAGGTGTAGTATGTATACCCCAGCCACCCGCGTACTAACCGTGTTGGAACTGCTGCAAGCCTATCCTCAGCTCAGTGGGCAAGCTCTGGCCGGGCGTTTGGAAGTAGACACGCGCACGGTTCGCCGTTATATCATTATGCTGCAAGATATGGGGATTCCCATCGAGACTGAGCGAGGTCGCTATGGCGGGTATCGGTTGCGGCCCGGCTACAAGCTGCCGCCGCTAATGTTCAACGAAGATGAAGGGGTGGCCCTGGTCCTCAGCTTGCTGCTCAATCGCCGGTTAGGGCGGGGGGTGGTGGGCACCGCGATGGAGAGTGCCCTGGCCAAAGTAGAACGGGTGATGCCCCTGGGTTTGAAGGAGCGGGTGCAAGCCCTGCAAGCAACCTTGAGGGTGGAGATGCCGGCAACCAACGCAACCCCGCCGCCCAGTGAGGTGGTTATGACCATCAGTTTGGCCCTGCATCAAAGCCAGCGAGTCGTCCTGAAGTATAAAAGTTGGCAGGGAGCGGAGACGACTCGCCGGTTTGATCCCTACGGCCTGGTCTACCGCGTTGGCTATTGGTATACGGTGGGCTATTGTCACCTGCGGCAAGATTTGCGGACCTTCCGGGTTGATCGAGTGGTGAGCGTTACCGCCAGCGATGAACTATTTACCCGGCCCACTGATTTTGACGCTTTGCCGCATGTTGAGCGGTCGATTGCCTCAACGCCAAACACCTGGCGGGTTGAGGTTGTTTTGCAAACAACTCTGGTCGAGGCCCAACGGCTTATCCCACCTGCCCTGGCCACCCTGGATGAATTTGGCCCGGAGCAAGTACGAATGATCTGTTACGCGCCCGATTTAGCCTGGATGGCCTACGTTTTGGCCGGGTTAGATTGTCCCCTGGAGGTGCGCCACCCCGCCGAATTGCGCGAAGCGTTGCACCGGCTGGCCGAAAAAGTTGCGGCCCTGGCGACAAGCTAATGTCCGGTCAGAATCACCTCGCGATCCGTACCTCCTCACCCGCTTCTACCCGGCAACGGTGAAACAATCCCTGATAAGCCGTTCCATACGGGATGAACACCCCGGCTCCTTCCTCAAAACTCACATTCTCCGGCAGCGGATATACCTGGAATGTTTCACACAGCACGTCCTCGGCATAAGTGCCGCTGATATTAAACGCTGTGTAGACCCGGTCACCCACTTTCAGTTTTTCAATATCCAAGCCAACTGCCTGATAACCCCAGCGCCATCGACACCCGGTGTGAAAGGAAGTGATACCCACGAAGCAACCCCAGAGCGGCAGTACGTATCAACAGAATTGACGCCTATTGCGTGCAACTTCACCACCGCCTGGCCTTTATCAGGTATCAACTCCGCCACATCTTTCAGCTTCATCGCATCAGGTTCATCAAATTGCCTTACACAAATTGCTTTCATAGAAATGAGGCTCTCTTTTGAAAATGACACATTTTTTGACTTTACTCAACAAAGTTTGAAACTTACACTTTTCCCCGGCGGGGAGAAGGGGGAGAAAAGATTTTTGGTGTGGTTCTGCCCGGCTCACATTTTCACTCTTGCCGATTAACGGCTGGCGCTGTAGGATAAATCTTTGTCGGGCATACTCAGCAGCAAGCCCTTGTCAGCCAGCGCCACTTGTGACAACAAAAAAGCCGGCGCTTTGGCCGGCTCTCTGTCACACCGGGCGGCGGCGTAACAAAAACCGGCGGGTGAACACAATTCCCCCCCGTTGTTTTGATTACACTAATATCTGTGCTAGATTATGCATCGGTTTCAATTTTTAGCTCCACCTAATAAGGTTAACCCGTGATCAGCTACAGACAAGTCAGACAACATCACCTGGAACAGAAAAAAATGCCTTCGCCGGCCAGAGGCTCTAAAATTTTAGTGGCCGGCTTTGCCGCGATCATTCTAATTGGCACCGCGCTGCTGCGGCTGCCTGTTTCAACAACCGGCTCGTATCAGGTAGGCTGGGTTGAGGCGCTCTTTACCGCCACCTCGGCCACAACGGTGACGGGGCTGGTGGTGCTGCCCACCAGCGCTACCTACACGCTCTTTGGCCAAATTGTCATCTTGTCGCTCATTCAGGTTGGGGGCATGGGCTTTATCATCCTGTCTGTGGTTTTATTCCGGCTGATTGGACGGCGAGTGTCGTTGTACGAACGGAATTTGCTCAAAGAAACGCTGGGGGTTGAGGGCCGGGGCGGGCTGGTGCGGCTCACGCTGGTGGTCTTTATCTCGACCATCGCCATTGAAATGACCGGGGCGGCAATTATGTTTACCCAGTACGTGCAGGTGCTGGATTGGCCAACGGCGCTGTATTACTCTATTTTCCACGCAATTTCGGCCTTTTGCAACGCCGGTTTTGACCTGTTCACCGGCCTCGACGACCCGGCGCTGATCTTTACCCGCGAAAACCCAACCATCCTGATTGTGCTGAGCATATTAATTACCATCGGCACGCTGGGGATTACCGTGGTGTACGATGTAGTGGCCTGGCCGCACGAACAGCGTCTGTCGCTGCACACCAAAATTGTGCTGCCATTTACCCTGCTGCTGTCTATTGTGGGCACCATCCTGCTGGTATTTGATGAAGCCTATATTGATGGCCAGGCCATCCCGGCAATTTTTACCGGCAAAAACCTGGTGCTGGCGTTTTTTACTGTGGTTTCCAGCCGCACCGCCGGGCTAACGCTAATCCCGGTTGATCTGTTGGGCGAAGGCAGCCAGTTGATGCTGTTTGTGTGGATGTTCATTGGCGGCGCGCCGGCCTCGATGGGCGGCGGCGTGGGGTTGAGCACGGTGGCGGTGGTGCTGATTACGCTGCAATCCACAGTGCTGGGCTACAGCGATGTGCGTATTTTTGAACGCACCATTCCGGTTGAAACAATTGTCAAAGCGGTAGCGGTGCTCACCGTTTCTACCGCGCTTGTCACCGGGATTACCCTGCTGGTTATTTTGCTGGAACCGGCCAATCTGTTTTCCATCGCGTTTGAGGTGGTCAGCGCCTTTTCCAATACCGGCTACTCGCTGGGCATTACCGCCGGGCTGGGCACGCTCAGCCGGCTGCTGGTTGCCTTTACTATGTTTTGGGGCCGGTTAGGTCCGCTCACTCTGGTGGTTGCCCTGGCGCAGCGGCATCGACAAACCCTCATTCACTATCCAGAAGAACGCATTATTATTGGTTAACCCACGGGAGAAACTATGGCCAAACAATCCACATCGTGGTTTCAACAAGTTTGGGGAGGATTAAGAAAACTGGCCCAGCCGCGCCGTCAAACCGGGTTGTCTCACGCTCTGGAAGACTCAAACCACGCCCGCGAGTTTATTGTGATTGGCCTGGGCCGCTTTGGCACCAGCCTGGCCATGACCCTGAACGCTTACGGCCACGATGTATTGGCGATTGACGCCGATATGAAACGAGTCCAGATTGTATCGCAAAGCCTGCCCCACGTGGTGCAGCTTGATGCCACCAGCATCGACGCGCTGCGCGAGGTGGGCGCAGAAATGTTTGATACCGGAGTGGTCTGCATCGGCTCGGATTTTGAGTCGAATCTGCTGGCGACGGTGGTGCTGCGCAAGCTGGGCGTGCGGCGGGTTGTGGCCAAAGCTACCACGGTAACCCAGCAGGAAATTTTGAGCCGTGTGGGCGCCGATCAGGTAATTTTGCCGGAACACGAAGCCGGGGTGCGGCTGGCGCGCAAGCTGGCGGCCATCGATTTTGTTGATTTTCTGGAGCTGACCGACGACACCGGCATTGTGGAGATGGTTACTCCGGGCCAATTTGCCGGCAAATCCCTCCGCGAGGCAGACATTCGCAACCAGTATGGCCTGGCGGTGATCGCCATCAAACGCGGCGAACAGATCATCATTTCGCCGCCGGCCACCGAGGTTATGCTGGAAGACGATATTCTGGTAATTTTGGGCAAAACCGCCGACTGTGAACGGCTGCGCCAATAAAAAAAGCGGCGAGGCTGTCACAGGCTCGCCGCCGGGCTAACAGGCAAACTATCAGTTGACCACTTCAAAAGGGGCCGGCAAGGGACCGCTCTCCAAAAAAATCCCCACATCAGACAGGCTGAGACCCGCTTCGCCCAGGTCCGGCAAAATTTCCAGGGTGCCGTTTGACCAGTGGTACATTTTTGAGCAGTTGGTCACAGTTGAGTCCAGCGCCAAACAAACATAGCCACCCCCCGGCACGTTAAATCGGCTGGCTGCGGCCGGTTTGAGTTGAATCTGATAAAACAGGTCACCGGAGTCAGTGTTGGGGCCAATCACCGCGTTAATATCGTTGCCGGTAAACAGCGGCTCAACCCGGGTCACCTGCTCCGAAGGGTCGGCGCTGAGCGAAATTTGCTCGCCCAGCGGCGGCGACTCAAGCCCGCCGTCTACAAAGGCTACCTCCCCCACGTGAGTAATAACATTGATAATCCGAGGCGTTTCGTTGTTATCAGGCAGGGTAACCTGAAGCTGGTCTGCTTCTGGCAGGGCGACAATTTTGTATTTGCCGGCCAAATTTAGCTGTTCCAGCCGGTTTTCAACAACTTGCCGCGCCTGCTGCAATTCTGCCGGAGAAAGCGATTGCCCAATCGGCTGCAACATGAATGTGGTTCCCAACACATCCACTTCATCTGGCAGATAGGCTGCAACATTTGCCACCATTCGCGGCAAATACATTAGCCCCAACAGAGCAATTAGCAGCCAGGCCACTGCAAAAATGGCAATTTGCCGTTTCATCTGCGCATCTCCTTCCACTTGAATACATAAGGATTATACGCCAAATGGCCTAGTTGGTCAATAGGTTAACTAGGCATCATTGCCTAAGCGTAGGGTTTTGGGCAGAAAAAACGGGCGCTGGGGTAATTCAGCGCCCGTCGGCAGTCTGCGAGAGGGTAATGCCTGACCGGTTATTCCCAAACCCAAATGGGATCCCAATCGTTGAAAGGGTTGTCGGAGAGGCTGGTCAACTCGCCGGTGGCCACATCAACCTGCCAGATTTGGCGGTTGTGGCTAAAGCTGATATCTGACCAGTAGGCAATTTTGGTACCATCCGGCGACCAGGTGGGATGTTTGTCAAAGTTATCAATATTATCGGTCAGCCGTTTATAGGCGCTGCCGCCCAAATTGATGACATAAATATCGCCCCGGCCGGTTTCTTCGGACACAAAGGCAATGCGGTCATCAACCGGCGACCAGGCCGGATCATATTCGGCGGGGCCGGTGCTGGTTATCCGAATTTCCTGGCCGGTAGCCAGATTAAACCACCATAAATCAAGCTGGCCCTCGCCCCTGACCTGAATCTGGCTGTTACCATCCGGCGAAAAAGGCAACCGCGATTCAAGCTGGGTGTAAATTGAAACATCTTCCAGCGGGCGCTGGTTGGAACCATCGGCGTTCATTTGATAAATCTCCACAAACCCCGCCCGGTCAGTTTTAAACAAAATCTTGCCGGCCAGCCCCTCGGGGGTGGTGGTAAACGTGGGCAGAGGTACCGGCGTGTTGGTGGGCGTGGCCGTGGGTGTATCGGTGGGAGGCGGCGGAGCAGGCGTGTCGGTGGGCGCGGGTGTCGCGGTGGGAGGCGGTGTATCGGTGGGGCTGGGCGTATCGGTTGGCGGGGGCGGCGGCGGGGCAGGCGTATCGGCCGGCGCCGTTGTGTCGGTGGGTGCGGGCGCTAATGTCGCTGCGGGGGTTGGAGTGGGTGTTTCGTCCCGAATTATGGCCACCGCAACCGTGGCGGTTGGCGGCGGCGCGCTTTGATTGTTATCAAAAAAGAACAATCCGGCCGCGCCGGCAATTCCCCCCAGCACCGCCACTAGCGCAAAAATCAGCCAGCCGGGCAATCCCCGTTTGGGGACCGCCGGCGCAACCGGAGCGACCGGCGCCAGCTTTGGGCCAGCCGCGGCCCTGCCAATCGCTCCCGGCATGGTGACGGCGTTGGTGGTGGGGACCACCACTTGCCCCTGCAAGGCATCTTCAACGGCGTGGGCCAGCTCCGCTGCCGTTTCAAAGCGGTCGGCCGGGACTTTGGCCAGCGCTTTTAAAATCACATCTTCCAGTTGTACCGGAATATTGGGGTTGATCGAGGTGGGCAGCGGCGGGGCGTCGCTCACGTGCTTGAGGGCCACACTCAGCGGCGACTCGTCGTCAAACGGTACCCGGCCGGTCATCATTTCAAATAAAACCACCCCCAGCGAGTAGATGTCGCTGGCCGGCACCGCATCCGCCGAGGAAATGGCCTGCTCCGGGGCAACGTAGTGCGGCGTGCCAAACACGCTACCCATTGTGGCCTGGCTGGCTTGCAGCGGCAGCATCACCAGCCCAAAATCGGTCAAAATTGGCTGGCCCTCGCGGTTGAGCATAATGTTAGAGGGCTTCACATCGCGGTGGATAACGCCGTTGCGGTGCGCATAATCCAGCGCGGCGGCCACGCCTTTGATGGTTTTTACAATCTGATCAGGGGGGAGCTGCTTTTGTTGCATCCGGGCTTCGCGCAGAATAACCGCCAGATCGCTGCCATCGATGAACTCCATGGCCATGTAGTAGCCGCTCTCGTGCTGGCCAAAATCATAAATTTGAACAATGTTGGGGTGGCGCAAGCTAGCAATAGCCTGGGCTTCGCGGCGAAACCGCTCGGTGAAAGCAGGGTCTTCCTGCAACCCCCAATGCACCACTTTGATGGCAGCATATCGGTTTAGCTGCGCGTGATAACCCTTGTAAATTCGGGCCATCCCGCCTTCGCCGATAGCTTCTAGAATTTCATATGAGCCGAGTTTAATTCCGATGAAGGGGTCGCCGCCGGGCATAACCGGGTCTCCTACTGGCAAATTGAGGATGATCGATGATTCTGTTGCTCAAATTGTACTCCACGCCGCCAGAATCGACAACCCTTAACAGACATTGTATAATTAGCAAGTGTAACTATTACACTTACTGCACCGCAAAATTCGACATTGCCGGGGGTTGCCGCCAACAATGCCCATCCCTAAACAGATTCGCTGATTCGCTTATTTTCATAGGAGACAGGTTATGGAAGCCGCCAACCAGTATGATGTAACCCAATACGAGCGACCATCGGTAACTGTGGATGTGGTGATTTTTACCATTCTGGACAACGCGCTCAAAGTGCTGCTCATCCAGCGCAAGGCCTGGCCTTTTGCCGACATGTGGGCCATCCCCGGCGGTTTTGTAAAAATGACCGAAAGCCTGGAGCAGGCAGCTTACCGGGAATTGCAGGAAGAAACCAACGTAGGCAGCGACGATGTGTATCTGGAGCAGCTTTACACGTTTGGCGAACCCCACCGCGACCCGCGCACGCGGGTGATCACAGTGGCCTATTTTGCGCTGGTTGGCGCTGACAAGCTAAGTCCCCGGGCCGCCAGCGATGCCGCCAACGTGGGCTGGTTTTCGGTGTACGACCCGCCGGAACTGGCCTTTGACCACGCCGAAATTTTGCAGTACGCCCTCACCCGGCTGCGCTACAAACTGGAATACAGCGCGGTTGGTTTTCAACTGCTGCCGGAAAAATTCACTCTGCGCCAATTGCAGGATGCCTATGAAATTGTGCTGGGAACAAAGCTGGACAAAGGCAACTTCAGGAGCAAACTGCGCAAAACCCAGGTTGTTGAAGCGGTAGACGACTACCGCGACACCGGCGGCCGGCCGGCGCAGCTTTATCGCTTTAAAGAGGATGCTGTGGCCGAGGTCAAGACTCGCCGGCTTTTCCCGTAGGCCGGTCAGTCAGTTACAAATATTGAGCCAACCGGGCCAGCGCCTCCGGCATATTTTTGCGGCCAAAACCAACCCGAAAATGGTTGCCGTCAAAATCAAACATCGAGCCGGGGGCCAGCAGCACCCCCTGCCGCTCCACCAGATCGGCGCAAAAAGTCTCGACCGGGCGCGGCAGTTTGAGCCGCGGAAAGGCAATGCAGCCGGCGCGCGGCGGCTGCCACTCAAAGCTGTCCTGCCGGGCGGCAAAAAATTTATTGAGCAGCCCCAGGTTAAAGAGGATGATTTCCAGATTGCGCTGCACAATTTGGGTGCGATGGCGCAGCGCCAGCGTAGCGAAAAATTCGCTGGGGGCGCTGTTGCAAATCGAGGTGTAATCTTTAAATGCGGCCAGTTGCCCGTACAGCGCGGTGTTTTGGGTAGCGAGCCAGCCAATGCGCAGCCCGGCCAGCCCGTAGGTTTTGGACATCACCCCCAGCGAGACCGCATTTTCGTACAGCTCGGCGGCGGCGGGCAGCCGGTCGGCAGGATCGTACTCCAGCCCGCGGTACACCTCGTCAGAAAACAGCAGCAGCCCGTGCTGCCGGACAATGCCAATCAATTCCGCCTGCATTTTGGCGCTCATCAGGTAGCCGGTGGGGTTGTGCGGGCTGTTCACCACTACCAGCCGGGTGGCCGGCCGGATGTTGTCCCGCAAAAAATCGAGGTCCGGCTGCCAGTTGTTGCCCGGCTGCATCGGCCAGCGGGTTACCTGGCAGCCCAGCGCCGCGGCCACTTCCAGCAGCGATTGGTAGCAGGGCGATTGGACAATCACGTGGTCGCCGGGCGAGAGGGTCACGTTCATGAAATTAAAGATGGCTTCTTCCGCGCCGGAATGGACCAGAATTTGCGCCGGGGTAATGTTTTGGTACAGGCCGGCAATTTCGGCGCGCAGGGCGGGGTGGCCGGGCGTTTCGGTGTAACCCAGCCAGAGCGAGTCCAGCTCACGGCGGGCGGCCGGCTCAAAGGCCAGCAAATCGGCCACCGCCAGCGACTCGCAATCTGAGCTGCACAGCAGGTATTGGGCGGTGTACCCATAGACAAAATCTGATTTTACGTGTGCCATTGCAGGCCAGGTTGATTGTATAATCACAGATGAGGTGACACGGGCATAATCTGTTATTGCCATCGCACTAATGTTCTGTTACAATACCTAAAATAAAACCGCCCGCGCTGGTAGCACAGCCGGGCGAATGACCAAACCGATTCAGGCCGGCGGTTTG
Source organism: uncultured Caldilineaceae bacterium (assembly GCA_964407935.1). Taxonomy (GTDB): domain Bacteria; phylum Chloroflexota; class Anaerolineae; order 4572-78; family J111; genus J095. Next base: position 17,074 of record CAYOXS010000063.1, read on the forward strand.
GCAGGGATATTATACCGCAACCAAACCGCCGCCGCAATAAGGAGGCGGTTTTTTGATGCTTACTGAGCTTACTGAACAAGAAGTGGACGACATCAAAGCCAAATATATGGCCTATATGAAGTCAAATCTCGAACCTTCAAAATGGCATATCATTTCACATAAAATAGACTTAATTTTTGGGGCCATCTTCTTAGTTATTGCGGGAGCATCTATCGCAATACAAAATTATGATTGGGGGGGTGGATTTTTATTTGCTGGAGTTATTTTTATCCTATGCAATGAGAATTATCATAAAAAGCGACTTGACCGCTATTGCGCTTCGATTGACTATTTGGGAGATAGAGTTTTTGCCCTCTTTAAATTCTATTCACCTTTAATGAATACTATTGACGATGTGGTAAAGAGGGCTGAAATAGCGCAGGCTTATGCAGGTATTCTTGAAGTTTTTGCGGAAGAAGATTTAAAGGACGTGGAGGCTATATATAACATAAAACAAGAGCAAAATAAAGGCACTCCAATAGAAATTGCCGCCCAAAATCACGGTTTTAGCGTACCTACATATTACAGAAGATATAAAACCTTAAAGAAACGTTTCTCAAATTTTGAGAATAAGTTTTTCAAATTCTGAGAAACACAAACACCCCGTATTTGTTAAAATGGCCTTAGTTCAGTGATTAACTGACTAGGGCCATTTTATTTTTAGTCTAGTGGGGGTTAATTGATGCAACAATCCGCAATTCCTGTGACCGCCGTAATGCCACCCGATTTGGAATTGCGCGCGCGGCTCACCGCCGCCCGGCACCGTATCAGCCGAGCCGAGTTAGTGCGGCAGGCAGTTAGGGAGTTTTTGCGCGCGATCGAGGAGGCCGCCGAAAACCAAGAGGTATCGGCCAATGGTTGAGCTATCGCCACTTGCAAAGGTTTTTTTGCTCTTAGTCGAAGCCGCCGAACGCAAAGAAAAAGAAGGAGTGGTGTCCGGCGGCAAACCCGCCGCCGCCGATAGCACCGCCGCCAATGGCAACGGCAACCGACATCATACCTGCACCCAGGCCGATGGGCAAGGGGGGGCGCGATGACCGGAAACGAGAACGCCGCACGGTTACGGGCCGGCGGCGCTGGTGATGGGGCGGCGATAGGTGACGAATTACACCCTCAGTTTACCACGTCACCCGCAAATTTTCAAGCGCTTTCAATTGACGATCTGTTAACCCGCAAGCAGCAGCTTGACACCGTAATGAAGCAAACCGGCGATGATACCGTTTGGGCTGACTCGTTTTTGGAATGGTGCAGTATCGTTGACGAGCTTAACGCGCGCGGGTACAGGCCGCCGGCGGTTGTGGGGGGCGAACGATGGTAAACGCCACTCCCAAACAGCAAGCCTATATTGTGGCGCTGCTGGCCAAACACGGCAAAGCCACCTATCAAGACGCCAAAACCGCCGCCGGCATAGAACGTGACAAGCCTATACCCAGGCTCACCCGCTGGGAGGCAAGTTTACTTATTGACCGGCTGAAACAACACGGGGGCGCAAGATGACACCCGCACTACTTACAACCGCCCAAAAATATCACGGCTGGGGAGCAAATATCACGGCTGTTAGTGGTAAGCGCCCTGTCCACAAGTGGAAAACTTGGCTGGATACCCGGCAAAAAACAAATGACTTGCCTAACCTGGCTATGTGGGATCATATCGGCGCGCTGGGCGCTATTTCTGGCGTAAATGGTTGGCGTGTTATCGACATTGATAAATGCAGCGATGCCGGCGCAATTGAGCCATTTTTGGCGGCGCTGGGGTTGCCCCCAAAATATAGATGGGTTGTCCGAACTGGCAGCGGTAACGGCTGGGCGATATGGTTTAGATGTGACGAACCAATACCGCCGGGGCGATTGTCGGCACAGTCGGACAAAGAATCGGGTGTATTCTGGTTTTTCCCAAAACCCGCCCCGGCTTTCGATTTTCACCATTTTGAATTGCGTTGGGCGAATTGCCAAACGTTACTCCCCCCTAGCCAACACCCCACCGGGCCGGGTTACGAGTGGTATTTTGGTGAGCCAACCGAATCGCCCGATCTGCTAACATTTGAGGTTTTACTTGCTGCTGTTGAAAAATTCGGGATCAATCGGCAGCAGGTAGCAGAACCGGAGCCACCCGCGCCCGCACCCGTTGAACACTCCCCCAATTATCTTAACGGTACGGCAAACGACATCAAAAGCCGGCTTGATATTGTGAACACCGCGCGCCGGCTGTTTAGTGGCGATGTGCAAGCCGAACCCGGCGGCGAATTGCGAATTTTGGGACACGGCGGGTTATTGCTCAAACCAGACTCCCAGGTGTTTTACAACTTTCAAAATGAGGCCGGCGGCGATGTGTTGGACCTTTACGGGCTGGCCGAATATGACGCGCGCTGGGATCGCAATAACCCGCAAATGTTCAAAGCCGTGTTAGAGGTTGCGGCGCAAGCCGCCGGGGTTGACTTGCCCCAGGCTCACCAGAATGAGGTTGTGAGCTATGATGCCGGCTTGAACTGGCAGTTTTTCACGCTTGATAATGCTTACCAACCGCGCCCACCTATCAACTATTTCGTTGACGGTATTTTTGCTGCTGGCAGTTTAAATATTGTTTACGGCGCACCCGGCACGATGAAAAGCCTATTACTTAACGATATGCTGGTGTGTGTTGCGGCTGGGGTTGAATGGTTGCCACCATTGCCTAACAGACAAGATGTGATGCCGGTTAAAACGCAACAAAGGCCGGTTGTGTGGGTTGACGTTGATAACGGCACCCGGATTATGCACGAACGATTTGAGGCCATAGGACGCGCGCGTAATCTCCCAGCCGATACACCATTGTTTTATGCGAGTATGCCCGAACCCTGGCCAGATGCCAGCAAGCCGGAGTTTATGAGCGCGCTAGGGCGCGATCTGGCGCGCTTAGGGGTGGGGGTTGTCGTTATAGACAATTTCGCCAACATCACCGGCGGTATTGACGAGAACAAGCCGGAAATTGGCAACGTAATGGCGAACTTGCGCCGGTTGGCTGAAAAATTGCAGATTGCCCTAATTTTGGTACATCACCAGCGTAAGGGCGATAGCACACGAGGCCGGCCGGGGATAAGTTGCGGGGGCATAGCTCAATTGAGGCCGCGCTTGATCTTGCGCTGCTGGTTGAAAGAAAAGACGGCGCGCAAACAATCACGGTTAAGGCTACGAAAGCGCGTAATGTCGGGGTTGTGCCATTTGAGGCGCTTTTCACCTATGAACACAAACCAGACTCACACGAGCTTGAAACCGCCAAATTTTTTGGAGTGCCAAACGAGGATACCGGCAGCGAACACGCGGTTATGCAAGCCATTCAAGATGCCGTTACCCTCACCCCAGGTATTAACCAAAGCCGGTTGATAGAAAATGTTAAAACCGTGTGTGATGGGGTGGGGGTGAATCGTATACGCACCCTGGCCGGGTGGTTGGTTGACGCCGGCAAAATGGCAGCGGCCGGGGGAGAGGGTAAGCCATTGTGTTATTACCCAAATTAGCCTTTACACCTTTACATACCTTTACGAACCTTTACAGTTAAGCCAACCTATACCGTTACACCTTTACCCCCCCTTTAAAGGGGGTAAAGGGTAAAGGTAAGTGTTACATACCTTTACAGAGGCGCTATATGTTCCAAATTCAAAAGCAACCCGCCGGCACCACCTGGCAGACAGTAGGCACCGAACCCACGCGGCGCGAAGCAATGAAAGAACTTCACCGGCTGGCCCTGGCCGAACCTGGCCCGGCTTGGCGGGCTGTTGATACCAAAACTGGCACGGCTTTACTATACCCGGCTGGGTATTTTCAAAAACAAATTGTTTAGCTTAAGGAGGATTTACCAATGAGGGACACAACTTTGATGTTAGATTCTGAATGGGAGGACGGATACAAGGCATTGCCCGATTATGCACGGGCTGAATTACGTCGGGCCGCCGATACCGCCGGGGTAAATATCCGGCTTTTGGATCCGGCAGACTACGCTAACACCCCAGTGCCGGAACCGACAGAACTGGAAAAGCAGCAGCAGCGCACGGCAAAAATTGAAGCAGCGCGGCGCGAAAAACAGTTAAGAACACCGGTTGATATTCCGCCCGTTTTGGATGACCGGATGTTAAAAGACACGGCGCGCCGGCTGGGAGTGAGTTTTGAGGGTTACAAACAAGCCTACAACGAACAGCGCGCCGCCGTAATCGAGGCCGAAAACAAGCGCAAGGCAGAATTAAAACGCTTTGAACACGAGGGTGAAATTGGCGATTATCGCACCCAACTGGCCGCCGCCCTAGAAGAGTCTACCGGCGCTGATCTGGTAATTCTGGCCGGCAACCAATGGGCCACTCCAGAAGATAAAACGGTAATTCGGGAACGGTTGGCGGACGTTTGGCCGGCTGGGGTTGAATTGGTTAAGGATTAGGAGATTTTACACAATGGATATTCACAATTTGCAGACTGAATTAAACGCAATCGCCCACCAAACAGAGGTGGAAAAGGCGAAACTATATCGGGGGGATGGCCGGCCCGTGTTCGCGGAGGATACCCACAAAGAACGGCTTGCAGCCATTGCCGAACAGCAAGCCGGCAAACTTGCGGCGCTGCTGGCCAAAACAGAGT
>CAYOXS010000064.1:0-7765 GCA_964407935.1 uncultured Caldilineaceae bacterium
CAACCGGCACTTCGCCAAAAACCACCATTACCTGCGCGTCGTCACCAATAAACAGAGCGCCATCTGCCGTTTCGTCCACCAGCTCGCCAAATGACAGCAGGCTAAACGCACCGGTGGGGTGGGTGTACTCCTCCTGCGCGGCGGCCGCGCTCACCGCCATTAGCGCAATAATTACAATAAGTACAGGGATAAGAATAAATTTTTTCACCGTTGCCTCCTCCTATAATTTTGTTTTTTTGACCCATCGGGCATAATTGCGCCGCGCAGCCGGGTTCTGAATAAAATGGTGAGTTGCAGATTTGCGCCGGTGAGATTGGCGCCGGACAGGTTGGCAAAACCAAGATCGGCCAGACTGAGGTTGGCCCGGGCCAGGCTGGCGTTGGACAGGTTGGCCCGCTGCAAAACAGCGCCATTCAAATTGGCGCCGCTCAGGTTGGCCTGGCTCAAATTAGCGCCCGGCAGTTTGGCCAGACTCAAATCGGCGTCGCTCAAATCAGCGCCGCTCAGATCGGGCTGGGTCAGCTCGATGCCTTTAAAATCGCGCTCGCCGGCATTGTAGCGCGCAATGAGTTCATCGGCAGAAAGAATGGGTTGTGGTTCGATCATAGTGGCTCTCGGTGGCACGTTGATGGTCAAATTAACAGGGTGACTCTGTGTGAAACAGAATAAAAGGAATTTGCCCACAAATCAACTTAAAATTTGGCCGGACGCTACCCATTATTTTCGGCGCGGCCGGGCATTACTTTAAACCCGGAACTAACCACTCGACAGTTTTCAATTTGGGACACAGATTAACGCAGATCACACAGATTCAGGTTAAAAAATTAGAGAAGAATCTGTAAAAATCTGCGGTATCTGTGTCCAGTTCAAAAGCCATAAACTCAAAGTGTTAGGTCGTTAGACCCTGAAAAAGAGTTGCGTATTCAATGAGCTAAAGTATAATTTTGTGGTTCAGCACAGACACCGGGCAACCGTTATGAACTCACTCCGAATTGGAATAGATTACACGGCCGCGCTCAAACAGGGCGGCGGCATTGGCCGCTACACCCGCGGGCTGATTACCACTCTGGCCCAGCTTGACCGGCGCAACCAGTACACGTTGATGGCTACCCCCGATGCCCCCGGCGACGGGCTGGCGTTTTTTAAAGATTACCCCAATTTCGCCGCCCGGCGCTACCCGCTGGCTGAACGGTGGATGACCATCGGCTGGCACCGGCTCAATTTGCCCCTGCCGGTGGACTGGTTCAGCGGCCAGCTCGACCTGTTTCATTCGCCCAACTTTATTTTACCGCCAACCCGCCGGGCCAAAACCCTGCTCACCGTCCACGATCTGTCTTTTATCCGCCACCCGCAGGGCGCGGTTGACAAGCTGCGCCGCTGGCTGGAAAAAGTAGTGCCGGTCAGCCTGGCTCACGCCGACCACGTGCTGGCCGACTCGCACAGCACCAAACTGGACCTGACCGATATTTACGCCGTGCCGGCAGCCAAAATCACCGTGGTTGGGGCGGGAGTTGAAGCCCGTTTTGCGCCCGTCACCGACGCCGCCGCGCTGGCGCAGGTCCGGCAGAAATACTCCCTGCCGGACAGGTTTGTATTGGGGCTGGGCACGCTGGAACCGCGCAAAAACTTCACCGGTCTGATCGAGGCCTTTGGCCGCTCGGCGGTGCGCCAGACGCACCATCTGGTGATTGCCGGCGGCAAGGGCTGGCTGTACGACGACATTTTTGCCGCCGCCGCCGCATCGCCGGCCGCCGAACGCATTCACTTTGCCGGTTTTGCCGCCGATGCCGACCTGCCGGCGCTCTACAGCCTGGCCGATATCTTTGCCTACCCCTCCCACTACGAAGGTTTTGGCATTCCGGTCATCGAGGCAATGGCCTGCGGCACGCCGGTGGTCTGTGCCAACAACTCCTCGCTGCCGGAGGTAGCCGGGCAGGCGGCGCTGCAAGTGACCGCCACGGATACGGCCGCACTGGCCGCCGCATTTGAGCAGTTAGTTATAGATTACTCGCTACGCGAAAGACTGATCGGCGCGGGATTTGAGCAGGCCCGCAAGTTCAACTGGCCGGCCGCGGCCCAACGCCTGCTGGCGGTTTATCAACGCGTCGATTCTTTTTGATGTTTCGCGCTCGCCACAAACTATGCTATACTAGATGCAGCTTGTATTCCTGACATTGGTGATAAAAAATGTCTCTCCTGTTACTTAACGAAGATGAACTCCGCCAAACCATCAATCTGTCAGAAGCGGTCACCGTCATTGAGGCCGCGTTTGTTGCATCGGCCCAGGGACAAATCAACAATCCCGGCAGCTTTACCCTGGCCCTCCCCAATGTTCGGGGGGTGGTTAACGTTAAAGGTACCCACCTCAACGACGCCCCCTACTACGTCATAAAAATCGACAACCAATTTCTCAATAACCCCGCCATCAATTTGCCGGTCAACAGCGAATTGATTTTGGTAATGGACGCGGCCACCGGCTTTCCGGCGGCCATTTTGCTGGACAACGGTTATCTGACTCACGTCCGCACCGGAGCCGTTGGCGCGCTGGCCACCGAATACCTGGCCAACAAACACAGCAAAATTGTAACGATGGTCGGTTGCAGCAGCCAGGCCTATGCCCAGCTCAAAGCGCTCATCACCCTCAGAACGGTTGAACGGGTGATTGTCTGGAGCAACCCGCCCCACGAAGCCGACGTGTTTGCCCGCCGGCTGGTGGATGACCACGATGTCGATGTGGCGCTGCAGCCGTCGCTGGCCGAAGCCGTAGCCGGCGGCGATATTATCATTGCCGCCGCCAACAGCCGCGAACCCTGGCTTCAGGCCGACTGGCTGAAACCCGGCCTGCACATCACCTGCCTCAGCAGCAGCACCTCGCGCCAGCTTCAGCCCGAAGTGCTGCGCAAAGCCGATGTGCTGGTGGTTGACAGCCTGGAACACACCGACAGCCGCGGCGAAGTGTACCACGCCATCACCGCCGGCGCGATCACCGGCCGCCACATTCACGGCGAACTGAGCAGCCTCATTCAAAATACCATGACCGGCCGCACCCGCCCCGACCAGATCACTCTGGCCGATTTGACCGGCCTCGATTGGCAGGACACGGTCATTGCCACTCTGGCGCTGGACAAAGCCCTGTTTCTGGGGCTGGGGCAGCGGCTGGAACCCGGCCTGGAACATGGCCGGCTCAAACAGAGGGTAAGCAACTTACCATGAGCGACCTCAGGCTGGCCATGCTCGGTTTGGGCAGCGTTGCCCAGGCGTTTCTCCGGTTGCTGGTGCAAAAAAGTGACGATCTGGCCCCCCATCGTGTTTCGCTCAAACTGGTTGGCGTCGCTACCCGCAGCCGCGGCATTGCCGCCAACCCGGCCGGCCTCAATTTGCCGCAATTGCTGGAAATCGGCGCGGCCAGCCAGCCTGTTGACAGCCTTAACACCGGCCGCCGCTTTGCCGATTCTTTGGAGTTTGTCCAAAATATTCAGGCCGATATTTTGCTGGAGTGCATCACCCTCAACCCGGCCAGCGGCCAGCCCGCCATCGATTACATTAGCGCCGCTTTGCAGCGCGGCCTGCACGTAATTACCGCCAACAAAAGCGCGCCGGCCTTTGCCCTGGCCCGCCTCACCGATCTGGCTCGCCGCCAGAAAAAAGCCTTTCTGTACGAAGCCACCGTCCTCGACGGCACGCCCATTTTTAGTTTTGTCCGTGATACGCTGCCGGCGACCAAAATTTTGGGCTTTCGCGGCATTTTGAACAGCACCACCAATTTTGTGCTGACCGCAATGGAGGAGGGCCTGCCCCCGGAAGACGCGCTGCGGCAGGCTCAGGCGCTGGGTATCGCCGAGGCCAATCCCGACTACGACCTCGACGGCTGGGACTCCGCCGCCAAAACGGCCATTTTGGTGAACGCGCTGATGAGCGGCAGCACCTCCCCCGACCAGATTGCCCGCACCGGCATCCGTCATTTGACCACCCGCACCGTCATTGAGGCGGCGCGCCAGGGCCGCCGCTTCAAACTGCTGTCAGAAGCGGTTTGGCGCGATAATCATCCCGTGGCCAGAGTGCTGCCGCGAATGGTGCCGCTCACCAACCCGCTGGCTCACGTCAGCGGCACCTCGGCGGCCATCACGCTCATCACCGACACCCTCGGCGAAATCACGCTCCACCTCCACGAGGGCGAAGTCCCCCAAACCGCCTACGGCCTGCTGGCCGATCTCATCACTGTTATCAAAAGCCATTATGCAAAATAGGATTGCGCCAAATTATTGGGCGCTGGCCCTGTTGCTGGCCGCCAACCTGTCGCTGCTGCTGCCCGGCGGACATCTTCTGCGAGTGGCCGGCGCGCTGCTGCTGGTTGGGCTGCTGCCCGGCTGGGGCTGGAGTCGCCGCCTGCTGGCCAGGCAGGAACCGCTGCTGCGCTGGGTTGCCGCCGCGGCGCTCAGTTTTACGCTGACAATGCTGGCGGCGCTGCTGCTGCACTATTGGCCCGGTCCCATCCCCGCGTGGCAGTTGTTGCTGGTTTTAAACATCGCCGCGCTGCCGCCGTTGCTGCTGCCCACCGCTCCCGCCGCCGCTTTTAGCTGGCGCGATGCCCTGCCGCTGCTGCTGATCCTGCTGGCCAGCCTTTTTTTGCGGGCGGCCAACCTCAACTACAGCGAATTTCAGGGCGACGAAGCGCTGGCCATGATCGCCGCCGCCGAATCAATTGAAGGCCACGCCGACGCCCTGTTTTTGCGCTCCAAAGGCCCTGCCGAAGTTCTGCTGCCGCTGGCCGTGTGGCGGCTCACCGGCGTCATCAACGAAGCGACTGCGCGGCTGCCGTTTACCGTGGCGTCGCTGCTGGCCGTTGTTACCATTTATTTGATTGGCAACCGCCTCGGCGGCGCTCGCGCGGGCTGGCTGGCGGCCGGTTTTTTTGCCTTTAACGGCTTTATGGTGGCCTTTGGCCGGATTGTGCAGTATCAGGCGCTGGTGGTCTGGTTGAGCGCGCTGGCCTTTTTGCTGGCGCTGGCCTGGCAGGCCGCCGGCCAGCGACGGCTGGCGCTGCTGGCCGGGCTGAGTTTGGGGGCCGGCCTGCTGGCCCATTACGATGCCGTGCTGGCCCTGCCGGCGCTCGGCTGGCTGCTGCTGGCTGAACGACAGGGGTCAGGGGTCAGGAGTCAGGAGTCAGGCCGTGAAACCGGCACTCGCTCTTCGCCACTCGTCACCCGCAATTCAAAATTCAAAATTCAAAATTCAGCATTCGCCATTTTGCTTTTCACCGCCGGGCTGCTGGCTGTGGCTCTGCCCTTTTACCTGCCGTTTGCCCTCAACCCGCAGGCCAACCGCACCGGCGATTATCTCGGTGGCCGCATTGGCAGCGAGCTGCGCAACAACCTGCCGGATTTTTTCCATTTCAACACGTTTTACAGCTCATCGTATGCCATTATTGTCACCGGGCTGCTGGTGCTCTTTTTTTTGGCGCTGCTGGCCTGGCGCGCCGGGCGCTGGGGTAAACTGGCCGGCGGGGCGGCGCTCGTCGGCGTGATAGCCGTTGTTGCCGCGCCCAGGCTGCTGGCGGCCGGGCTGGATGGGAGCATCGCCCCGTTTGCGCTGCTTTTGCTGGCCGCGTTTGCGGCGCTTTTTTTTGAACCGCTCCGGCAGCGATTCGGCCTGCCTCTCCGGCAGGCCGGGCAATGGCAGGCGGCGATAGTCTGGCTGGCCGTGCCGTTTTTGGGCTACAATTTTGTGGTCGCCCTCGGGCTGACTCACATTTACACCACCGTCCCGGCCTGGGCGCTGCTGGCGGCGCTCGGCGCGGCGCAGTTGGGCGGCCGCAGGAATCCAGTGAATGCGGAAGATGTCACTCTGAGCCGAAGGCGACCTGTGCCCGTCAGGGTAAGAGTCTCCAGTAACGTTACGTTCCAAAAATATTTTAGGGGATTCTTTACTCCGCTTCGCTCCGTTCAGAATGACATATCGAGTTTCCGCATAACTGCACTGGCGGCCCTCTTTTTTGGGCTGTCTACTATTTTTCTGTGGAATGCCTTTGTCCGGCACGATGTGGAATACTGGCAGGATTACCCGGTCGGGAATCTGGCGCTCTTTTGGACGCCGTACCCAACGCTGCCCCAAGCCGGTTTTTTTGGCTTTGCCCACCACGCCGGCTGGAAGGCGGTCGGGCAGGCGCTGGCCGATGGCTCGCTGACCGGCGATTACGGCAGCAACGAGGAGCCGGACGTGACCACGTGGTACACCCGCGGCGCGCCGCGCGCCTGCGATCCCCGTCCGGAATATTATTTTCTGGCCGCTGACCTGATCGACCCGGTGGACGTGCCGGCAGACGTCATCGCGGCGGAGTACGCCGAAATTGGCCGGGTGGAGTTGACCGCTCAAAAATCGATGCGTATTTTGCAGCAATTACCCGCCGGCCCGGAACTCGGCCCGCTGGACGAGGCCGCGCTGGCCCGTCAATTTGACGCCGGGGCCACGCCGGACGCCTTTGCCCGCTCGGCCCGCGGCTCCCAACCCGCCGACGCCAATTTTGGCCGGCTGGTGCGGCTGGTCGGCTTCGATCTGGATTCGCGCCGGGCCTGGCCGGGCGGGCGCGTGCCGGTCACGCTCTACTGGCAGGCGCTGGCTCCCATCCCGGCCAGCTATCAGGTGTTCACCCACCTGGAAACCAGCAACGGCCCGGCGGCGCAGGCCGATGGCGTGCCCGTGTGCTGGAGCTATCCCACCGATGCCTGGCGGCCCGGCCAGATCATCGCCGACCAGCACGCCATCCCTCTGCCGGCAGACATTGCGCCGGGCGTTTATCCGCTGGAAATTGGGCTGTACCTGCCCGACACATTTGCCCGGCTCGACCTGCTGGACGCCGCCGGGAATCCGGCTGGCACCAGCCTGACTCTGGCCCAGGTTGAAATCAGGGCCAAAAAATGAAGGATAAAAGATGAGTGACCACCCTTCCCCCGGCTCCGGCCAAATCGCGTGGGCCGGCTGGCTGCTTGCGGCGGGACTGCTGCTGGCCGGCATTGGCGGCGCGTTTGCGCCGTGGGTTTACCGCGGCCCGGTAGCGCTGCAACTGACCGCGCCGGGGCTGGCCGAATTTGTGAAATTTCTGCCGGAAGTGCGCTCAACGCAGGTTCAGGTAGCGCGGCTTTATTTTTTGCTGCCGTTGTTCACGGCGATGCTGACCCTGCCGCTGGCCGCCGCCAATCGAACGCTACGGCTGCCGCGCTGGTGGCGCTGGCTGCTGCGGCTGGCAGTTGTACCGCTGGCGCTGGCGGCGCTGTCGCCGGTGTGGACGCCGGGAGTGCTCACCTCCGCCGAGTTCCGGCTGCAAACCGGGCTGGCGCTGGCCGCCGTGGCACTGGCGGGACTCGCGCCACTGTTGGGCCGGCTGCCGCTGAAAATCCTGGCGGTGGGACTGCTGGCGGCCGGGCTGGCGGCCATCGTTCTGCCCTGGCAGCAATTCTGGCTGGTGCAACCCGGCCTGACCACCGCCTACCACGAAACCATCGCACCGGGCTGGGGCTGGTGGTTGACCGTGGCCGGGCTGCTGCTCGGTGGGCTGGGCGGCGGGTGGGCCGCGTTCATCGCTCCGCAACAAGCCGATGACTGACCCCGGCAACCTCCACTTTCAACCCCATTGGCTGGCCCGGCATCCTCACTTTCAAACTGCTGTTTCCAGTCTGAAGCAGGCCCCGGCGCCGCGGCTGCTGGCCGCCGCCCGGGAAATGACGCTCAACGCCGAGGGGGTGCGGCTGCAAGGCTATTATTCGGCGCA
>CAYOXS010000064.1:7865-21533 GCA_964407935.1 uncultured Caldilineaceae bacterium
CCGCTGCAAGGCGTCTCGCCGCAGTTGCGGGTGAGCATCCAGCCGTACGGCGGGCACGTTGGCTTTATCGACATTTTGCCCTTCCGCTACTGGCTGGCCGAGGTAGTGCCGACGCTGCTCCAGCCATTTCAACCTTAAAATTACTTAGTGTAGTATTGACAAAAAGCCAGTTTTCGATTATTGTAAGTGTAACAAAAACAATAAATATTTCGGTCTTTTATTTTTATAATCAATTAGTGTGTTTTTTACACTATTACAATGAAAATTGGGCAGGGACGGTGCGCACCGCCCCTGCATTCGCAATTCGCTATTTTCACAGGAGAAACAAAAATGATGACCATCGCCGTAATTTTAGCCGCTATTTTGCTCAGCGCCGCCGCGACAGCTTTTGCCCGCAACCACAGCCGCATTGTCCCCGAAGATTACGCCGCCGTGACTGTCACCAAGAACGGCTTCCTCAAACGAGTTTTGCCGGCCGGCCGGCACCTGCTGGCCCCCTTTGAGCGGATTGAGTTGACTCTGCCGCTGAAAACCAGCCTGGCCGGCGGCTGCGCCACCGCCGTGGCCGCCAGCGACGGCATCCCGCTGAGCATTAGCTGGTCCGGCACATACGCCCTGCGGCCGGAACTCATTACCGAAAACCGCAGCCAGCGCCTGCGCGGCCTGCCCAACGCCGAACGCGCCATTACCCGCAACGTTGACCTGGGGCTGCGGCGGCTGGTGGGTGGCGTCACTGCCCGCGATCTGTTCAACCCGGCCGTGCGAGATCGGCTGGAACGGCAGCTCAGCCAGGTACTCATCGACAAATTGTCGCCGCTGGGTATCAGTTTCAACACGCTCAACCTGCAAACCATCGAACTGCCGGCTGAAGTAGCCGAGGCGCTCAACAAAGCCCGCGCCATTGAAACGCTCGATGGGGCGATCCGGCAGGTGGACCCCACCACCCGCGAAGTGGTGCGCGGCGCGTACCGGCTCGACGAGATTTTGCGCTGGGAGCAGTACTTTCCGCTGCCGGCTCGCTCGGCCACAAGCCGCAGCTAACAGCGGTTGCCGCCGCAGTCAAACTGGCCTATAATGGCCGTAAATTCCCCCCATCCCGTGGTTGTTGATGACCAGCCTGCTGATTACCCTGACAGCGCTGGTTTTTTTATGGGCGGCTGGAATTAACAAATTTTGTTGCCCTGATTCGGTGCTGGACAATTCACCCCTTTGGTGTTAGATTAAGTAAACTATTTTCTAACAAATCCGTACTGCAATTTCAATGAAGAATGACTCTCCTCAACCAACAGCTATCAATGATTTTCTGCAAGAACTGCGCCAGCGCGTTGCCGGCGATCTCCGCACCGACGAGTACAGCCTGACCCTGTACAGCACCGATGCCAGCATTTATCAGGTTAAACCTTACGGCGTGTTCATCCCCAAAACCATTGAAGATGTGCAGGCCGCGGTAGAAACCGCCAGCAAGTACAAAGTACCGCTGCTGCCGCGTACTGCGGGCAGCAGTTTGGCCGGGCAGGCCGTCAACACCGCACTGGTCATCGATTTTACCCGCCACCTGGACCGGGTGCTGGAAGTGAACCCCGCCGAGCGGTGGGCGCGGGTGCAACCCGGCCTGGTGCTGGACGAGTTGAACCTGCACCTCAAACCGCTGGGGCTGCAATTTGGGCCAGACCCGGCCAGCAGCAACCGCGCCGCGCTGGGCGGCATTGTTTCCAACAACGCCACCGGCAGCCACTCAATTTTGTACGGCATGGCCGCCGATCACGTGCTGGAAACCGGCGTTATTTTGAGCGACGGCAGCCAGACCAGTTTTGGCCCGCTGGAGCCGGCCCAACTGGCCCAAAAACTCAAATTGACCGGCATGGAAGGCGACATCTACCGCGGCATCCATTCGCTGGCGCAAAGCGGCGCCGAGGTCATCCGCGCCGGCACGCCCCGCCACTGGCGGCGCTGCGGCGGCTACAACCTGGACCGGCTGGTTGATGGCGGGGTGTCGTTTAAGTGGCCCCCGGACCCCCGCTTTAATCTGGCCAAGCTGCTGGCCGGCGGCGAAGGCACGCTCGGCGTGATCACCGACATCAAACTGAATTTGGTGCCGCGCCCGCCCCAAACCGCGCTGGCTATCATCCATTTTGACAGCCTCAAAGAGGCCCTGTTGGCCACGCCGGCCATTTTGCAGGTTGACCCTTCGGCGGTGGAGTTGCTGGACAATCTGGGGCTGACCATGTGCCGCAACGTACCGGAGTACGCCCGGCTGCTCAGCCATTTCATCGAAGGCCAGCCCTACTGCGTGCTCGTTACCGAATTTTACGGGGAGGGCGAAACCGAACTCCGGGCTAAAATTGAGCGGCTGCAAACCCACCTCAAACAACAAAAAATTGGCTTCACCCACATTACGCCGGCCATCGACCCGGAGCGGCAAAACAAGGTCTGGGCAGTGCGCAAAGTGGGGTTGGGCCTGCTGATGAGCGTTAAAGGCGATGTCAAACCCATCCCCTTTATTGAAGACGCCGCCGTGCCGGTTGAACACCTGCCCGGCTACGTGTCGCGCATTGAACAATTCTGCCGCAATCTGGGCAGCGACATCACGTATTACGCCCACGCCAGCGGCGGCTGCCTGCACATCCGGCCGCTCATCAACGCCAAAGTGGCCGCCGACGTGGCCAAACTGCCCCAAATTGCCCAATTTGCCGTGGAACTGCTGGGCGAATACGGCGGCGCGCTCTCCAGCGAGCACGGCGATGGCCGCAGCCGCAGTTGGCTCAACGAGCGCTTTTTTGGCAAAGAACTGTACGGGCTGTACTGCCAGGTGAAACAAACCTTTGACCCCGACCACCTGCTCAACCCCGGCAACATTGTCAACGCCGGCCCCATGACCGACAACCTGCGCTTCGGCGACGGGTATCGCACCCGGCCCGTAAAAGAACACCTTGACTTTAGCGACGACCAGGGTTTTGCCCGCGCCGTGGAAATGTGCAACGGCGCCGGCGTGTGCCGCAAAAGAACCACCGGCGCCATGTGCCCCAGCTTTATGGCCACCCGCGACGAGGAACACAGCACCCGCGGCCGGGCTAACGCCCTCCGCGCCGCGTTATCGGGCCGGCTGCCCCACCAGGAGCTGACCAGCCCGCGCATGTATCAGGTTATGGACCTGTGCATCGAATGCAAAGCCTGCAAAGCCGAATGCCCCTCATCTGTGGATATGGCCAAAATCAAGTTTGAGTTTCTGGCCCAGTACCACGACCAGCACGGCGCGCCGCTGCGATCCAAACTATTTGGCGACATCTATTTTTGGAGCCGGCTGAGCAGCGGCCTCACCGCGCCGCTGGCCAACTTTGCGCTGGGCAACCCGCTCACCCGCTGGGGGATGGAAAAATTTCTGGGCATCAGCCGCCAGCG
Source organism: uncultured Caldilineaceae bacterium (assembly GCA_964407935.1). Lineage (GTDB taxonomy): Bacteria > Chloroflexota > Anaerolineae > 4572-78 > J111 > J095. The sequence continues at coordinate 11,265 of CAYOXS010000064.1, forward strand.
ACAGTTGCCGCCTTTTGCCCGCGTGCCCTTTACCCGCTGGTTTGCCCAACACCAGCCGCCGCCCCACCGCGAGTCGCCGACCCGGCCCAAAATGGTGCTGTTCAACGACACTTTCAACACCTACAACTACCCGGAAACCGCCATCGCCGCCACGCAGGTGTTTGAAACCGCCGGCTTTGAGGTGATTCTGCCCGGCCACAACTGCTGCGGCCGGCCCATGATTTCCAAGGGGCTGGTCAACAAAGCCCGCCGCGCGGCGCAGCAAACCATCGATAAACTGGCTCCGCTGGCCGAGCAGGGTCTGCCCATTGTGGGGCTGGAACCAAGCTGCCTGCTCTCCATTCGGGATGAATATTTTTCCCTATTGCCCCACGACAAAAAAAGGGTTAAACTGGTAGCCGAACATTGCTTCACCTTTGAAGAATTCATCGCCAAATTGATTGACGACGACGCGTTGAACCTGAATTTTAAGACCGAAACCAAAAGTGTGTTGCTGCACGGCCACTGCCACCAAAAAGCGCTGGTTGGCACCGAGCCGGGCAAGCGGGCGCTGGCGCTGCCTGGCTACAGCGTGACCGAAGTTGACTCCGGCTGCTGCGGCATGGCCGGCTCGTTTGGCTACGAAGCCGAACACTACGACATTTCCATGCAAATGGCCGAGCGCCGCCTGCTGCCGGCGGTGCGCCGGCAAAACCCGGACACCATCATTGCCGCGGCGGGCGTGAGTTGTCGCCAGCAAATTAAACATGGCACGGGTAAACAGGCGCTCCATCCGGCAGAAATTCTGCGGGATGCGTTAATGTAGCGGTTATTTATTAAACCAAAATTATTAAGTACGTTTAGAACAACGGGCGAAGCAGCCTGCCGTTCACCCATACCCCAACGTCCATCCAGGTGCGGTCAGGTTCAAGTCCGGTTTTAAACGTACTTTTTTTTTCAAAACAGCTTATCTCAATTGAGGCTAAACAAGTCTGTGGTAAAATACACAAACTTGTTTGTGCCCAAAGACAATACCTGGAGGAATAGATGCTTTTTGAAAATGTACGAATCGAGGCAATGGGGTATGACATTGGCCCGGAAATTGTCACCTCGGCCGATCTGGAAGAGCAGTTCTCCGATACGCTGGCCCGGCTCAAAATCCGCCCCGGTGTCCTCGAAGCCATCTCCGGCATTAGAGAGCGTCGTTTTTGGAAGTTGGGCACCAGGCCCAGCGAAATTGCCACCACCGCGGCGCTCAAAGCCATCGATATTGCCGGAATTGACCCATCAGAAATTGGCGTGCTCATCAGCACCTCGGTGATGAAAGATTTCATCGAGCCATCGGTGGCCAGCCTCATCCACGGCAACCTGCGCCTGTCGCCGCACTGTATGAACTACGATGTGGGCAACGCCTGTTTGGGGTTTGTGAACGGCATTATCAATGCCAGTATGATGATTGAAGCCCGGGCCATTAAATACGGGCTGGTTGTGGCCGGCGAGGCCGGGCGGGAACTGATTGAATCGACGGTACGCCATCTGCAAAAACCGGACATCACCCGCGAAGATTTTATGGAGAATTTGGCCACCCTGACCCTGGGTGAAGGTTCCGTGGCGATGATTTTGAGCCACAAAGACGTGGCCAAAACCGACCACCGCATCAATGGGGCCGTCAATATGGCTGCCAGCGAGTACAATCGGCTGTGCGTGGCCAGCCCCACCCTGATGAAGACCTATCCGGCCAAATTGATGCAAGCCGGGGTAAAACTGATGGTCAACACCTGGCGGATAGCGGCCAGAACCCTGGAAAACATCGCCGACGACAGCATCAAAATGTACGTGCCGCATCAGGTCAGTTCGCACAACACCACGGCGTTTGTCAACGCGCTCAACCTGACGCCGGCCAAATTCAAACTCACTTTTCCCACCATGGGCAATACCGGCCCGGTGGGGCTGCCCACCGCTCTGGCCATGGCCGAAGTTGAAGGCGAACTCAACGCCGGCGATCACGTGTGTTTGCTGGGCATCGGCAGCGGCCTGAACGCCACGCTGATGAGCGTAACGTGGTAGTTTATTTCAACCAAATAGCAACGGCCCGGAAAATCCGGGCCGTTTTTGGTTATAACTGCTACCGAAAATAACCTACCGTTTTATCGATGGCCTGGGCCAGCGTAAACTGCGGCCGGTAGCCAAAATCCCGTTTGGCCGCGGAAATATTGTAGTAGTGGTCGAGCGCCAGCTCGTTGGCCAGAAAGCGGGTCAGGCGCGGCTCGCCGGGCAGGCGAAAGACGCGGTACAGCCCCTCCAGCGCGCCGCCAATGGCCCGCGCTACCGGCAGCGAAATCCCCCGCGTTACCGGCCGAATGTCCAGCCGCGCCAGCAGGTTGTTGACAAATTCCCACAAATTGACCGGCTCATCCTGGCTGATAAAGTAGACCGACCCGGCCACCGCCGCCCCCGGCGTCAGCGCGTCGGCGGCCAGCAGGTGGGCGCGGGCGGCGTCTTCCACATACGTCACATCGAGTTTGTTGCGGCCACTGCCCACGCGGATGAGTTTGCCGGCGCGAGCGTGGTTAACCAGCCGGGGGATGATCTGCGTATCGCGCGGGCCAAAAACCACGTGCGGCCGCAGCGATACGGTCAGCAGGTCGGCCCCGTTGGCCTGCCGCACCAACTGCTCGGCGATGGCTTTGGTGTGAGGGTAATACGCCTCAAAACGGGCCGGATAGGGCAGCGACTCGTCGGCGCCGGCGCGGGCGCTGCCGCTGGCAACCACGCTGGGGGTGCTGGTGTAGATCAGTTTGGGCACGCCGTTGCGGCGGCAGGCGTCGATAATATGCTGCGTGCCGGTAACGTTGGCCCCGTAAAAAGCGTCCCATTGCCCCCAAATATCGGCTTTGGCGGCCACGTGAAACACCGCATCCAGCCCGGCGCAGGCCCGAAACACAGCTTCGGCATCCTGCAAATCACCGCGCACCAGCCGCGCTCCCAGTTGGGCCAGCTCCGGGTAGCTGCCGCGGGCAAAAACCGTCACGGCGTCGCCGCGAGCCAGCAGTTGCTCAACAATGTAGCGGCCCAAAAAACCGCCGCCGCCGGTGACCAGTGTTTTCATTTTGCCCCCAGCTCCCCCGCCGCCCAGACGGCCAGTTTTTCGCGCTGAATTTTGACGTTGTGGCGCACATCCACCGGGAACGAGGCGTGAAACAGAAACTCGGTGATCGGCCGGGTGTGCTCGGCCTGCCGGCCCAGCGCCAGCAATTCATCAACCAGCCGCTGCCGTTCCTGTTTGGCCGGAATTGCACCGGAGGCCAGCTCGACGACCAGCACCGGCCGCTGCCGGCCCAGCGGCCCCACCCCCACCAGCGCGGTGCGGGCAACCCGGGGGTGGGCGTTGAAAATGGCCTCGCAGGGCACCGGCAGCAGCAAGCCCGCTTCGGTTTCCACGCGATGCGCCTTGCGGCCGCACATCCACAGCCGGCCGCGGCTGTCAAAATAGCCCACATCGCCCATACGGTGCCACACCGAACCATCGGCGTTGTAAATTTTGGCCAGCCGGGTCTGTTCGGGCCGGTGCAGGTACTCGCGGGTGACCACCGGGCCGCTGACCACAATTTCGCCCACTTCACCGGCCGGCAGCGCCAGCGAGTCGTCCCAGCGTTCAATAGCCGCATCGGAAATGGGAATGATGCGGATATCTACCCCGGCCAGCGGCCGGCCAACGCACACGCCCCAGCCCTGCGCCGTCAACGCGGCGGTTTCGGCCAGAATTTCCGCGCCGGTAATGTTAGAAATGGGCAGCGCCTCGGTGGCCCCAAAGGGCGTAAAAACGTCGCCGCCGGTCATAATTTGTTCGGTCATATCCCGGATGAGCCAGGGCGGCACCGGCGCGCCGGCCATAAACACCCGCCGCAGCGACGGCAGTTGGATAGAGTTGTCGCGGCAGTATTTGGCCACCACCTTCCAAATGGTCGGTGAGCCAAAACTGTTGGTCACCCCGTGAGTCTGGATCGACTCAACCCAGGTGGCCGGGTTGAGCGTGGCCGGCTTGCTGGCATCCATATCGGGAAAAACGGTGGTTACGCCCAGCGCCGGGTTGAACAGGGCAAAAATCGGCAGGCCGGGCAGGTCGATTTCGCCCTCTTGAATGCCGATCTCGCGGCTCAAAAAATCGATTTGAGCTTTGAACGTGCCGTGCAAAAAGACCACGCCTTTGGGGATGCCGGTGCTGCCGGAGGTGAAGGCGATAGCGGCTTCGCTGGCGGTGGTGGTGGGGGCCAGCGGAAAATCGCCCAGCCAATCGACTTTGAGCTGAGCGAGCGTGGCTCCGCCCCAAAACCAGCGTTTGCCGACGGTGACCGCCCGTTTGACGGTGCGAAAGGCGCGCGGGAACAGCAGGCGCAGCACGTGCGCCGCCGAAATACCAATAAAGGCGGTCGGTTCGGTTTCGGCGACGCACTGCAAAAAGGCCCGCCGGCCCATGCCGGGGTCGATGATGACCGGCACCGCGCCAATTTTGAGCAGGGCAAAAGCCACCGCCACCATTTCGACGCCGGGGCGGATGAGCATCAGCGTGCGCTCGACCGGCCCGATGCCGTAGCCGGCCAGCCCGTGGGCGTAGCTGTTGACCAGCTCGTTGAGTTGGCGGTAACTGAATTGGACAAAACGGGGCCGGCCGGCGGAATCGCGGCCGGCGGGAAAAATGACCGCCGGGCGAAATGGAACGCGGGCGGCCATCTCGTCCAGCGATTGGGCAATGTTGTACGGCTCCGGCGACGAGTTGGGTGGGTGGGGTGAGTTCGGTGAGTGGGGTGAGTGGGGTGGGTTGATGGTGGATTCTGAGTCAGTCATCGGCTGCCCGCGGGTAGGTTTGGGCCACGTCGGCCACCAACTGCGCCCAGACGCCATCGGGCTGCCAGATTTTGACCATCGGGAAGCGGGCCTGCTCTTCCGGTAAATTGAGGATGTGCTTTTGATACAGGTACACAAAACAGGAGACCCGATAATTGAGCGCGCAGTGAACCCAAACCTTGCGGCCGGCCAGCGCCTGCATCACCCGAAAAAAAAGATCGACATCGGCCAGGGTGGGCGCTTCCCACACCACCGGAATGTGGATGTAGGCCAGCCCCAAATCGGCGACAAGCGCGCCTTCGTTGGGCAGGGCGTTGCCAGAATTGGGCATGGCCAGGTTGATGACCGCCTCAAAGCCGGCTTCGGCGATGGCCGCAAAATCGGCGGCGGCGGGCTGGCCGGACGTTGACAGGCTGTTAGTGACGGCGTAATGGTTGGTGATTTGGTTCATAATTGATCCTTGTGTGGGCGACGGCGGGCGCTCCGCGCCCGCCATCGCCCACAGCCTGATATTAATTCAAAAACCGTTCCAGCCACGGGATAATCTGCGGGTGGGCATCCTCGACGACGTAGTGGCCGGCGTTGGGGAGGACGTGAGTTTCGGCGCGCGGAAAACGGCGCTGCCACTCGGTGAAAAAGTCGCGCTCGGTAAAAACAAAATCCTGCGCTCCCCAAATAATCAACATCGGGTGCTCTGCCAGCCGCGCCAAATCGGCATCGATTTGAGCCAGCAGGGGCCGGCTGGGGTGATTCTCTTCCCACGGGATGTCCTGCACAAAACGGTAAATGGCAATGCGGTTGGCCCAGGTGTTGTACGGAGCCAGATAACCGGCTTTCACGCGGGCCGGCATGGGGCGGACAACAGCCAGCCGGGTCGCCAGCCCGGCAAAGGCGTTGAAGCCGCGTACCAGCAGCGCGCCCGGCAACCTGGAGCGGCTGATCAAAATTTGCCACGGCAGTTTTTTGAGCACAAACGCGGCGGTGTTGAACACCACCAGCCGGGCCACGTTATCGGGGTGGCGGGTGGCGTAGCCCAGCCCAATCACCCCGCCCCAATCGTGGACCACCAGCGAGAAATTTTGCAGCGACAGGTGCGCCACCAGCGCCTCAACATTGGCGATGTGCTGCGCCAGGGTGTAGGGGTAATCCGCCGGCTTGTCAGACAGGCCGCAGCCGATGTGATCGGGCACAATGACCCGGTGGCTTTTGGCCAGCGCCGGAATCAGGGTACGGTAATAAAACGACCAGGTTGGATTGCCGTGCAGCAGCAGCACGGCCGGCGCGTTTCGCGGGCCTTCGTCAAGGTAGTGGTAGCGAACGCCATCGAGGTTGAGCCAATGAGATTGGAACGGGTAGATGTCTTGAAATGGAGTGGTATCAATCACGAGTCGTTATTCGGCTTTGAGGATGAATTTTTCAAACGCTTCCGCTGTCCAGGGCAGGGCCGGGCGGAAAAAATGCTCGTAGATGGCCTGGGCGTACTGCCGGATTTCAAACTGGGCATCGGGCGCGGCGCGCAGGCTGAGAAAATGCATCAGGTTGTGGGCATCGGTTTTGGCTACCCAGGTGTAGTAAATTGAAAAACCGGGCAAAAAGAGGCGAGCCTGTTCTTTGGCCACGCCGGCCTGCAAAGCGCGCTGGTACAACTTGAAGCCCTGCTCGTAGTGGGCCAGCAGCTCGCGGCTCAGCTCACCGGCGTCGACGGGGTCGATTTCACCCTCGCTGGCCTGTTTGTTGCTTTTGGACTGTTTGCGCCAGACATCCGGCACGTAAAAGTCGTCTTCTTCAAACGGCACGTAGCGGCCGCTCTGGGCGTTGTAATGCCACATGCGGTGGCGCGCCCACTGCCACCAAACCAGCACCGGAGCGCGGACTCTAAATTTGAACTCGACCTGCTCAAAGGGGCTGGTGTGACGGTGACGGAGCAGGTAGAACAGCAGTTTTTTGTCCTGCTCATCGCCTTTGCTTTCGCCCATAAATGAAACGCGGGCGGCGTTGACAATGGCCAGATCGTCGCCCATCATATCCTGCAGCTCAATCCAGCCTTTGTCGAGCACGTTCACTCGTTTGCCAATCAATTCGGTCACAGAGTTTACCTCCAACGTGGGGATGTCGGCATTATACACGTTAAAGAGGGGCGCGGGCAAAGCGGGTTACGGCCACTCAAAGACGCGGGTATCGCCGGGCGGACTGAGGGTGAAACCGACCGGTTTGCCATCGGCGGATTGGCCGGATTGGCGCACAATCGAAACCGACCAGCTTATTTGGCCGCCAGCCGGGCGCGTCGGTTTGGTCAGGCGGACGGCGTTGCCGCGCAACCAGTAATCGGTTTGGACGCCGTTGGGCCAGTTAACACGGGCCACGTAAAATTCGTCTTCGGCCAGTACCCGCGGCGATGTCCAATTGAGCAGCAGGCTCGGCTGGTTGATCACCGCGCCGTCAGCCGGAGCGAGCAGGTACGGCGGCGGGTAGTCGGGGCCGAGTGTGGCCGTGGCGGTGGGCAGTGGGGTAGGCGTCGATGTGGGTGTGGGCGTTGACAGCGGCACAATGATTTCCTGGCCGGGAAAAATCAAATCCAGGTTTTCGTCCGGGTTGGCGCGGACAATATCATCGATAGTGGTGCCGTGATCAAAGGCGATACCGCTGACGGTATCGCCGGGCTGGATGATGTAGACCATTTGCGGCGGCCGGTCGCTGCCGGGCGCAGGCGGCCGCTGGCCGGTATCGGTGAGCGACGGTGGAATGACAATTTGCTGCCCCACACTGAGAATATCGCCCTGGGTAATTTTATTGGCCGAGAGCAGCACATTCAGCGGCACGCCGTAACGCTGGGCCACAAACAGCATCGTTTCACCCGGTTGGATCACGTGAATCAGCGGCGTGGCCGTAGGCGAGGGCGTAACCGTGGGCGTGCTGGTTGGTGTGGCTGTTTCGGTGGGCGTACCGGTGGGTGTGCGCGTCAGCGTGGCCGTGGGCGTCGACGTGCCGGGCAACTGCGCGCCGGCGGCCGCTTCGCCGCGCTGGTAGCGGTTAAAGCTCAGCACAATACCAACCACAATCAGCACTCCCAATGCAATGCCCAGCCAGTGGCCGCTAAAAATAGAACGGTCCAGCGGCAGGCTGTCCACGGGTTTGTGGCACATGATGCAGGTTTTGGCCTGCGCCGCGGCCGGCGTGCCGCAGTGCATGCAGCGTCGCTGGCGGTGGTATTGGGCGGTCACTTTGCCGCAAACGGGACATCGGATTTCGTGCGGCGCAAGTTCAGCGCCGCAGGCGGAACACTCGGTCATAATACCAATTATGAATTACGAATTATGAATTACCAATGATAAACAGCAAGCGGGAATTATGGGGCGAGCAGGGCAAATTGTCAATTCTGGCGAAAAACCGATTTTGGGACAACCAACAGCGCAATGATTGCAACCAGCGCCAGCCCGCTCAAAATTGCGCCGAGCGCGCGCGGCGGGGTGCTGCCCATACGCAGTTCAACCTCGTGCTCACCGGCAGGCAGATCGACGGTGATGAGGCCGTGCGGCGGCTCATGGCGATGGGCCAGCGGCTGGCCATCGAGCCGAACCTGCCAGCCGGGGTAATCGTAGGTGTAAAACTGGAGCGTGACCGGCGTTTGAGCCGTCACCTTTATCCGGTCCGACGCGCCGCCGTGGTACAGCATCTCCACCGCCCCCTGCCCGGCGATAATACCCGCCGTGGTCAACGGCTCGCCGGCCAGATATTGCGCTTCCATTGGGCTGGTTTGCGGCTGCTCGTCCGTGACCGAGACCATCCCTACCCGGTCAACAATCGAAGCCCGGTCCCAGTTGACCACCGCCAGCGGCGTTTCGGCCCAGGCGGGAATGTCGGTGTACTGCGGCGTGGTGTAGCCAACCGAGCCGAGCACCACCACCAGCGCCAGCAAATACAGGCCGGCGGAATTGTGGTCAAGTTGCGCCCCTGCATCCGTGCCCCCCTGCTCCCTTGCGCCCGCGCTCCCCTGCTGTATCGCAGCCACCAACGCCGCGCTCACCATCGACATTGTGAAAGCGGTTACGGCCAGCAGCCGCCACGGAAACTGCACCAGGCTGGCAATGGGGATAACCTGCCACACCGGCGCGGCCAGCGGTGACATCAGCAGCACGGCGGCCAGCATCGCGCCAAAAAAGAAGATGGCCGTGTAGCGATGCGGGTAGCTGCGCCGCACACTGACCACCAGCGCAAACGCCAGCAGCACAAAAACCACAATACCCAACTGAAACGAAAAATCATCGACCGGGCCGGGGCCGGCGTAACCGTAGCCCCAGGCTTCTTCAAAGAATTGCGAAAAATAGACAAAGTGCTGCAAGTAGCTGTAGCTGCCGCTGGTCCACTGCTCCACTTTGATGTACTGGGTTTCGGCCAGCACCGGCAGCAGATAAATGGCCGCCAGCAGCACGCCGAGCAACCCCGCTCCGGCGGCAAACAGCGCGTGCCGGGCTAAAGCCATCACGTTGAGTTTGTTTTTGCCCAAAATCAGGTAGAGGATGTAAACCATCAGCACCGGAGAAAAGGTAAAAAACGAGGTGTGATGGGTGAGCGCCAGCAGACCGTAGGCCAGCCCGGCCAGGGCCAGCCGGCGGCGGCCCGGCGCGGCCACCAGTTCGGTGAAGGCCCAAAAGACAAAAGGGATAACCGCCAGCGAGACATATTCGGCGTAGGCGCTGCGCACGTAAATTTCTACAAGGTGGAACGGCACAACCATGTAAACCACCGCCGCCAGCAGCCCGGCCGGCGGCCCAAATAACCGGCGAGCAAAGCCATACATGCCCAGCCCGGCGGCGATGGTCGCCAGCACGTAAACGGTTTTCACGGCGGCGGTAAAACCAACACCGAGCAGCACCAGCAGTTCGGCGGCGTAAAAGGCCAGCGGCGCGTACATGTTGAACAGCGGGTAACCGTAGCCAAAAGCAAAATCCGGCGCCCAACGCGGCCAGAGGTAGCCATCGCGGAAGGTCTGGTCAAATTCCACCAAAAAGAAAACGCTGTGGCGGGCATCGTGGGCGTTAAAAAAGTAGGCCGGGGTCAGCAGCGGCGCCCAGGCCACCACCGAAAAGGCCAGCACCAGCCAGATAGTTGAGTCAAGTTTACGGAGTCCAAAACTGTAGTTTTGGACTCCACCTTCAGAAAACATCGTATTCAATCTGAAACTCCCGGATGGGGTAACTGCGCCAGCAATCATCCAACCATTCGCGCCCCTGATTTTCCAGATAGTGAAACAGGCTGGAGTGAGGCCATTCGCTTAACTGGTTGACATACTTGTGTTTGATTGGATTGTAATGGATGTAGTTGAAATGCTGCCAAAAATCTCGATCATTTCGAATACACCGATCCCAATAATTCCACCAAACACGCCGACCCGGCACATTGTCTATTCGATTGAAATATGTGGCAGTTTTTGCATGAAATCGCTTA
>CAYOXS010000065.1:0-2238 GCA_964407935.1 uncultured Caldilineaceae bacterium
CCTCTTTCTGGCGTCGGCGGCGTTTAGAGCGTTTAGAAACCGTAATCTGTAAACATTTTTTTTGGTGCTGTTTGCCGTAATTGTGTTGCTTGGACAGGTTCCGCTGGGAATCTATCTCTGGTCAGAATTCCCGGTGATTAAAGAGTGGATATTGAACGTACCCACCCTGGCCGGCGTGCGCGGCATTTTGCTGGGCGTGGCGCTGGGTACCATAGCGACCGGTTTGCGCGTGCTTTTTGGCGCAGACCGGCCATACACGGATTGAGACATGGCTGACGAAAACAAATCACAGCAGAAAAAACCCAAAAAGTTGAGCCGGCTTGGTTCATCGGCTCAACTACCGGCAGTCCCGGCCAAAAAAGTCACCGAACGAGTTCCCGGCTGGTTGCGGATGCTCCTGGGCAAATACGGTGAAGCCGAGGGCCGGCTCATCGGCCTGCAAGATGATGAGCCGGAGGACTTTCCGCCGGTTGCCCGCGCCGCTGCGCCGGTCCGGCCACCCGCGGAGGAGTCGGCCGAGTTATCGGCGCTGCTGGAGTACATGGCCGAAGAGGGACCGCCAACCACCCCCGCAGACCGGGTAGCAACTTCTGTGGAATGGGGTACTCCGCCGGCAGATGAGTTTGGGTCCGACTCAATAGATGACGTCCTGGCCGGCATCGGGGCTGAGCCGGCCGCCGAGAGCGCCGGGCCTGACGATATCCCGGACTGGCTTTCTGAACCGGCCGCTCCGCCGGTGATTGGCCGCGGGGCATACGTGGAAGAAACTGGCGACGATGACCTGAATATTCCGGATTGGCTTAATGATAACCTGTCGCCAGCCTCTCCCGGCAAACCGGCAACCGCCGATTTGCAGCCGGAACCCGATCTTGATGACCTCCCCGACTGGATTACCGGCGAGGCGGCTGTTCCGCTTCAGGCCGAAGAGATGGAACCCGCCGCGGACGAAGCGCAGGAATTTGATATACCGGATTGGCTGTCGGACATGGCCCCCCCTGCGGTCGGAGCTGCGGCCCTGCTGGCGGATGAAGACGAGGGGGTTGATCAGGATGCCGCCGTAGATATAACCGATTGGGAAGTGCCGGACTGGATTTCCGAAGCCGAGTCACCGTCTGTTGACACGGAAGAAACCCTGATTGGTTCGCCATTTACAGATTTGCCCGGCGCTGATGCCGGAAAAGCCGATATTCCCGACTGGCTGGTGGCGCAGCAACCGGACACAGCCACGGTAGCCATTGAGACTCCACTTGACGACTCGGATATGCCTGATTGGTTATCGAGTTTGGGCGCCGTCCCGGCTGAAGAAACCGATGACCTGATTGAGGAGCAAGAGCTGCGGGCGGAACTCGATGATGAGCCGGATTGGCTGGCGGAATTTTCCGAAGCGCCCCAAACCGACACAGCCGTTATCGAGCCGCCCGAAACCGATGAAAATGACTGGATGTCCAGCTTGCGAGCCACACTGCCGGCGGAAGCGTTGGCCGAAGCCGAAACGGAAATAGAGGAAACCGAAACCGGCGAAGAAATTGAGATGTCGGACTGGCTGGCCGAACTGCCCGATGACGTTGAAACGGAAGCGGAGGAAGCCGGAGCTGACGAAGAGCTTGAGATGCCAGGCTGGCTTCAATCTGCTGCGCCGGCCGGAGTAGAGGCAGAGGAGCAGCCGGACTGGCTGGCCGAATTGCCCGCCGCCGAAGCGGAAGCCGACGACGACAAACCGGACTGGCTCAAGTTCGCCGGCGTGGCCGAGCTTGAGGCGGAAGAGGCAGAGGTCGAAGCCGCAGAGGAGGAGGTTGAACCCCCCGACTGGCTGGCCGAACTGCCGGGCGAGGTCGAAACGGAAATAGAGGAAACCGAAACCGGCGAAGAAATCGAAATGCCGGACTGGCTGGCCGAACTGCCCACCGCTGAAGCGGAAGAAGCCGACGACGACAAACCGGACTGGCTCAAGTTCGCCGCGCCAACCGAGCTTGAGGCGGAAGAGGCAGAGGTCGAAGCCGCAGAGGAGGAGGTTGAACCCCCCGACTGGCTGGCCGAACTGCCGGGCGAGGTCGAAACGGAAATAGAGGAAACCGAAACCGGCGAAGAAATCGAAATGCCGGACTGGCTGGCCGAACTGCCCACCGCTGAAGCGGAAGAAGCCGACGACGACAAACCGGACTGGCTCAAGTTCGCCGCGCCAACCGAGCTTGAGGCGGAAGAGGCAGAGGTCGAAGCCGCAGAGGAGGAGGTTGAACC
>CAYOXS010000065.1:2338-8450 GCA_964407935.1 uncultured Caldilineaceae bacterium
AAGCCGCAGAGGAGGAGGTTGAACCCCCCGACTGGCTGGCCGAACTGCCGGGCGATGTCGAAACGGAAATAGAGGAAGCCGAAACCGACGAAGAAATCGAAATGCCGGACTGGCTGGCCGAACTGCCCGCCGCCGAAGCGGAAGCCGACGACAAACCGGACTGGCTCAAGTTCGCCGGCGTGGCCGAGCTTGAGGCGGAAGAGGCAGAGGTCGAAGCCGCAGAGGAGGAGGTTGAACCCCCCGACTGGCTGGCCGAACTGCCGGGCGAGGTCGAAACGGAAATAGAGGAAGCCGAAACCGATGAAGAAATCGAAATGCCGGACTGGTTGGCCGGGTTGCGCAAGCCGGCGGCCGCGACAGATGACGAAAATTCGGACTGGTCAGAGACTGGCACGGATGTTGACGGGACCGATGATGCGGCGGATACGCCTGACTGGTTGACTGATTCGGGGGACACGGACGAAGGTGACCAAATTGCGGATACTGACGCCGACAGCGATATCCCGGACTGGCTGCTTGATCTGCCACAAACCAGCCCAGAACCATCGCGCCAGAAAGCCGTGGACAATGGTGAAACGCCCGATTGGCTGGCAGACTTGTCGTTTTCAGCCCCGCCCAAAGCCGAAGAAGACGAAGCGCCCGATTGGATTGACGACCATGACTCCGGCGACGATTCCGCCGCAGCGGAAGAACCGGATTTTGATGACGACGACGAGCTGGTGATTCCCGACTGGTTGGGTGCTGCTTCTCTCGATGAGCTGGAAACCCCGGCGTGGCTGCTGGAAGATGTTGATGACACTGATATTTTCCCCAAGGCCAAACCGGGCCAGTCTGCCGGGAAAACTGCGCCGGACTGGTCGACTGGCCTCGAAAAATCGGCCGGGCAGCGCGCCGAAAAACCGCCGGGCAACGCACCGGCCAAACCCCCGGACAGCGCCACGGCGGAGGGCGATTCGCCAAAAAAATCTAAGGGTGAGTCCCTCCCTGAGGAGCTACCGGCCACGGTAGCGGGGGATTCACCATTCAAATTCACGTCCGATACCGAAGGTCAGCGCCCGTTTGGGCCGGTTACTGCCCCAACTACTCCGGCGGACGGCAGCCCGTTTGCCACCCGCCGCACCCGGCGCTGGCTTGATACCGTTCAACCCACCGGCGAAGAACCCCCCTCCCCCGGCGCGGTAGAAACCACCGGCATGCTGGGTGGTCTCTCTACCCTGTTGCCCGCAGAAAGAGTGGTCATCCCCGCCACCGAAACCGGGGAAACCGTAGACCAATTGGCCCGGGCCGCCCAGCAGTTTTACGAAATTGCCACCTTGCCGCCGCAGCCGGCGGCGCTGCCCCGGCCGGTTTCTTTGCAGGATAAAATAATCCGGCGCGCCTCCAGCGCCGTTCTGTACCTTATTTTTGTGGGGCTGGTGGCTCTGCCCCTGCTGTTTGGCTGGCAAAACGCCGAAGGCGGCCCGCTCACCGAGCCATCCCGCGACTTTAGCGACGTGCTCGACAGCCAGCGCCGCCAGCTTATCAGCGAGCAACTGGGCATCATCGATTTACAGCCGCCCGGCACGGTAGCACTGGTTTCCGTGGATTACGGTCCCGGCACGCAGGGCGAAATGCAACCGCTGGCCGAAGCTGTTTTGGGGCGACTAACGGGGCAGGGTTTGCGGCTTGTCGTTGTCAGCCTTGAGCCGGAAGGCGCGCCCACCGCCCAGCAGACTATCGAGGCGCTGCTGGCTGAAAAAGATGGGACTTACGGCGAGCAGATAGTCAACCTGGGTTATTTGCCGGGACAGGTAACGGCGGTTCGGCAACTGGCTGTTGGCGAGACCGACCTGTCAACCCGGGCTGATTTTGTTGATAACCTCCCGCTGGCTGGCCGTACCGGTTGGGAAGATGTGCAAAATATGGGTGATGTTGGCGTGGTGGTAACCCTGGCCGACAACCCGGCCACCGCCCGCTGGTGGATAGAGCAGATGCAGGTGGCGCTGCCGCCCAAAGCTGAACGACGCTATTTGCTGGCCGTTGCCAGCGCCGCCGCCGAACCATTTTTGGCCCCCTATCGCGCCAGCGAGCAGCTCGACGGGTTGATCACCGGCATCAACGGCGCGGCAGCCATCGAGGCCGGCCGGCGGACGGTTGGTCCGGCCCGGCAAATGATTGACAGCCTGAGTCTGGCCCATTTGTTGATTGTTATTTTGATAGCGGCGGGCACAATTGTCGGCTGGATGCCGCCGGATCTGTTTGGCGGCAGTGCCGCCGAATCGACCCCGCAATCCGCCGCCGCTGAATCGAGTTGAGACCGTGATGGATACCCTTGGGCTTTTAATTGCCGCCGTGCTGACGCTGATGGTTTTCAGCTACATTTTTGGCGATAACTTACTGTTTCAATTGGCGGCGCATATTTTTGTAGGGGTAGCCATTGGCTACGCTATCACCGTTGTCTGGTATCAGGTGTTTGCTCATTTGGGGCCGGGCAATTTGCTGCAAACCTTCCCGGCGCTGATCCTCTGCTTTTTACTCATTTTCAAGGTGCGGCCGGCGCAGAGTGGCGTGGCTAACACGCTGGGGAGCGTGACCCTGGCGTTTGTGCTCGGTGTGGGCGCGGCGCTGGCCATCAGCGGGGCGCTGTTTGGCACGCTGCTGCCACAAATGTCGGCGGTGGCCGGGCTGTCGCTCAACCCCAATCACTACCAGCAGGAACAAAACAGCGCCGGGCTGGTGGATTGGCTCAACAATATCATTATTGTGCTGGGCACAGTGGGCACCTTTTTCTACTTCACTTTTACCGTGCGCGCCACCGGCCCATTGAGCGGCCTGCGCGAAGGGTTTGTCAGATTTTGGGCCGGGATGGGCCGGCTGATGATTATTTTTACACTGGGGGCGTTGTTTGCCAACACGGTCAGCGCCAGGGTGGCGCTGCTAATTTCCCGGCTCGAATTTCTGTTCAGCCTGAAAGATTTGTTTGGCGGGTAGGTTATGGCGGCAAATTACAAAAGCATCCTGCTGGCCGAATGCGGCAGCACCAATACCACCGCCGCGCTCATTGGGCAGATGGGCCAGAGTTACCGGCTGCTGGCGACCGGCCAAACACCCAGCACGCACGCCGCGCCGTGGGAAGATATTACCCTGGGCGTGCAGGAAGCCATCCGTTTTATTGAAAAGCAGGTGGGCCGCCAGATATTGTCGCCGGGCGGCTGGCCGCTCACCCCGCAAAGCCCCGCGCAGCAGGGCGTTGATATTTTTATGATTGTGGCCAGCGCCGGCGAGCCGTTGCGTACGGTGCTGCTGGCCCTGACTCAGGACATCAGTCTGAACAGCGCCCGGCGGGCGGTGGCGCGAACCTACACCCACGTCACGCGCACCATCTCGCTGGATAGCACCGCCAACGCTCACCTCTCCCGCCCCGAAGCGCTGCTGGCGGCCCTGCAAGCCGAAAAGCCGGACGCTATTTTGCTGGCCGGCGGCACCGATGACGGCAGCCAGCTCCCGGTGCTGGCCATGAGCCAGATTGTGGCAATGGCCCTGCACTTGATGGCAGAGAAAGCGGCTGTAATATTTGCCGGCAACGCCAGCCTGCGCCCGCAGATCGCCGATAGTCTGGGGTCGTACACCGCGCTCAAATCGGTGAACAACGTCCGCCCCATGCTGGCCGGCGAAGATTTGCTGGCGGCCCGGCAGGAGCTGGAGCAGCTTTTTGTGCAGCAAAAAATGATGGCCCTGCCCGGCTTTGACCGGCTCAAAAACTGGTCGCAGTACGGGGTAACGCCGGCCTATAAATCTTTTGAACGGCTGGTGGCTTTTCTGGGCCAAAATCGGGACATCAACGTGCTGGGAGCCAGCCTGGGCAGCCGCAGCAGTGTGATCTCTACCTGTTACCAGGGCCAACTCGATACCACCGTGCGCAGCGATGTGGGCCTGGGGCAGGGATTGTCACCGCTGCTGAGCCAGCTAGCCATGCGCCAGGTTCGGCGCTGGCTGCCGTTTGAGCTGGCGGAAGACGAGCTGTACCATCAGCTTTTGAACAAAAGCCTGCACCCCAACACCGTGCCCACCAGTCCCGAAGATTTGATGGTAGACCACGCCGTTGCCCGCGAGGCGCTGCGGTTGGTGGCCCGGCAAGCCGAACACGACCTGCCCGAACACCAGTGGAATATGATTATTGGCGCGGGCCGCACGCTCACCGGCGCGCCGCACGCGGCCCACGCGGCGATGGTGCTGATCGATGGGCTGGAGCCGTGGGGCGTAACCCGGCTGGCACTGGACCGCAGCGGCGTGGTCAATTTGCTGGGAGCTATTGCCGCGGTTGAGCCGGTGGCTGCCGTGCAGGTGGCCCGGCACGACGCGTTTCTCAACCTGGGGACAGTGATCGCCCCGGCGGGGCAGGGTACGCCGGGCAAAACAGCCGTCAAAATAAAAGTAACATTTGCCGATGGGTCGGTTGAGAACCGCCAGATACCCTTTGGCGTGATCGAAACCATCCCGCTGGCCGCCACCGACAAGGCAACGGTGGAAATCCGGCCTTCGCGGCAGTTTGATATTGGCCTGGGCCAGCCGGGACGCGGCGCGATTGCCCGGGTAGAGGGCGGTTTGCTGGGCATCATCATCGATGCCCGCGGCCGGCCGCTCAAACTGCCGCCAGATGATGCCCGCCGCCAGGAACAGCTCAAACAGTGGTTGAAAGCGTTGAATGTGAGTTATGCTCCTCCCGTCCATTAATATTAATCCCAATAATCGCATCAGCGTCCGCCGCATGCTGCCGGTGCCCGGCGAGCTGCTGGTTAGCCCCGGCGAGGCGGTGAACGCGCTAACCGTGGTGGCCCGCGCCGAACGGCCCGGCGGGTATCGAGTCATCGACCTGACCCGGCAGTTTGGACAGGTTGAGCTGGATATGGACGAGGTGCTGCGGGTGGAGGCCGGCGATGCAGTGACGCCCAACACTGTACTGGCGGCGTATCGCGGCGGGGTGTCGCTGCTGGAAAAATCGGTGCGCGCGCCGGCGGCGGGGTATGTGGCGGCAATTGGCCCCGGCTGGATTTTGCTGGAAACCGAGCGGTTTGTCACCGAAATTCAGGCCTTTATCAGCGGAGTGGTCACGCGGCTGCTGGGCAACCGCGGCGTGGTCATCGAGGCGGACGGGGCCACGGTTAGCGCCGCCTGCGGCTTTGGCGGCGAGGCGGTGGGCCGCTTGCAGCGGCTGGTTAACGCCCCGTACGAAGCGCTGGCGCTGGACAATCTGGGTGAAAACGCCAAAGAAACCATTGTGCTGGGCGGGCGCACGCTGGATGAAGATACTCTGCGCAAAGCCGATGACTGGCAGGTGCGCGGCATCATTGTTGGCAGTATTCCGGCGGCGCTGTTGCACCTGAACCCGCCGGTGCGGGTGCGGGTGGTGGCCACCGAAGGCTTTGGCGACGCGCCGATGTCGCCGTACACGTTTGGGCTGCTCACCCAGCTCACCCGCCGCGAGGTTTCTATTCGCGGCCAAACGCCGGGGCTAACGGTTACCCCGGATAATCCGCTGTCGGAATTGCCGCCGGTAATTCTGGCTCCGGCTCCGCTGCCCACGCGCGGCGGCTACGTTGGGCTGCCGCCCGCCCCCAAAAAAGAAAAAGCCAGCGCCGAACGCGGCAGCAAAGTGCGGGTAATTCAGGGCCGGCTGCTGGGCGCCAGCGGAACCATCGACCTGATCCCGCCCGAGCCGCAGCTCACCGAGGCTGGAATTTTGTCGCCCGGCGCATTTGTGAAATTGGGCAACGATGTCCACTTTATCCCCTGGGTCAATTTGGAATTGATTGATTAATCCGTTGGAACCGTCCCAAGAATTTAGGTGCGTCTAAAATTTTTGGAAAGCACAGGGGGATTTGGGGGGATACCCCCGACACCCCCCGTCCTCCTAAAGTGTCGGACACGCCCCAAAAATTTATTGACTTTTATATTGAAAAAACTTATACTTTACTTTACCTCCCCTAATTATTACTTACCAGCGCCCTGTTTGTATTATAAAAATTGTGTCGATAGTCAGCTTTTCGAGGAGGAAAGGCTATATGAACGTTAAAAGCATATTGGCAACCAAAGGTACAAACGTCGTCACGATTGGCCCGTCGCAAACCGTGCG
>CAYOXS010000065.1:8550-21245 GCA_964407935.1 uncultured Caldilineaceae bacterium
GGCGCCGGGCCAACCGGCTTTTACACCGTCGATCATCTGCTGAAACAGAATGACCTGTCCGTTGAAATTGATGTTTTTGACCGTCTGCCCACGCCATACGGTCTGGTTCGGTTTGGGGTAGCGCCCGATCACCAAAAAATCAAAACGGTGACCAAAGCGTTTGAGCGCACCGCCAATCAGCCCAATGTTCGCTTTTACGGCAACGTTGAATTTGGCCGCGATGTCACCCTCGCTGACCTGCGCACGTTTTACCACCAGATTGTTTTTAC
The DNA here is from genome assembly GCA_964407935.1 of uncultured Caldilineaceae bacterium. Classification (GTDB taxonomy): domain Bacteria; phylum Chloroflexota; class Anaerolineae; order 4572-78; family J111; genus J095. Next base: position 8,820 of record CAYOXS010000065.1, read on the forward strand.
CACCGGCGCTCAATCTGACCGCAAAATGGGCATCCCCGGCGAAGATTTGCCCGGCAGCCACCCGGCCACCGAGTTTGTGGCCTGGTACAATGGCCACCCGGATTTTCGCGACTACCAGTTTGATCTGTCGCAGGAAGTAGCGGCGGTGGTTGGCGTGGGCAACGTGGCCATGGACGTGGCCCGCATCTTATCCCGCACCCCCACCGAGCTGGCCAAAACCGACATCGCCGATTACGCCCTCGAGGCGCTCAGCCACAGTAAAATCAAAGAGGTGTACATTTTGGGGCGGCGCGGCCCGGCCCAGGCCGCCTTCACTAACCCGGAAATCAAAGAACTGGGTGAAATGGAAGACGCCGAAATTTACGTGCCGCCGGATGAAGCCGAACTGGACCCCGTGAGTGAAAAGGCGTTGGCCGCCAGCAACGATCGCACCACCGTAAAAAAGGTGGAAATTATTCAGAGTTACGCCCGGCCCATTCCCCAAACCGGCAAAACGCGGCGGCTGGTTCTGCGTTTTTTGGTATCGCCGGTGGAGTTGTACGGCACTGAAACCGAGGGCATCACCGGCATGAAGCTGGTTCACAACCGGTTGTACGCTACCGATGCCGGTACCCTGCGTCCCAAACCCACCGACCGTTTTGAAGAAATGCCGGTTGGGTTGGTCTTTCGCTCGGTGGGCTACCGGGGCGTCAAACTGCCCGGCGTGCCGTTTAACGAAAGTTGGGGTGTTATTCTCAATGAAAAAGGCCGGGTGATCGACCCCGACACCCAGGAGCCTGTACCCGGCCTGTACACCGCCGGCTGGATCAAACGCGGCCCCAGCGGTGTTATTGGCACCAACAAGCCCGATGCCCTGGAAACCGTCACCTGCATGCTGGAAGATTTGGCCGACGGCAAAATTTTTGAGCCGGCGTATCCCAACCCTCAAGCCGCCGAAGCATTTGTTAAAGAACACCAACCCCACTATTTTTCATTTACCGATTGGCTCAAACTCGATGAACTTGAGGTGGCTCGCGGCGAAGCGTTGGGCCGGCCCCGGCTCAAATTTACCTGCATCGAGGAGATGCTCACGGCGTTGGGGCGATAGCCGCCCCCGGCTGCCAACCGCTGTCAACCCCGGCAGCGGTTTTTTTATTTGGGCGCGGTGGAGTAAAATGAGCCAATCATGGACATTTCTGGCAAAACAGCCCTGATTACCGGCGCAACCGGGTTTATTGGCGGGCGGCTGGCTAAACGCCTGGCCACAGAACAGGGCGTTACGGTGCGGGCGCTGGTGCGCAACCCGGCCAAAGCCGCGCCCCTGGCCGCGCTTGGCATTGAGCTTGTCCCCGGCGACATCACTCGGCCCGAAACTCTGGCCCCGGCGCTGGCCGGTTGTGAGCTAGTGTTTCACGCCGCTGCCTGGGTTAGCGAGGCTGGCCGCCGCGATGAAGTGTGGGCGGTTAACGTGGCCGGCACGCAGCACGTGGTTGATGCCGCGGTGGCCGCCGGCACGGTGCGGCGGCTGGTGCATGTCAGTTCGTGCGCGGTGTACGGCAGCCTTCAGCAGTTTGATATTACGGAAGAAACGCCGCCCCGCCGGCGTGGCAACCTGTACGCCGACTCAAAAATAGAGGCCGAGGCCGTGGTTTTTAACGCCTGGCGCGAGCACGGCCTGCCGGTTGTGGCGGCGCGGGCCTCGCAGGTGTACGGGCTGGGATCGCCGCAATTTACGCTGCGGCCCGTGGAGGTTATCAAAGCCGGTAAAATGGTGCTGGTTGATGGCGGGCGCTATCTGTGCAAACCCGTTTACATTGATAATCTGGTCGATGGGCTGATTTTGTGCGCCAAAGCAGATGCCGCCGTGGGGCAGGCCCTCAACTTAACCGACGATCAGCCGGTGCCGTGGCGCGATTTTTTTGGCGCGTACGGCCGCATGCTCGGCATCGAGTCGTTTCCGTCCGTGCCGTATCCGCTGGCATGGCTGGCGGCGCTGGGCAACGAAATAAAAGCCGGCCTGCGCGGCCAAAAAACCGGCCTTAACCGCGGCGCAGTCAACGCGCTGCGTAGTAAAAACAGTTTTAGCAATCAAAAAGCGCGGCAGGTATTGGGCTGGACGCCGGCCGTAAATCTGGCCGAAGGGATGCGCCGCACCGAAACCTGGCTCCGCGCCCAGGGGTATCTGGATTAACTACCCACAAGGAGGGCACAATGGATGCAATTGTCACCGCCGGCGGCAGGCTCAACGCCGACGACCCGCTGTTTCAACAAACCGGATTTGAGAAAAAAGCATTAATTCCCCTGGCGGGCCAGCCGATGATTGCCTGGGTGATTGACGCGCTGTCCGCTTCTGGCGTGGTCGATAATATTGTGGTGGTGGGCTTGCAGCCCCACGAATTGGAATTGCCGCTCAAAAATCTCCATTTCATCGATTCGCGGGGCAATTTGATCGATAACCTGTTTGCCGGCATGGCCAAATTGCAGGAACTCAACCCAAATCTTGAAAAATTTCTGGTGTTTTCGTCGGATATTCCGCTGGTAACGCCGGCAACTGTGCGCGGCTTTTTGGCCGAATGCGGCGATCAATCCGCCGATTTGTATTACGCCGTGGTTGAAGAAGCTACAATGGAAGCCCGCTTTCCCGACTCAAAACGTACCTATGTGCCGTTAAAAGATGGCCGTATTTGTGGCGGCGATGCGTTTTTGGTGGATGTCAACGCGGCCAACGGCAACATCGATCTGGCCCGGAGTCTGGTTGGGGTGCGCAAAAACACCCTGGCCCAAATGCGGCTGGCCGGGATTGGTTTTCTGATCCGCTTTCTTTTCCGGCGAGTGACCATGCAGGAACTTGGCCAGCATGCCGGGCGCAAAACCCGGCTCGATGCCCGCATTGTCGATACCCAATTTGCCGAACTGGCCATGGATCTGGATAAACCGGCGCAGTACACCATGATCAAATCAGAACTGGAAAAACAGGTAGCCAGCCAGGTGTAAATTGTGAGCCAACTCACCCAATTAGACGCCACAATAACCCGCCGGCTGGCGCTGCCAACCCACTCGGTGGGCTGGCAGCGGGCGCGGTTGCTGGCCCACCTGGGCGATGGCCCCAATGTGTTTGGGCTGCTGCTGGCCGAATATGGGCTGGGCTGGCCTTTGGGCAGTGTCCAGGTGCGGCATGCGGCAATCATCGCTGCGGTAGCCGTACTGGTAACCATGCTGGTGGTCACCGGCATTAAGTTTGCGGTGCGCCGCCGCCGCCCTGTTCTGCCCGGTGAATTTGTTACCTTTCAGTACGATAAGTACAGTTTCCCCTCCGGTCACGCCGCTCGAACCATTGCCTTTGCCCTGGCGGCGCTCTTTTTTTACCCTTTGGTTGGCGCTATTTTGGTGGTGGTGGCGCTGGCCATCGCCCTGGCCCGGATTGCGGTAGGCGTTCATTATGTGAGCGATGTGCTGGCCGGGCTGCTGGTTGGCGGTGGGGTGGCCTGGCTGGTGGTCTCCCTCCTGGCGTAACCAAGATGCGGAATTTATGCTATAATACTTTTAGTCTGGCTATCACCATCCATCCGAGTCAGCCCCTCTGAAATAACAGATCAAGGAGAAAACAATGCCAGTCGTAGAACAAACAGCGGTTATCAAGGCTCCTGTGACCCTTGTTATGGATGCCCTCAATGAGGTTGAAAATATTCCCGCCTGGGCTACTGTTAGCGGCGCTGTCACCAATGTGCAGGGCCGGGGCAGCGGGATGACCTACGAATGGCACTATCAATTCAACCGGTTCAGCTTTAACGGCAAAAGCGAGGTGCTGGAGCAGAGCCGGGACACGCTGATTACCAAAACCACCGGCGATGTTGACAGTTTGTGGACCATCACCCTCAGCCCGGCCGGGGCCAACAGCACGGCCCTTCGCGTGCTGGTAGAGTACACCCCGCCCAACAGTTTTATTGAACTGCTGGCTGATATTGTGCTGGAACAGTTTAGCAACCCGCAGGTTGCCCGCGAGAATATTTCTCGCTTTAAAGAAATGGTTGAAGCCAAAGCCCGCAGCGCCGAGGAACAGCGTGTTGCTCACGCCTGAGCGGGTGCGGCCGCTTTACCAAAATGATGTCGCGCATGATTTTGACCACGTGCTGCGCGTATGGGCCACCGCCCAGTTTATAGGCCGGACCGAACAGGCCAATCTGGAGATTTTGAACACGGCTGTGCTGCTGCACGATATTGCCCGCGCCGACCAGACCCGCACCGGGGTGGATCATGCGCTGGAGGGAGCGCGGCGGGCCAAAAAATTTTTGCAGGACGACGGCTGCCCGCCCGAATTTGTGTTGGCCGTTTGTCACGCCATCGAAACCCACCGGTTTAGAACCGGCTGCGCCCCGCAAACCCTCGAGGCCAAAATTTTGTACGATGCCGACAAACTCGACTCGATTGGCGCGATTGGGGTGGCCCGGGCCTTTGCCTTTGGCGGTCACTTTAACCAGCCGTTGTGGCGAGACACCGATGATGGCGAGCACACCGCTCTGCAGGAGTTTCGGCAGAAGCTGGCCAAAGTAAAAGACAAACTTTTTACGGCCACCGCCAAAAAAATCGCCGAGCAGCGCCATCGGGTGATGGTTGAGTTTTTTGACCAGTTAGCCGCAGAAATCAAAGGGGAGCGATGAGTTTATCCGGGCCAACTATCCTCACCGTTAGCGATATTCAACAGGCGTTGGCCCGCCCGCTGCCCGGCATGGCCGGCCAAAAGAAAATGGCGCCCACCTCTCCGGCCGGCGCGGTTGACCGCTGGCCCATCCCCAACAACTGCCGGCAGGCGGGCGTGCTGCTGCTGCTGTACCCGGCTCAGGTTGATGGCCGCACCGAACCGTTTCTGACGCTCATCCGCCGGCCGCAGTACCCCGGCGTTCACAGCGGCCAGATTGCCCTGCCGGGCGGCAGCCGTGAGGGCGATGAAGCCCTGCAAAGTACGGCGCTGCGCGAAACATTTGAGGAAATCGGCGTGCCCCCGGAAAATATCACCATTATTGGCCAGCTTTCTACATTGTACACTCCGCCCAGCAACTTTTGCATTTACCCGTTTGTCGCCTTTTGCCCGCGCCGGCCCACGTTTCGGCCGGACCCCCGTGAAGTGGCGGAAATTATTGAAGCTCCGCTGCGCCTGTTTTTTGACCCCACCTTTCAGCAGGAAGAAATCTGGCAGTTTGAAAAATATGGCCAGCGACGGGTTCCATTTTTTTCGGTGTATGGGCATAAAGTGTGGGGTGCTACGGCTATGATTATGAGCGAGTTTGTCACTTTACTGGCGCATCAATAAGTTCCCACCCGGAATAGACTTATGGCCGAACTCCGACAAAACATGGCAACCAAAGAATGGGTCATCATTGCTACTGAGCGGGCCAAACGGCCCGATGCTTACATTGAAAAGCACAAGCCGGTTATCACCGAAACGCAGCTTTTTTACGACCCTAATTGTCCCTTTTGCCCCGGCAACGAGGAAACGGACCTGGAAATTGAGCGCGTGCCGGCCCATAATGGCGTGTGGCAAACCCGGGTAGTGGGCAATAAATTTCCGGCGCTGTCGCAGGAGGGCATTGTTACCCGCACCTTTGATGGGGTGCATCGCAGTATTACCGGCGTGGGCTACCACGAGGTGGTGGTTGAGCATCCGCGGCACAACACCACGCTGGCCCTGATGAAGCCGGAAGAAATCAAGGTTTTTCTGCAAACCCTGTACTGGCGCGGCTGGAATATTCAAAAAGATGACCGGATTGAGCAGGTCATCTACTTTAAAAATCACGGCTCGGCGGCCGGCGCGTCGCTCCGCCACCCGCACAGCCAGATTATTGGCCTGCCGGTTGTGCCCAACGACATCCGCCGCCGCATTGAAGAAGCGCGCCGGTATTTTGATGATACCGGCCACTGTGTTTACTGCGCCATGTTGGAGGACGAAGTCAAAAACCGGGTTCGACTGGTGGCGCTAAGCAAACATTTTGTGGCCTTTGTGCTGTACGCCGCGCCGGCGCCGTTTCACATCTGGATCATCCCGCGCAAACACAGCGTCAGTTTTTTGTATTCACAGGAGGATGAATTGAGCGATCTGGCGCAAGTGCTGCGCGATGTACTGCGCCGGCTGTACGTGGGCTTGCGTGATCCCGCCTTTAATTTGATTATCAGAACCGCGCCGGCCAAAGAAATCAGCAATGATTACATGCACTGGTATGTAACGATTGTGCCGCGGCTGGCTCGTAGCGCCGGCTTTGAATTAGGCAGCGGCATTTTTATTAACCCTTCCATTCCAGAAGACAGCGCCGCTTATTTGCGGCAAGTAAAACTATAACCGGGTAAAGTGATGGATCTTCAGCAATTTTTAGGCGACGCACCAATGGGATCGTTGCTGGGCTTGTTGGCTGTACCGGCCTGCGCAGCGTTACTTTTGGGCGGCTATATTGTTTTTGCCCTGTCCCGCCGCAACAAAAAATCAAAAATGAAGTTGGGGTTGCCAGTTAAAGAGGATGCCCCGGCGCAGCCGGTGCGTGAGCCGGTTGCTGAAAAACAGCCGGCCGCAATGCCAGCGCCCGGCAGCGATAACCTGGCCGGGCTTGACCGGTTACGCAGCCTGTCTGTTGCGCCGGGCGACGCGCCGCTGCCGGCAAAAAAATCGGTGGCAGAAGCAGCCGCGTCCGCGCCAAAGGAAGCGCTACTCGCAGCGCCGGTTGCTGCCGAGCCGGAGGAGTTGCTGCGGTTGCTGCGCCAGCCGGGCAGCGGCCAGCTTGTGGTAGAAGTTGCCGGCCAACGTTACGCCAAACTGGCCGATATTACCGACCGCAAAATTGGCCAGTTTGTGCTGCATGTGGCGGCTCATCTGCTGGCGTTTACCAACGGAGTTATTGTTACCCCGGCCGGGATGAAATCGGTTTATAACCCCAAAGACCAGCTTGGCGAAGCGCCCGCCCCGCCGGGCCGGAGCCAGCCGGCCAAAGCCCGCCCGCCACAGCCGGAACCGCTGGTGCCGCCGCCTCCACCGGAAGCAGAAGCCGCGTTTCGGGCGTCACTGGCGGCCAATCCGTTGGGGCAGCCAGAACCGGTTAGCAGCAAACCCAAAGGGATGTTTGGTTTTGGCCGTACTTCAACGGTGGGGGCGCGGATTCCAACCATCAATTTGGCCGATGAAATTAACGAAATTGTGCAAAACCGGCTGCGATATTCTCCCCCCACCGGGCCGGTTAAAATTGATATTACCTCCAAACCCGACGGCGGCATTAACATTATTGTTAACGGCCACACCTACAGCAGCCCGGAAGAGATTCCAGACCCCGAAGTGAAAGACCTGATCAAACAATCGATTAAGGAGTGGGAAAGAAGTTAGGCCGGTTCCACCTTGTAACCTTTGTCATCGGCCACCAACCGCCCGGTAGGAATCTGGGTATCGTGCTGAAATATAACCAGCGCCTGCCGATACGTCAGCCACTCCTGCCAGTAGCGTTTGGTTTCAATCGATTCCAGCGGTTCGACATCATAGCCGGTTACCCAGGCCAGCCGTTGCAAATGGTAGTGCAGGGTACTCATATCGGCCACAAACACGGCGGTTTGGCCGCCATCCTCTAAAATGACAATTTGGTGCGCGCGAGTGTGGCCGCGGGTAACGGCGGTGCGCACCTGGCCGGTGATGGTAGTGTTGCCGCTGATCAGGTTAAACTGATTACGGTTGAAAACCGGCACAAAATTTTCCGGCAGGTAGGTGGCGCGGGTGCGCTCGTTGGGGGCAATGGCGTCGGCCCATTCCAGGCGCTGCACATAGTAAACGGCGTTGGGAAAGGTAGGCGCGGCCGAGTCGCTGGCCAGCCGGGTGTTGCCGCCGCAGTGGTCGGCGTGCAGGTGAGTGTTGATGACAATATCAATATCGGCTGGGGCTAGCCCGTGGCGGGCCAGGTCATCCAGCAAACCGCCGTTGGGCCGGCTAATGCCCAGTAGCTGGCTCATTTTGGGGGTTAGTTTGCTGCCGTAGCCGGTATCCACCAAAATGTTTTTACCTTCGGATTTGATCAGCAGGCAGTTTAAAGCAAACGGCACCCGGTTTTTGTCGTCCGGCGCGAGCAGATCGGCCCAGATAACGCGCGGCACCAGGCCAAACGCGCCGCCGCCATCGGCCATAAAAAAGCCATCACTTAGAATGTGGAATTCCAGATTCTGCAAATAGGGCAATAGATCACCTCTGTTGTTTGGCGTGGGATTATTCGGCCAGCATGGCGCCACTTTTGTAAGGGGCCAGCGCTTTGGTAAACCAGTCGAGCAGACGCAGTTTTTCGGCTTCGGGGAGAAAGGCGGCCTGGGCAGCGTTAATAATCATGTCGCACAGGGCTTTAAACGGCACACCAACGCCGCCGGTGGTCACCAAAAATTCATCGGTGAGGGTGGTGTTGGAAATGGAGGGGTCATCGGTGTTGATGGTTACGGGGATGCCAAGCTGGTAAAAGGCAAACAGGGGGTGCTGGTTTAGGCGGGGAATTGTGCCGGTTTGCAGGTTGCTGGTGGGGCAGATTTCCAGCGTAATCCGCTCGCGGTTGATCAGGTCCATCACGGCAATGTTTTCTCTGATGCGGACGCCGTGGCCAATGCGTTCGGCTCCAAGTTTAATTATGGCGTCGCGGGCGTTGGTGGCCGGTCCGGCTTCGGCGGCGTGAACGGTAATATGCAGGCCGGCCACTTTGGCTTTTTTAAAGGAGGCTTCAAATGGGTCTAACTGGGGGTAGTTCACTTCGTCGCCGGCCAGGTCCAGCCCGACAATGCCTTTATCCTTGCGGTCAATGGCGATTTCGGCGAGTTGCGGGGCGTACTGCGGCTCGTGGCGGTTGGTGAGCACAATCAGCCGCGCCTGGATGTCGTGCTCCTGCTGGGCGCGGTTCACCGCCAAAATCACCCAATCGACCACATCTTCAAAATCAAAGCCCTGGTTGAGCGCCAGCGCCACCGGGCTAAAGCGGAGTTCAAGGTAGCGCACGTTGTCGGCGGCGGCGTCGGCCACGGCTTCATAGGCAATGCGTTCAACGGCTTCGCGGCTGGAGTAAAAGCGGCGCAATAATCTGAATTTGGCCAGAAAACTCAAAAAATCGGGGGGGTCGTCAACTACCTGCACGTAGGGGCGCAGTTCTTCAAGGCTGAGGCTGGGCAAATCGACGCCGTGTTCGTGGGCGATTTCGGCCAGGGTAGACAGGCGCAAACTGCCTTCAAGGTGACGATGAAGGTCAATTTTGGGGATGTTAAACAACGTGGTGCGCAGATCACGTTTTCTGTGAGCAGTTGCTACCTGTACCATAAGAGTTGCAGAGTTATTTTTCTTGGTGAGTAATTAACCAGCTCCAATATCGCCACGAAACCAGCAGGCCGATGGTTACGCCAATGGCCATGGGCAGATGGTATAGCACAAGAGTAAACCAGGTAGAAAACAGCCAGGCGGGAGCGCTGCCGGATGACAACTCGGCGCGGGCCGTCACAATCTGGGTTACCAGGGCAATTGTTATAAAACCGGCGCCGGCGTAGTAATAGCGGTACAGCGGGGCCATTTTTTCAACCGAGCCTAACCGTTCTGATAATCTGGCCAGGATGTAGAGCAGATAAATTACAGCCAGCGTGCCGAGCACCGCCAGATACTCCATTTAACGCCTGCCAATCATCAACTTTAACAAATAATAGGCCGAGCCGATGACCAAAGCCCCGGCCGCAAACCGGAGCGAATCGCCCCAGAGATCACCGATGATTACCGGCGATAGCCAGATATACCTGATGGCGGCCAGGCTGTACAGGCCAATAGCAATCAGGTAGAGGGCGTAATAAGAGCGCTGCCCGGATTTTTCTTGATAGAAGCGGGCAATTGCAAATAAAAAGTACAAAATTATACAAACAAACGCCCACGTGTAGAAGGTTATAAAACCGCTGGCTAGAGTCATGAAATTCTGTGTTGGGCAAAGTTAGCGCTTTACAAATGCTTTTACAAAGGAGTCTGCCATACGGCGTGGGCTGCCGCTCAAAATGCCTTCCTGGCCTTCAAATCGTGCCTGTACTTCCAGTCCATTCGCCACAATATCAAACTGCCGAATATCTTTGGCGTGGTCACTGCCGCGCATTTTTAACACAAACAGGGCTTTGCGAATGGCCGACTCAATTTCCACATAACGCATAACAATATACGAGTCAACAATAAACCCGATGCCGGCATCTTCTGTGTTTTCACCCAACAGAACCGGGCTTTCACGGGTGAGGAGGCAGGTTAAATCTTCTCGTTTGAGGGCGTTGATGAAGTTAAATTCCAGGCTGCGCAGCTCGATGGGGTCCTGAGTAAGCCGGCCAAAATGGGTGATGCTGTCAACAACAATGCGCCGCGCGCCCATTTGCTGGATATGCTGGCTGAGCAACCCGCCAACGCTTTCAACGCCCAGTTTGCTCACCTCTGGGCTGGTCATAATAACTTTGAGCAGGCCCTTTTTTTCCAGCTCTTGAAAATCCCAGCCAAACGCGGCGGCATCGTAATAATATTGTTTGGGGAATTCCTCAAACGTAATGATGATGCCTGGTTCGTTGAATTGGGTAATGCCGTTGTAAATAAACTGCATACCCAGCGTGGTTTTGCCGGTGCCCGGCGCGCCTTCAACCAGATTGGCGGTTTTGGGTAAAAAGCCGCCGCCCAGCATGTCGTCCAAACCGGTGATGCCCGTTTTTACCCGATCCATTAGCGCATTCCTCTAATGATGTGGTAAACCGCTTTGACTCTAAAATGTCGATCTTCACAAGCCAAAATGAATTTGTCAACCAGGTTGCGCATTTCGTCGTCGGTGGCCAGGGTAAAAATGGTGGTATCGTTCAGTTGAGTTTTGGTCATAATACCATTTTCAACCAAATCTTCAAGCTCTGGTTCCACAGCACTTACATTTCGACCGGCGTATTTGGCAATGTTTTCAACAGTATCTGCGGTATGCGGGTTTTCATGGAAGAATCGAACAAGGTCCCATTTAATGAACGAATTGACTTTGGTTTTAACAAAGTCAAGCAGAACAGGGTCCATATCGTCCATTAAACGGGCGGTGAAATCATCTCCATTTGATGCCAAAGCCGTACCCTCCTTAAATCAAATAGAACGCTGACGGCGTATCATCTGGATTTACCGTTTGTTTGCAAGGGGATAGATTGTGATGCATGGTCTCAGTTAGATACTTGTGTGTATTATGAGTGGCCCGGAGGAAATTTAACAATTTCATCTTATCATTATTGTCGGTAATTTGCAACAGAATGCAATGGCTAAAATATACCATTGTGGGCGATTAAATAAAACCCGCAGAAATAATCCTGCGGGTTTTGGTTGCTAGCGCCGCGAACGCGCCTTGTTCCGCTTGCCTCCGTTTTTGCCGGCGGCCGCTTCCTGAGGTTGTTCGCCACCGTTAGCGCCGGCCCGATCCAGTTTTTCGTGGCAGTGCTTGTATTTTTTGCCGCTGCCGCACCAGCACATATCGTTGCGGCCCGGCGTTTTGTTAACCCGTACCGGCGCCGGCGGCTGGTTGGTTGCGCCCGGCGTTTCGGCCTGGCGGCCGGCCGCCATTGCGCTGGGGTGAATGGCCTGGATGTTTTTGGGGCGCGGCGCTTCGGCCTGCCGGACCACCGTTACGTGGAAAATGGTTTTTACCACGTCATTTTTAATAGCTTCGCGCAGTTGGCCAAACATTTCAAACGCTTCTTTTTTAAAGGCTACCAGCGGGTCTTGCTGGCCAAAAGCGCGCAGGCCAATGCCCTCGCGCAGCGCGTCGAGGGCGGTCAGGTGGCGCACCCACAACGTATCAACTACGCGCAACATCAGCCGCCGTTCCAGCTCGCGCATTTGTTCAGAGCCAACTTCCTGCTCCAGCGACTCATAATTTTTGTCGGCCAAATCCAGCAGGGCATCTTCAATTTCTTCGCGGGACAGGTTGCTCCACTCGGCGGAGGTGAGTGTGGCCGGCAGCGCCATGATACTGCGAACTTCGCTGTGCAGCGCGGCCAGGTCCCAACCTTCGGGGAAGTCGCCGGGGGTAAAGGTGTTGACCAGCTCAGAAATTTTGTCATCAATGAGATTTTGGATGCTCTCTTTGAGGCTGGCGCTGCTGAGAATGCGCCGCCGCTCGGCGTACATCACTTCACGCTGCTGGTTAATTACGTCGTCGTATTTGAGCAGGTGCTTGCGAATATCAAAGTTGTGGCCTTCTACTTTGGTTTGCGAGTTTTCAATGGATTTGCTGACAATCCCGGCCTCGATGGGCACGTCATCTTCCACGCCAAACCGTTCCATCAGGTTGGCCACACTTTGCCCGCCAAAGCGGCGCATCAAATCATCTTGCAGCGATACAAAAAAGCGGCTGCTGCCGGGGTCGCCCTGACGGCCGGCGCGCCCGCGAAGCTGGTTGTCAATGCGGCGGGCGTCGTGCCGTTCTG